>NZ_JBFAQT010000048.1:0-16088 GCF_040678895.1 Kitasatospora sp. NPDC049258
CTGCGGAACAAAGTTTCGCCGGAGGCGAACAGGCGATCTGATTGCGAAGCCCGTTACCGGCTGGTAATGCCAAAGGGGCCCGGCGCCCTCGCGGTGCCGGGCCCCTCCGGAGGCATCACGCGTTCGCGGTGTCCTCGGCGAAGCGCACCAGGGTGCGGATCGCGCTGCCGGTGCCGCCCTTGGGGGTGTAGCCGTACGGCGCACCCTCGTGGAAGGCCGGGCCGGCGATGTCCAGGTGGGCCCAGTCGATGCCCTCGGCCACGAACTCCTTCAGGAACAGGCCGGCCACCAGGCCGCCGCCCATCCGCTCGCCCATGTTCTGCAGGTCGGCGATGGTGGTGTCGACCATGGCCTTGCGCAGCTCGGCCGGCAGCGGCATCGGCCAGGACTGCTCGCCGACCGCCTCGGCGGTCTCGTGCAGGCGGGTGCGCAGCTCGTCGTCGTTGGCCATCACGCCGAAGGTGCGGTTGCCCAGGGCGAGCACCATGGCGCCGGTCAGGGTGGCGACGTCGACGATCACGTCCGGGTTCTCCTCGCCGGCCCGGACGATCGCGTCGGCCAGCACCAGCCGGCCCTCGGCGTCGGTGTTGAGCACCTCGACCGTCTTGCCGCCGTACATCCGCAGCACGTCGCCGGGGCGGGTGGCGGAGCCGGACGGCATGTTCTCGGCCAGCGCGAGCCAGCCGGTGACGTTGACCGCGAGGCCCAGGCGCTTGGCGGCCACCACGGCGGCGAACACGGCGGCGGCGCCGGACATGTCGCACTTCATGGTCTCGTTGTGGCCGGCCGGCTTCAGCGAGATGCCGCCCGAGTCGTAGGTGATGCCCTTGCCGATGAAGGCGAGGGTCGCCTTGGCCTTCGGGTGGGTGTAGGCCACCTTCACCAGGCGGGGCGGGTTGGCCGAGCCGACGCCGACGCCGAGGATGCCGCCGAAGCCGCCCTTGGCCAGCGCCTTCTCGTCCAGCACCTCGACCTTGAGGCCGTGCTCCTTGCCGGCCGCCTGGGCGATCGCGGCGAAGGCCTTCGGGTGCAGGTCGTTCGGGGCGGTGTTGATCAGGTCGCGGGCGCGGTTGATCTCCTCGCCCAGCGCGGTGGCGCGCTCCGCGGCGGCCTTGGCGTCCTTGCTGCCCTTGCGGGCGGCCAGCAGCACCAGCTCGCCGACCGGCTCCTTGCCGCTGCCGGCACCCTTGTAGCTGCCGAAGCTGTACGAGCCGAGCAGGCCGCCCAGCGCGAGGGCCTCGATCTCCTCGGCCGACTCGGCGGGGAGCAGCAGCGCGGCCTTCTTGACGCCGGCCAGCGTACGGGCGGCGACACCGGCGGCCCGGCGCAGCGTCTCGGCGTCGTAGCCGCCCTCGGCGCTCTCGCCCAGGCCGACGGCCAGCACCAGCGGGGCCTTCAGGCCCGCGGCGGCGGGAAGCTTGACCGCCTCACCCTCGGCGCCGGTCGCGCCCAGGGTGGTGAGGACCTCGGCCAGCTTGCCCTCGAACGCCTCGACGACGGCCTCGGCGCCGGAGGCGACGACCAGGCCCTTGGGGCCCTTCGCCACGCCGATCACCAGGGCATCCGCACGCAGCGAGGCGGCGGAGGAGGTGCTCACAGACAGTGCAGTCACGTAAATGCGTCCTGTTCTTTCGCGGTCCACGGCCGGGTACGGCACCGGTGCCGTACCGGCATAACCCCGGCGTGTTCCGCGGGAAACGGGCACAGGGCTACGGTTGCTCCCCGCATGGTAGTCCGCATGGTGGGATCACGCGCCCCCGGTGTCCCGGCCGTCCGCCGGCCGCGGCCGGCGCACCTGCGCCGGTGGCACCTGTTGGCGGCCACGGGTCCATCGTCCGCGATCGGCCGTCAGCTGAGCGGGTATCGGCCTGCCGGCTCGTCAGGTGCAGCTCAGAGCAGGGTCAGTGCCACCAGCGCGCCGGTCGCCGCGGTCTCCGCGAGCGCCCCCAGCACGTCCCCGGTGACCCCGTCGAACCGCCGGACGCAGCGGCGCAGCAGCAGCCCGGCGCAGCCCAGCCCGAGCACCAGCGCCGCGGGGCCGCGCAGCGCCGGCCACCCCTGGCCGGCACCCGCCAGCCAGAGCAGCACCGCCGCGCCCGCGGAGACCGCGAAGGCCCCGGCCACCGGGACGGTGCCCGCGACCATCGCCCCCAGCCCGCCGGGCCGGGCCGCCGGCACCGGGCGCAGGCAGCCCCAGGCCAGCGCGCAGCGGGCGGTCACCGCCGCGGTCAGCACGGCGAGCGCGCCCTGCCCGGGCGAGTCGGTGAAGGCCTCCGCCAGGGCCGCGACCTGAGCCAGCAGCACCAGCAGCAGCGTCAGCACGCCGAACGGGCCGATGTCCGACTGCTTCATGATCCGCAGCGCGTCCTCGGCCGGTTTCCCGCTGCCCAGCCCGTCCGCGACGTCGGCCAGGCCGTCCAGGTGCAGCCCCCGGGTCAGGCCGGCGAGTGCCGCGACCGCGGCCACCGCCGCCAGCAGGGCGCCGCCGCGCGGCGCGACCAGCGCGCCGACCCCCGCCGCCAGGCCGCCCAGCACCAGCCCGACCAGCGGCGCCGCGAGCATCGCCCGCCCCGCCGTCGGCCGGTCCCAGCGGTCGACCCGCACCCGCAGCACCGACAACGTCCCGAACGCGAACCGCAGTCCGTCGAACGCCATCGGGGCCGCCCCTAGCCCCGGCCCAGCAGCTCCGCGGCGCTCGGCAGCCGGGCCGGCGGCCGCGGCTCCTGCGGTCCGGCGGCCGGCACCGCCGAGGGCTCGGCCAGGGTGTCCGAGGCGGCCTGCAGCAGCGGCAGCGCCAGCAGCGCGCCGGTGCCCTCGCCCATCGAGACGCCGAGGTCCTGCACCGGCGTCAGGGTCAGCCGGTCGTACGCCTTCGCCTGGGCCGGCTCACCGGTCGACATCCCGGCCTGCCACCACTCCGGTGCCCGGAACGCGATCCGCTGCGCCACCAGCGCGCAGGCGGCCGAGACCACACCGTCCAGCACCACCGGCAGCCGGCGCACGGCGGCCTGCAGCAGGAAGCCGGTGATCGCCGCGAAGTCCGCGCCACCGGCGGTCGCCAGCAGCGCCAGCTGGTCGCCCAGCACCGGGCGGGCCCGGCGCAGCGCGTCGCGCACGGTGGCGCACTTGCGCATCCAGATCCGGTCGTCGATGCCCGAGCCGCGCCCGGTGACGGCGGCGGCGTCGGTGCCGCACAGCGCGCCGATCAGGACGGCGGCGACGGTGGTCGAGCCGACTCCCAGGTCGCCGAGGACGATCAGGTCCGTCCCGGCGTCCGCCTCCTCGTCGGCGATCGCGATGCCGGCCCGGAACGCGCGGGCGGCCTCCTCGGCGCTCACCGCGTCCTCGACGTCGATCCGCCCGGAGCCGCGGCGCACCCGGTGCCGGACCACCTCCTCGGGGAACTCCCCGGGATCGGCGTCCACCGCGAGGTCGACCACCCGGACCTGCGCGCCGTAGCGGCGGGCGAGCAGCGCGACCGGCGCGGTGCCGTCCAGCACGGCGTGCACCCGGCGGGCGGTGCCGCCGACGGCCTCCAGCCGGGAGACCCCGAGCGAGGCGACCCCGTGGTCGCCGGCGAACAGCAGCACCTTGGCCGCGACCAGCGGCCGGGTCGGCGCGGCACCCTGCACCGAGGCGAGCCAGCTACCCAGCTCCTCCAACTGCCCGAGGCCGCCGCGCGGCTTGGCCGATGCCAGCCAGCGCTCCTCGGCGGCGCGCCGGGCACTCTCGTCGGGGCGCTCGACGAGCGAGGAGAACGTATCGAGATCCACGGTGGTGTCCATCGTCCGGAAGGCTACACGGCACCCGCCGTCAGGAGGCAGCAGGCTTGATGATCAGCGTCTGACCCGCTACGACGAGCAGGACCCGCTCCGAGGCCTCGGCCACCGCCATGTTCAGCCGGCCGAGGGTGTCCCGGAACCGCCGGCCGGCCGCAGTGGCCGGGACCACCCCCATCCCCACCTCGTTGCTCACCGCCACCACCTGACGCCCGGTCCGCCGCCAGGCCAGCGCCAGCGCGTCGCAGCGCGCCCGCACCGCCTGCTCGCCGCCGGCCGCCCACCGGTCGTCCGCCCAGGCGCCGTGCTCGTCCATCACCGCGGTCAGCCACAGCCCCAGGCAGTCCACCAGCACCGGCGCCGGGTCGGCCGGGTCCGCCAGCACGGTCTCCAGGTCGCAGGTCTCCGCGGTGCGCCAGCTCGCCGGCCGGCGCTCGCGGTGCAGCTCGATCCGCTGCGCCCACTCGGCGTCGCCGTCCCGGCGCCCGCCGGTCGCCACGTACAGCACGTCGGGGTGCCGGCCGAGCAACTGCTCGGCCCGGGTGGACTTGCCGGAGCGGGCGCCGCCGAGGATCAGGGTGCGGGGGAGGTGGGCCATGCGCCCCATCCTGCCGGAGAAGCGCCCTGACGAGGTATGGGACCGATCACGGCGGGCACGCTACTGTCCGTACGACACAGCGGTCGGACGGTGGGAGGAGCACGGCATGGTGTGGACGTGGCGGTTCGAGAAGGAGGACGGCTCCGAGGCCGTCGAGGCCGGCGGCCAGGAGGAGTTCACCAGCCAGGGAGACGCGGAGTCGTGGATCGGCGAGGCCTGGAAGGACCTGCGGGAGGGCGGCGCGGACCGCGCGGTGCTGCGCGACGACGACCAGGTCATCTACACGATGAGCCTGCACGAGGGCTGAGCCCCGCCGGGCGGCCTACTTGCCGCCGAAGATGTGGAGCAGGGCCGCGACCTGGCGGTACGGGTCCTGCCGGCCGGCCCGCTCCTCGGCGTCCAGCAGCTGGGCCAGCTGGCGGCCGTCGACCGGCGCCTCGTGGTCGGCGGTGTTGTCGGTGAACACCCGCACGCCGTACCAGGCGCGCAGCGGCACCGAGATCTCGGTCAGGGTGAGCGAGAGGTCGGTGAGCCGGTCGGCGCGGGCCGACAGGCCCAGCCGGTTGGTGTAGCGCACCGATTCGAAGGAGTGCAGGGCGGTCCGCCAGTCGCCGGCCAGGCCGGGGCGCATCGCCAGCGCGTCCGCGTTGCGCACCAGCAGCGAGAGGGTCCCGCCGGGGGCCAGCACCCGGGCCAGCGAGGCCAGCATCGGATCCGGGTCGGAGAGGTACCTGAGCACGTCGTGGCAGAGCACCACGTCGAAGCTGCGGGGGCCGAACCAGCGCCCGCAGTGGTGGCCGTCGCCGGTGTGCAGCTGCACCCGGGAGCGGACCTCCGCGGGCTCGGCCGCCAGCGCGGCCTGGGCGGCGCCGAGGGTCACCGGGTCCGGGTCGAGCCCGGTGACCAGGTGGCCGGCCCGGGCCAGCCGCAGCGCCTGGGTGCCCTGGCCGCAGCCGACGTCGAGCACCCGCAGACCGCTGTGCCCGGCCAGCTGCTCGGCGAGCTGCCGGGCCACCAGCTCCTGGCGGACCAGGTTGCGCAGCCCGCCCTGGCGCTCCAGCCACTGGCCGGCGGCGCTGCCGAGCGGCGGCATCCCGCGGGCCGGCAGGTGGGTGGGCGCGAGGGGGGTGGTGAACCGGTCGTGCTGACCGCCGCCCTGCCCGGGCAACGCGTGCCGCCCGGGGGCCGGCGGATCGACGGCGGACACCCAGTACGGCGGGACCGGCTCCGCGGTCAGGGCCGCTCGCCCCGCTTCACCTGCGGCTTGGGCAGCCGCAGCCGGCGCATCTGCAGCGTGCGCATCATGGCGTAGGCGACCACGCCGCGGGTGTTGTCGTCGGGGAAGCGCTCGCGCAGGGCCTTGCGCAGGCCGAGGCCCAGGCGCAGGAAGTCGAGGATCACCACGACGAAGAAGGCCATGAACAGCAGGGTGGAGAGCACCTGGAGCGACTGCACCCGCATCACGCTGAGCACCAGCACGACCACCGCGTACGGCAGGAAGAACTCGGCTGCCGACCAGCGGGAGTCGATGAAGTCACGGGCGAAGCGTCGCACCGGGCCCTTGTCGCGGGCGGGGAGGTAGCGCTCGTCGCCCTCCAGCAGGGCGGTGCGCTGCTTCTCGCGCTCGGTGCGCATCCGGTCGCGGGCCTGGCGGTTCGCCTCCTTGCGGTCCTTGGGCACGGTCACCCGGGTCCGCCGGTGGGCCTCGGCCTCACTGCGCTTGGGCGTCGGCCGGCCCTTGGGGGCCTGCGGGTCACGGGACAGGGTCTTCTCGTCCTGCTCGGCCAGCGCGGTGGCGGAGGAGGCGTCATCTGAGCGGCGTCGGAACACATCACCAGCGTACGTGCTGACCGGGTGCTTTCGGCCAGGGCCGTCGGACCCAAAGCGGTATCGATCACCCGGGCGTGTCCCCAGGGGCTGCCCCGACCTCCGGTGGATCATGGGATCAGGGTCGGATCCACCCCAGGGACGATGCCGCACGGGCGCCTGGTGTAGCAGTCTTGTTGCAGCTCGTGCACTGCGGCGAACACCTCGCTGCGAATACACTCGACGTGTTACGAGACGAATCCGCAGGCCCGAAGAAGGGGGCACTCGAGGCCCATGAGCGACGGAATCATGAAGCGTATGGGGCTGATCTTCCGCTCCAAGGCGAACAAGGCCTTGGACCGGGCGGAGGACCCGCGCGAGACGCTCGACTACTCCTACCAGAAGCAGCTCGAACTGCTGCAGAAGGTGCGCAGGGGCGTCGCCGACGTGGCCACCTCGCGCAAGCGGCTGGAGCTCCAGCTCACCCAGCTCCAGCAGCAGTCCGCGAAGTACGAGGACCAGGGCCGCAAGGCGCTCTCGCTCGGCCGCGAGGATTTGGCCCGCGAGGCCCTGACCCGCAAGTCCAACCTGCAGTCCCAGATCACCGACCTGGAGACGCAGTACCAGCAGCTGCAGGCCGAGGAGGAGAAGCTCACGCTGGCCTCCCAGCGGCTGCAGGCCAAGGTGGACGCCTTCCGCACCAAGAAGGAGACCATCAAGGCCACCTACACCGCGGCCCAGGCGCAGACCCGGATCGCGGAGTCCTTCTCGGGCATCTCGGAGGAGATGGGCGACGTCGGCCTGGCGATCCAGCGGGCCGAGGACAAGACCGCCCAGATGCAGGCCCGGGCCGGCGCGATCGACGAGCTGCTGGCCTCCGGCGCGCTCGACGACGCCAGCGGTCTCGGCCGCAAGGACGACATCGAGGCCGAGCTGGAGCGGGTGGCCGGCGGCAGCGACGTCGAGCTGGAGCTGGCCCGGATGAAGGCCGAGCTCACCGGTGGCACCCCGGGCGGGGCGCCGCAGGCGATCGAGCAGGGCAAGCAGGACACCCCGCCCACCATCAACTACAACAAGTGACCTGACCTCGACGGACCGGGAGACGCGCGGCATGATCATGAGGGTCATGGGTGAGGGGCAGTTCAAGGTCGGCGACGGCCACCTGAACGAGCTCAACCGGCTCGACGACGAGCTGCTCACCGCGCTGGAGGCGGGTGACGAGACGGGCTTCCGGGCCGCCCTCGGCAACCTGCTCGAAGCCGTGAGGAAGTTCGGCACGCCGTTGCCGGACGACTCCCTGGAGCCGTCCGATCTGATCCTTCCCGACGCCGAGGCGACGGTGGAGGAGGTCCGCGAGATGCTGCGGGACGAGGGCGACGGCCTGATCCCGGGGCTTCCGGAGTAGTCCGTGACATGGAGCGGGGCGGCACCCACCGGGTGCCGCCCCGCTCCATGTCCGCATGCCTGTGCGGAAACGTTCCTGCTTGCCGTGGGCCCGGTCCGGGCTACGGCAGGGCCAGCATCCGGTCCAGCGCCGCCTTGGCGTACTTCTCGGTCTCCGGGTCGACCGTGATCACGTTCGGCACCCGGCCGTCCACCAGCGACTCCAGCGCCCAGACCAGGTGCGGCAGGTCGATCCGGTTCATGGTGGAGCAGAAGCAGACCGCCCGGTCCAGGAAGACGATCTCCTTGTCCGGGTGCGCCTTGGCCAGCCGGCGGACCAGGTTCAGCTCGGTGCCGATGGCCCACTTGGAGCCGGGCTCGGCCGCGTCCAATGCCTTGATGATGTACTCGGTCGAGCCCACCATGTCGGCGGCCGAGACCACCTCGTGCTTGCACTCGGGGTGCACCAGCACGGTGACCCCGGGGATCCGGGCCCGCACGTCGTTCACCGAGTCCAGCGAGAACCGGCCGTGCACCGAGCAGTGGCCGCGCCAGAGGATCATCTTCGCGTCGCGCAGCTGCTCGGCGGTGAGCCCGCCGTTCGGCTTGTGCGGGTTGTAGAGCACGCAGTCGTCCAGCGAGAAGCCCATGTCGCGCACGGCGGTGTTGCGGCCGAGGTGCTGGTCCGGCAGGAAGAGCACCTTCTCGCCCTGCTCGTACGCCCACTCCAGGGCCCGCTGGGCGTTGGAGGAGGTGCAGATGGTGCCGCCGTGCTTGCCGGTGAAGGCCTTGATGTCGGCCGAGGAGTTCATGTACGAGACCGGGACGGTCACGTCCGCGATGCCCGCCTCGGTCAGCACGTCCCAGCATTCGGCGACCTGCTCGGCGGTGGCCATGTCGGCCATCGAGCAGCCGGCCGCCAGGTCCGGCAGCACGACCTGCTGGGCGCTGCTGGTGAGGATGTCCGCGGACTCCGCCATGAAGTGCACGCCGCAGAAGACGATGTACTCGGCCTCCGGGCGGGCGGCGGCGTCCCGGGCGAGCTTGAAGGAGTCACCGGTGACGTCGGCGAACTCGATGACCTCGTCGCGCTGGTAGTGGTGCCCCAGGATGAAGACGCGGTCGCCGAGCTTCTCCTTGGCCACCCGGGCGCGCTCGACCAGGTCGGGGTCGGAGGCGGCGGGGAGGTCGCCGGGGCACTCGACGCCGCGCTCGCTGTTGGGGTCGGCCTCGCGGCCGAGGAGCAGCAGTGCGAGCGGCGTCGGGGTGGGGTCGACACCGTAGGTCTCGGTGATGGTGGTCACGGGCGGGTGCCCTCCTGTGCGGCCGATCGAACGAACCAGCCTTCTCGTCTATCTGACACTATCTATGATAACCCGTTAGCGTCACTCTGACGATGGCCGTCCTGTCAGTGTGACGAGAACCGCTCGCCGGTTCGGCGTCTTCCCGGCGTGCCCGAATCGATATCCGGGCCCGGTCGCGCTTGGCTTGAGCCATGAAGGCAATCGCGATCAGAAGGTACGGCGGCCCCGAGGTCGTCGAGTACACCGAACTGCCGGATCCCAAGGTGGGGCCGGACTCGGTCCTGGTGCAGGTCAAGGCCGCGGGGGTCAATCCGGTCGACTGGAAGATCCGCGAGGGCGGGATGGACGGCCTGATGGACGTCCACTTCCCGTTGATCATGGGGTGGGACCTGGCCGGCGTGGTGCTGGCGGTCGGCGGCGCGGTCACCGAGTTCGCCCCGGGCGACGAGGTGATCGGCTACGTCCGCAAGGACGCGGTGGAACACGGTACCTACGCCGAACTGGTCTCCGCGCCGGTGCGCACCCTGGCGCGCAAGCCCGCCTCGCTCGGCTGGGCGCAGGCCGGCGGCCTGCCGCTGGCCGGGCTGACCGCCCGGCAGTGCCTGGTCGGGGCGCTCGATCTGCAGCGGGGCGAGAGCCTGCTGGTGCACGGTGCGGCGGGCGGGGTCGGCTGCCTCGCGGTGCAGTTGGCGGTCGCGATCGGCGCCCGGGTGATCGGCACCGCGAGCGAGCGCAACCACGCCTTCCTGCGCGAGCTGGGCGCCGAGCCGGTGGCGCACGGCGAGGGGCTGGTGGACCGGCTGCGCGAGCTCGCCCCCGAGGGCGTGGACGCCGCGCTGGACCTGGTCGGCGGCGCTGAGCCGCTGGAGGTCTCGGCCCAGCTGGTGGCCGATCCGGCCCGGATGGTCTCGATCGCCGACTACGGGGTGGTGGCCCGCGGCGGCCGCTACGTCTTCGTCCGCCCGGACGCCGAAGGCCTGGCCGAACTGGCCGCGCTGGCCGACCGGGGCGGGCTTCGGGTGCCGGTGGCGTCCACCTTCCCGCTCGCCCAGGCGGCCTCCGCGCAGGCACTGAACGCCGAGGGCCGGACCAGGGGCAAGATCGTGCTGCTGGTGGACTGAGCCCGGTCCTGGTCAGAATGGGGGTGGGGCGCCGTTCGCCACGGCGCCCCACCCCCCACCCGCACCACCTGTGGAGCCCGCACCGATGACCACGCACCGACCGGCAGACCAGGGCGGGGCGTCGCTGGACGAGACCGACCGGCTGCTGCTGGAGCACCTGAGCCGGGACGGCCGCGCCTCGTACGCGGAGATCGGGCTGCTGGCCAACCTCTCCGCGACCGCCGTCCGCCGCCGGATCGACCGGCTGCGCTCGCGCGGCGTGGTGCGCGGCTTCACCGTGGTGCTCGACCCCGGGCTGCTGGGCTGGCAGACCGAGGCCTTCGTCGAGGTGTACTGCCGGGAGCGCACCGCGCCCGAGGAGATCCTGGCCAGCCTGCGGCAGTTCCCCGAGGTGGTCGCCGCCTGGACGGTCACCGGGGATCCGGACGCGCTGGTGCACCTGCGGGCCTCCGACACCCGGCACCTGGAGGCGGTGATCGAGCGGATCCGCAAGGAGCCCGGCGTGCAGCGCAGCCGCAGCTCGGTGGTGCTCTCCCGGCTGATCGGCTGACACCGCGAGGCCGCTTCGGCACCCCGCCGCGGGGGCGGTCGGGGAACGCGCAGGATTCCTGCGCCAACCGGCCCGAACGCGCTCGAATCCGTCCCGGAGGGCCTCGTTCCGACGCGCGAAGGAACGTTTCTGCTGCCTAGGCTGAAGAGCGTCCGGTCGGCCCCCAGGAACCCCACCAGCCGCCGGAATCCCCGCTCCGGGAGCAGCCCGTCGAGCCGCGAGAACGACTGAGAGGGACACCGGTGTCCGCAGCCCCGCACCGCATGCACCAGCCCGACAACGAGCTGGTCGACCTGGTCTTCGACTACATGCGCGAGCGGCTCCAGTACGACCCCGTGCCGCTCGACCACCCCGGTGACGGCGACCACCTGCGCGGCCAGCTGGCCGGCCTGCTGAACGAGCGCGGCAACCCCGCCGCCGACGTGCTCAAGCTCTACGACCACGAGCTCTCCAGAGCCGTGATCTCCGCCGACAGCCCGCGCTACCTGTCCTTCATCCCGTGCGCCCCCACCAAGGCCGCGCTGCTCTTCGACATGGTGGTCTCCTGCGCCTCCCTGCAGGGCATCTCCTGGCTGGAGGCGGCCGGCGCGATCGCCGCCGAGAACCAGGTGCTGCGCCTGATCGCCGACCGTGCGGGCCTGCCCGCGACGGCCGGCGGCACCTTCGTCTCCGGCGGCTCGGCCGGCAACCTGTCGGCGCTGGTGGTCGCCCGCGACACCGCCCGGCGCCGGCTCGGCGTCGGCCCCGAGGCCCGGCTGCGGATCGCCGTCGCCGACCAGGTGCACTCCTCGGTCAAGAACACCTTCAACATCATCGGCGTGGAGGCCTTCAAGGTCCCGACCGTCGACCGCCGCTTCACCGGCGAGGCGCTGCGGGCCGCGCTGGCCGCCGACCCCGACCCGGAGACGGTGATCGCGGTGGTCGGCACCGCCGGCACCACCAACGAGGGCATCGTCGACGACCTGGCCGGCCTGTCCGAGGTCACCCGCGAGCGCGGCCTGTGGTTCCACGTCGACGGCGCGTACGGCGGCGCCGGCCTGTTCGCGCCGTCCGTCCGGGAGCGCTACAACGGCATCGAGCACGCCGACTCCTTCGTGGTGGACCCGCACAAGTGGCTGTTCGCGCCGTTCGACTGCGCCGCGCTGATCTACCGCAACCCCCAGCTCGCCCGGGCCGTGCACACCCAGGACGCCTCCTACCTGGACGTCCTGCACACCGAGGGCGACGAGTGGAACCCCACCGACTACGCCTACCACCTCACCCGGCGCGCCCGCGGCCTGCCGCTCTGGTTCTCGCTGGCGGTGCACGGCACCCAGGCGTACACCGACGCGATCGAGGAGGGGCTGACGCTGGCCCGGGAGACCGCCCAGGTGATCCGGGACACCGAGCACCTGGAGCTGCTGCACGACCCGCAGCTCTCCGCCGTCTGCTTCCGCCGCACCGGCTGGACCCGCGAGGACTACTACCGCTGGTCCCAGCAGCTCCTCGCGGACCAGGTCGGCTTCGTCACCCCCACCGGCTGGGACGGCGAGACCGTCGCCCGCTTCGCCTTCCTCCACCCCGGCACCACGATGGAGATGGTCCACGAGATCCTCGCCACCATGGTCTGAGGCCGTCCGGGCAGCTCCGGCCGGGGCGGGCGCCCCGGCTAGAGCAGCCCCCGGTCGGGGATGTACGGCATCGGGGGCCGCATCCCGCGCAGGGCGAGGTAGCCGTGGGTCTCCACCGTGAGGCCGAGCTCCAGCCCCACGTCGACCGCCCACTCCTGCTCGGCCGTGAGGTGCTCCACCCGCGCCTCGGCCCCGTCCGGCACCCGGGCCAGTGCCTCCCGCAGCAGCCGGGTCGCGATCCGCTTCGAGGTCGCGCCGAGCAGCTTGACCGCCCCGCCGTCCCGGTAGCAGTACCCGCTGCCGGCCAGGCTGTCCGCGATCAGCAGCTCCTCGTAGTGGCCCAGCAGGTAGGCGTGGTCCGGCCCGCGCGCGGCCCCCCGCAGCCGGCGGTCGACCGAGTCGAGCAGGTGCAGCTGGGCGGCGCCCCCGGGGTGCACCGGGATGTCGCCCGGATCCAGCAGACCGGAGCGGTCGACCGGGCCGCTCAGCGTCATCGCCGGGTGCAGGGTGAACCCGGCCCGCCGGTAGTGCCGGGCCGCGGCCGGCGACGGGGCGCCGCAGACCATCCCGCGCAGGCACCCCCGCCCGTACGCGGCGGTCCGCTCCAGCAGCAGCCGGCCGACCCCGTGCCCCCGGGCCCGCGGCACCACCGCGAACAGCGCCATGATCCAGACACCCTCGCGCCGCAGCGACAGCGCCGCCCCGACCGGCTCGCCGCCCTGCTCGGCGATCCAGCAGCCCGCCGGGTCCGCCCGCACCAGGTGCCGGGTGAGGGCCAGCTGCTGCACGGTCGGGGGCCGGTCGCCGGGCCGGTCGGCCCCGCCACCGGGCTGCCGGCGGAAGGCCACCCGGGCCACGCGCTGCACGGCCCCGGCGTCCGCCGCCGTGTCCTGGAGCTGACGAAGGATCACGTCTGCCATCCTGGCCGCAGGGGGCCCGTGACGTGGCCGGTTCGCCCGGATCGGGCGGTGACCGAGGTCCCGCGGTGTGCGAGCATGGGTGTGTGGGGGAGCGGGCGACGAAAAGTCCCCCGGAAGCACCACCGACCGGAAATGATTCCGGGAGGCCGCTGGTTGGCACTGGCGGCAGATAGTCGTCAAAGACCGGGAGTAAGCATGACCGTCCAGGACGAGACCACCAAGGTCGAGAGTGGCATCCAGCTCACCGATGCCGCAGCGGCCAAGGTGAAGGGCCTGCTCGACCAGGAGGGCCGCGACGACCTCGCGCTGCGGGTCGCCGTGCAGCCGGGCGGCTGCTCGGGCCTCCGCTACCAGCTGTTCTTCGACGAGCGCTCGCTGGACGGCGACGTCGTCAAGGACTTCAACGGTGTGAAGGTCGTCACCGACCGGATGAGCGCCCCTTACCTGGGCGGCGCCACCGTCGATTTCGTCGACACCATCGAGAAGCAGGGCTTCACGATCGACAACCCGAACGCCACGGGCTCCTGCGCCTGCGGTGACTCGTTCAGCTAAGCGCTGACCTGCCGAAGGGCGGCGCCGGGGTACTCCCGGCGCCGCCCTTCCGTCATGACCGGCCCGGCTCCCACGGGCGGCCCGAGGTCAGCGCGGCCCGCCGGCCGGCTCCCCGCCCGGCTGGACCTGCTCGCCGGTGGCCACGTCGAGCACGGCCTCACCGTGGAACGGCTGCGCCAGCTTGGCCGACACCTCGTTCACCTTGACCAGGGCGGCGCAGGCCTGCCCCCTGGGCGCGGGCTGGGCGATCACCACCCGCACCCGGATCACCCCGGGCGTGGCCTCCTCGGCCTTGAGCCCGTACTTGTCGCAGGTGCCGCCGTAGAACGAGACCACCAGCGTGCTCCCGCCGTCGACCCGGTAGCCGAGCGCCGGGTACTTCGGGGCCGTCGGGTCCGGCTCGCCCACGGCGATGCCGGGGTGGCTCGGGTTCGCCGCGGACGGCTGGGCGCTCGGGTCGGCCGGCGGGGTGGAGGCCGGGGCGGACCCGGAGGCGGGCGGCGAGGCCGACGTACTCGGGCCGGCGCTGCCCGGCGAGGCGGCCCCCGAGGAGGCCGCCCCCGCCGAGGAGCTGTCCGAGGCGGTGGTCGATCCGGTCTGCCCGCAGGCGGCCAGCGCGCCTGCCCCGAGCAGCACGGCGGCCAGTGCGACGGCGCCGCGGCGATGGGCGGCCCGGAACGGTACGGCTGCGGTCCTGTCGTCCATGGTGTGACTTCCTCCCGAGGGCTGCGCAGCCCGCCTTCGCGGTGCTGCGCGGATGTGACGTGCCCCGGAGGAATCCGGTTCCCCGGCCCGGTGGATCAGCCGCCGTAGTCCGGCATTCCGGCCACCAGGCGCTGCGCCCCGGGCGACACCTTCACACCGCCCGGCGCGGCGGCGGCCGGCTGGGGGCCCGGCGCCAGCGGGGGCCAGAACCGCCCCAGCCGTCGGGAGGAGCTGACCAGCGCGGCCAGGCTGTCCGGATCGGCGTCACCCCGCGGCATGCTCGGCGGCCTGACGGGGGAGTGGCTGGGCATCATCGGTCTTCGCTCCGATCGCCGCGCCGCGGCGCTCTGCCGCGGATCTGGAGGGGCCGGTCCGGCCCTCTGTCTGCGACCCTAGGCCCGCCCGGGCGGCCCGGCCAGGCCTACCACGGGGTAGCACTCGCAGGACGGAAGGTCGGCCCGGCGCGCGGACCCCTGTACCGTAGGTGAGTTACCGTTCACCGCTTCCGGCCCCCTTCCGCCCGAGGAGACCTCCGTGCGTATCGCCGTCGCCGGCTCGATCGCCACCGACCACCTGACGACCTTCCCCGGTCGCTTCGCCGATCAGCTGGTCGCAGAGCAGCTGCACACCGTCTCGCTCTCCTTCCTGGTCGACACCCTCGACATCCGGCGCGGCGGCGTCGGTCCCAACATCGCCTTCGGCATGGGCAGCCTGGGCCTGCGCCCGATCCTGGTCGGCGCGGCCGGCGCGGACTTCGACGAGTACCGCAGCTGGCTGGAGCGCAACGGCGTGGACACCCAGGCGGTGCACATCTCGGAGACCCGGCACACCGCCCGCTTCATGTGCACCACCGACCAGGACCACAACCAGATCGCCTCCTTCTACACCGGGGCGATGGCCGAGGCGCGCAACATCGAGCTCAAGCCGATCGCCGACCGGGTCGGCGGCCTCGACCTGGTGCTGATCGGCGCGGACGACCCGCAGGGCATGGTGCGGCACACCCAGGAGTGCCGCACCCGCGGGTACGCCTTCGCCGCCGACCCCTCCCAGCAGCTGGCCCGCCTGGAGGGCGACGACATCCGCGAGATCGTGGACGGCGCCGCGTACCTCTTCACCAACGAGTACGAGGCCGCGCTGATCGAGACCAAGACCGGCTGGGGCGCGGAGGAGATCCTCTCCCGGGTCGGCACCCGGGTCACCACCCTCGGCGCCAAGGGCGTCCGGATCCAGCGCAAGGGCGAGCCGGACATCACCGTCGGCTGCCCCGCCGAGGACCGCAAGGCCGACCCGACCGGCGTCGGCGACGGCTTCCGGGCCGGCTTCCTGGCGGGCCTGTCCTGGGATCTCGGCCTGGAGCGCTCCGCCCAGCTCGGCTGCATGCTCGCCACCCTGGTGATCGAGACCGTCGGCACCCAGGAGTACCAGCTGCGCCGCGGCTCCTTCCTCAAGCGCTTCGAGACCGCCTACGGCGCCGAGGCCGCCGCCGAGGTCCGGGCCAAGCTCAGCTGACCCGGCGGACCAGGTAGGCCCGGCCCCGGTCGCCGCCGTACCCGGCGGCCGGGGCCTCACCGAGGTACTCCTGCCCACGCATCTCGCACCACGCCGGAACGTCCAGCCGAGCCGCCTCGTCGTCCGCCAGCACCACCACGACCCCCCCGACCGGCACCTCGCCGAACCGCTTCGCCAACTCGATCACCGGCAACGGACACCGCTTCCCCAGCGCATTTACGGTGATTCGCCCGCTCGCCTCCGGACGCTCC
>NZ_JBFAQT010000048.1:16186-43719 GCF_040678895.1 Kitasatospora sp. NPDC049258
CCGACCCGATGCCGACACTCCTCGCTCCGGCACTCTCTTCGTTCGCTTGTCGCTCGTCCCTTTCGGCACCGGCGCGTCCTTCGGCTCGGGGCGGCCCGGTGAATCGCCCGCTCGCCTCCGGACGCTCCGACCCGATGCCGACACTCCTCGCTCCGGCACTCTCTTCGTTCGCTTGTCGCTCGTCCCTTTCGGCACCGGCGCGTCCTTCGGCTCGGGGCGGCCGGGTGATTCGCCCGCTCATGGCCGCATCCTCCTGCGCCGCGGCCGCCGCAGGCGTCGGTTCGACCTCAAGCTCGAGCTCGAGCCCCAGCGGGGCGCGGACGCCCGCGACCAGGTCCGGCAGGACGGCGAGGAAGCGCTCCACGTCCGCCTCGGCCGCGCCGTACGGGAGCGAGACCCGGACGTTGCCCTCGGTCAGTACCCCCATCGCGGCGAGCACGTGGCTCGGGGTCAGGGTGGAGGAGGTGCACGAGGAGCCCGAGGAGACCGCGAACCCGGCCCGGTCGAGCTCGGTCAGCAGCACCTCGCCGTCCACGTAGAGGCAGGAGAAGGTGACCAGGTGCGGCAGCCGGTGCACCGGATCGCCCACCACCTCCACCTCGGGGACCAGCCGCGGCACCCGCGCCCGGATCCGCTCGACCAGGGCGTGCAGCCGCGCGTTCTCCCGCTCGGCCTCGGCCCGTACCGCGCGCAGCGAGGCGGCCGCGGCCACGATCGCCGGCACGTTGACGAAACCGGGCACCCGGCCGCCCTCGCGCTCGTCGGCGGGCAGCGGCGAGGCGTACCGCAC
Source organism: Kitasatospora sp. NPDC049258 (assembly GCF_040678895.1). Taxonomy (NCBI): domain Bacteria; kingdom Bacillati; phylum Actinomycetota; class Actinomycetes; order Kitasatosporales; family Streptomycetaceae; genus Kitasatospora; species Kitasatospora sp. NPDC049258. Next base: position 16,977 of record NZ_JBFAQT010000048.1, read on the forward strand.
CCCCTTGCGGACGGCCAGCACCCCGACGCCCGCGGGGCCGCCCCACTTGTGCGCACTGGCCGTCAGCAGCGACCAGCCGCCCGGCACGGGGAGCCGGCCCGCGCTCTGCGCCGCGTCCACCAGCAGCGGCACCTCGCCGCAGAGCCCGGCCGTCTCGGCCACCGGCTGGAGGGTGCCGACCTCGTGGTTGGCCGACTGCAGGACGGCGAGGGCGGTGTCCGGCCGGAGCGCGGAGGCGAACGCGGCGGGGGCGACCCGGCCGAGCCGGTCCACCGGCACCACGCCGACCTCACCGCCGGCCGCCTCGTGCTGCTCGGCGGTGTGCAGGACGGCGGAGTGCTCGACCGCCGAGTGCACCAGGTGCGCGCCCCGGCGCCGGTTGCCGCGCAGCGCCCCGAGCATCCCCAGCTGCACCGCCTGGGTGCCGCTCGTGGTGAACGAGATCTCGTCCGCCCGCGCCCCCAGCACCTCGGCCACCGTCTCCCGCGCCGCGTCCAGCAGCATCCGGGCCTGCCGTCCGGAGCGGTACAGCCGCGCGGGGTCGGCCCAGCCCTCCTCCAGCGCGGCGGTCAGCGCCTGCCGGGCGACGGGGTGCAGCGGGGCGGTGGAGGCGACATCGAAGTACGACACGGCTCCCACGCTATCCCGCCCGCCGGACGGCGCCGCGCGGCGCTGACGACGGCTCAGCCGTGGCTGCCGGGGTGGCCGGGAAGTACCCGCTTTCGGCTGGTTCGTCCGGGCCCGACGGTCCGTCACCCGCGTGTCGCAGTGCCGTCGCCCGATCGGGCGTGCGACCCTCGGATGCCTACGATGACCTGCGGGTCCGCCCCACCCGGGTCTGATCGGGTAGCCGGGCGGCGCGTTACCGGGGGCTGCTCGTGAGTGGCGCATAAGGATGCAGTAGCGTTTGGCCCGCATAAGCATTCAAACCGTGCCCGTGGCCGGGCCGCCGGGGGAGCAGAGGCTCCCCTTCAGGGTGGCGCGATCGCGGGCGAGACTTCGGGAAGGCGCTACGTGAGTCCCAACGGCTCCGACCGCTCGCCGCGGCGCACGATGCGGCGGAAGCTGCCTCAGGCGCTGGCACTGGGCCTCGTCATCGCGTCCGCCACCGGCTGCTCGGCCAACGACCTGCCCAGGCTTGGCCTCCCCTCCCCGGTCACCGAGGAAGGACCCCTGGTCCTTCATATGTGGCAGGGATCGTGGATCGCGGCGTTGGCTGTCGGCGCACTGATGTGGGGTCTGATCCTCTGGAGCGTGATCTTCCACCGGCGCAGCCGCACCAAGGTGGAGATCCCCGCTCAGACCCGGTACAACGTGCCCATCGAGGCGCTGTACACAGCGGTCCCCCTTGTCATCGTCTCGGTGCTCTTCTACTTCGTCGCCCGCGACGAGGCGACGCTGACCTCCACCTCCGCCAAGCCCCAGCACACGGTCAACGTGGTGGGCTTCCAGTGGAGCTGGGCGTTCAACTACGAGAACACCGAGAAGCCGGACCCGGCGAGCAGCACCGCCGCGTACGACATCGGCACTCCGCAGGAGCCGCCGACGCTGTGGCTCCCGGTCAACGAGTCGGTGAAGTTCGTCCTCACCTCGCGGGACGTGATCCACGACTTCTGGCCGATCAACTTCCTGATGAAGCAGGACGTCGTGCCCGGCGTGGTCAACGCGTTCGAGGTCACCCCGACTGCCGAGGGCACCTACCGCGGCAAGTGCGCGGAGCTGTGTGGCGTCGACCACTCGCGGATGCTTTTCAACGTGAAGGTCGTCTCCCACGACGAGTACGAGCAGCACCTCAAGGAGCTGCGGGCCAAGGGCCAGAGCGGCGCGGTGCCTTCGGGCATCACGACCACGGGAAGTGAAGCAGAGTGACCATCCTCAACGAGCCCGCCGCGGCCGGCGGGGGCGCCGGGGCCGTCACGGCCGGCGGTGCCCAGCGCACCCGCAAGCCGGGTTCCACCATCATCAAGTGGCTCACCACCACCGACCACAAGACGATCGGCACGATGTACCTCGGTACGTCGTTCGCGTTCTTCCTGATCGGCGGCATCCTCGCGCTGGTCATGCGCGCCGAGCTGGCTCGTCCCGGGACTCAGATCCTGTCGAACGAGCAGTTCAACCAGGCGTTCACCATGCACGGCACGATCATGCTGCTGATGTTCGCCACCCCGCTCTTCGCGGGCTTCGCGAACTGGATCATGCCGCTCCAGATCGGTGCGCCCGACGTCGCGTTCCCGCGGCTGAACATGTTCGCGTACTGGCTCTACCTGTTCGGCTCGATCATCGCGGTGGCCGGCTTCATCACCCCGCAGGGTGCCGCCGACTTCGGCTGGTTCGCCTACTCCCCGCTGTCCGACGCCGTCCGGTCCCCGGGCATCGGCGCCGACATGTGGATCATGGGTCTGGCCTTCTCCGGCTTCGGCACGATCCTCGGTGCGGTCAACTTCATCACCACCATCATCTGCATGCGCGCGCCCGGCATGACGATGTTCCGGATGTCGATCTTCGTCTGGAACGTCCTGCTGACCGCCGTGCTGGTCCTGCTGGCCTTCCCGGTCCTGGCCGCCGCGCTCTTCGCGCTGGAGGCGGATCGGAAGTTCGGAGCACATGTCTTCGACCCGGCCAACGGTGGTGCGATGCTCTGGCAGCACCTGTTCTGGTTCTTCGGGCACCCCGAGGTGTACATCATCGCGCTGCCGTTCTTCGGCATCGTGTCCGAGATCATCCCGGTCTTCAGCCGCAAGCCGATGTTCGGCTACTCCGGTCTGATCGCGGCCACCATCGCGATCGCCGGTCTGTCCGTGACGGTGTGGGCGCACCACATGTACGTCACCGGCCAGGTGCTGCTGCCGTTCTTCTCCTTCATGACCTTCCTGATCGCGGTCCCGACCGGTGTGAAGTTCTTCAACTGGGTCGGCACCATGTGGAAGGGCTCGCTGAGCTTCGAGACCCCGATGCTCTGGACGGTCGGCTTCCTGGTCACCTTCCTCTTCGGCGGTCTGACCGGGGTGCTGCTGGCCTCCCCGCCGATCGACTTCCACGTCTCCGACTCGTACTTCGTGGTCGCCCACTTCCACTACGTGGTCTTCGGCACCGTCGTCTTCGCGATGTTCGCCGGCTTCCACTTCTGGTGGCCGAAGATGACCGGCAAGATGCTGGACGAGACGCTCGGCAAGATCTGCTTCTGGACGCTGTTCATCGGCTTCCACGCGACCTTCCTGGTCCAGCACTGGCTCGGCGCCGAGGGCATGCCCCGCCGCTACGCCGACTACCTGGCCTCGGACGGCTTCACCACGCTCAACACCGTCTCCACCATCGGCTCCTTCCTGCTCGGCCTGTCGATCCTGCCGTTCCTCTACAACGTCTGGAAGACCGCCAAGTACGGGGAGAAGGTGGAGGTCGACGACCCGTGGGGCTACGGCCGCTCGCTGGAGTGGGCGACCTCCTGCCCGCCGCCTCGGCACAACTTCCTCACCCTGCCGCGGATCCGCTCCGAATCGCCGGCCTTCGACCTCCACTACCCGGAGATCGCCGCGCTGGACTACCTGGAGAACCACGGCGAGCACGCCAAGCACTTCGCCGGTGTGACCCCCGCGCAGTACGACCGCCCCCCGCTGGGCAAGGGCAAGAAGGAGGGTGACGCCTGATGAAGGAGCAGGGCAAGATCTTCATCGGCTTCGCCGTCTTCATCCTGGCGATGGCCATCACGTACGGCCTGTGGTCCAAGGAGCCGGCCGGTACCACCGCGCTGTTCCTGGCCTTCTCGCTGTGCGCCTTCATCGGCTACTACCTGGCCTTCACGGCCAAGCGGGTGGACGCGGGCCCGGGTGACAACCCGGAGGCCGAGGTCGCCGACGACGCCGGTGAGATCGGCTTCTTCGCCCCGCACAGCTGGCAGCCGCTCTCCCTGGCGGTCGGTGGCGCGCTCGCCTTCCTGGGCGTCATCTTCGGCTGGTGGCTGCTCTACTGGTCGATCCCGATCATCCTGGTCGGCCTGTACGGCTGGGTCTTCGAGTTCTACCGCGGCGAGAACCAGAACCAGTAGGTTCGCTCCCGCCGCACGCACCGGGCCGGGCATCCCTTCGGGGGTGTCCGGCCCGGTGCTTTGCGCTGCCCGTGTGCCGCCCGGAGCCCGCCCCCGGCGCGCCACGCCGGGGGCGCCACGCCGGTCGGCCGCCCGTCCACCGTTCGGCCGCTCAAGCCACGGCCCAAGCGCCCCAAGGGGCCCTTCACCCGGGTGGGGCAACCGGCCGGGCGCCGGGGTGCCGTCCGTCCGGGTGCTTCCTACGCTCCGAGTAATCGTCTCAAGAGCTCGGAGGAAACGATGGGCCGCAGTCGGAGACACACGAACGGGCGGACCGCCGCCGCCGCGATACTGCTGCTGGTGCCGGTCGCGGCCTGTTCATCAGCGGGTGGCACGAAGGACGCCCTCACCTACTCGACGGTGGACGCCGGGCCACTGGTGCACGCCGCGGCCGACACCGACGTCGACCCGTCCAAGCCCTACACCGTCACCGCAGTGCCGGGCAGCCGGCTGACCGACGTGACCGTCACCGGTCCGGACGGCAAGCAGGTGGCCGGCCGGCTGGCCGACGACCAGGCCAGCTGGCAGACCACCGGACGGCTGCGGGCCGGCACCCACTACACCGTCCAGGTCGCCGCGGACAACGGCAAGGGCGGCCGGGGCCTGACCACCACGGCCTTCAGCACCGTCGCGGCACAGAACCTGCTCACCGCCGAGCTGGGGCCGGACTCCTCGGGCAGCGGCCTGTACGGCGTCGGCCAGCCGCTCACCGTGAAGCTCTCCGCACCGGTCAAGGACCCGGCGGGCCGCCAGGAGGTCGAGCGCAGCCTGACCGTCAGCTCGGAGCCGGCCGCGGTCGGCGCCTGGTACTGGGTGGACGACCAGAACCTGCACTTCCGGCCGCAGACCTACTGGCCGGCCAACGCCAAGGTCCAGCTGGTCTTCGACGCGGCCGGGGCCCGGATCGCCGACGGCCTCTACGGCGGCGACCGCAAGAGCCTCAGCCTGCGCACCGGCGACCGGGTCGAGGCGCTGGTGGACGCGGGCACCCACGAGCTGACCTTCAAGCGCAACGGCGAGCTGGTCAAGACGCTGCCGGTGACCACCGGCAAGCCCGGCTTCGACACCCGCAACGGCGTCAAGGTGGTGCTCGGCCAGGAGTCCCAGGTGCGGATGAGCGGCGAGAGCATAGGCATAGCCGCCGGCAGCGCGGAGTCCTACGACCTGGAGGTCATGTGGGCCACCCGGGTGACCTGGAGCGGCGAGTACGTGCACGCCGCGCCCTGGTCGGTCGGCTCCCAGGGTGTCGCCAACGTCAGCCACGGCTGCACCGGTATGAGCACCGAGAACGCCCACTGGTTCTACGAGAACACCCGGGTGGGTGACATCGTCCAGGTGGTCAACAGTCTGGGCGCCACCATGGAGCCGTTCGGCAACGGCTTCGGGGACTGGAACGTCTCCTGGGAGGACTGGGTCAAGCACAGCGCCCTCGGCAAGCCGGTGTCCACCTCCGGCACCGTCGACGGCGGGCCCGGCCAGAGCTGGGGCGGTCTGCTGCCGCAGGTGTGAGCCACTCCCGACGGGCCCTCAGGCCCGCTGCTGGGCGCGTTCGCCGTACGCCACGGTGAGCGCGCCGGCTGCTGCCGCCAGCGCCTCCTGCTCGGTGACCCCGAGGCGTACCGCGTGCCGGGCGTACTCCGCGGCCGCCGCGGCCGCCAGCCGGTGCGAGGTGTCGCCCACCGCGGCGATCAGGGTGCCGCGCCGGCCGTGGGTCTCCACCACCCCGTCCGCCTCCAGCTCGCGGTAGGCCCGGGCCACCGTGTTGGCCGCCAGGCCGAGTTCCTCGGCGAGCGCCCGGACGGTGGGCAGCTTCCGACCGACCGGCAGCTCGCCGCTGTGCGCCAGCTCGGCGATCCGGGCGCGGACCTGCTCGTACGGGGGGACGGGGGAGTCGTGGTCGACGGACAGCTGCACGGATGCTCCTGGGGGTTCGCCTGGGCACCATTGTGCCCGGCGGGCGGGTACGACGAGGGCCCCTGCGCTGCTGCGCAGGGGCCCTCGTACTGTGGCGGATCAGCGTGGTCGATCAGACCCGGTCAGTGGTGGCCGTGGCCGCTCTCGATCTCGCGGAACTCCTCGACGGTCGGCTTGGTGATCTGGCCGCCCTCGCCGTAGTAGCCCTCGGAGAGCTTGGCGCGGGTCTTGGCCACCAGGCCGGCCTTGCGGGCGACACCGTTCTCGTCGGTCTGAGCCGGGAGCTCGATCGGCCGGGGCTGCTCGTGCGCGGTGAGGGTGTGCAGGTCCTTGGCCGCGAGCGGCGTGTGGACCTCGACGAACTCACCGTGCGGCAGGCGCTTGATGATGCCGCTCTCGCGGCCGTGCAGCACCTTCTCCTTGTCCCGGCGCTGGAGGCCGAGGCACCAGCGCTTGGTGACGAAGAAGACGATCACCGGCACCACGAAGAAGCCGACCCGGACGAAGTACGTGATCGAGTTCAGCGACAGGTGGAAGTGGGTGGCGAACAGGTCGTTGCCACCGCCGACCAGCAGCACCAGGTACAGGCTGATCCAGGCCGCGCCGAGACCGGTGCGGACCGGGGCGTTGCGCGGGCGGTCCAGGATGTGGTGCTCGCGCTTGTCACCGGTGATCCAGCCCTCGATGAAGGGGTAGACCGCGATCGCGACCAGGACCAGCGGGAAGATCGCCAGCGGGATCATCACGCCCAGGTTGAGGGTGTGGCCGCCCCAGACCGAGACCTCCCAGCCCGGCATGACGCGGATCAGGCCCTCGGAGAAGCCCATGTACCAGTCGGGCTGGGCGTCGGTCGACACCTGGTCCGGACGGTACGGGCCGTACGCCCAGATCGGGTTGATCGTGGCGATCGCCGAGATGGCCGCGATGATGCCGAAGACCAGGAAGAAGAAGCCACCGGCCTTGGCCATGTAGACCGGCATCAGCGGCATGCCGACGACGTTCTTCTCGGTCTTGCCCGGGCCCGCCCACTGGGTGTGCTTGTGGTAGAAGACCAGGATCAGGTGCGCCACCAGCAGGCCCAGCATGATGCCCGGGATGAGCAGCACGTGGATGGTGAAGAACCGCGGCACGATGTCGGTGCCGGGGAACTGCCCGCCGAAAAGGAACATCTGGACGTAGGTGCCGACCAGCGGCACCGCCAGGATCGCGCCTTCCATGAACCGGATACCGGTGCCCGACAGCAGGTCGTCGGGGAGCGAGTAGCCGAAGAAGCCGTCGAACATGCCGAGCACGAGCAGCAGGAAGCCGAAGACCCAGTTGATCTCGCGGGGCTTGCGGAACGCGCCGGTGAAGAAGACGCGCATCATGTGCACGAGCATCGCCGCCACGAAGACCAGCGCGGCCCAGTGGTGGATCTGGCGGATCAGCAGACCGCCGCGGATCTCGAAGCTGATGTCCATGGTCGAGGCGTAGGCCTCGGACATCCGGATGCCGTCGAGCGGGGCGTACGGGCCGTGGTAGACGACCTCGGCCATGCTCGGCTTGAAGAACAGCGTCAGGTACACACCCGTGAGGATGATGATGACGAAGCTGTAGAGGCAGATCTCGCCGAGCATGAAGGACCAGTGGTCCGGGAAGATCTTGCGCAGGTTGGACTTGGCCAGGGTGTAGATCCCCAGCCGGCCGTCCGCCCAGTCCGCCACCGCCTCCGCCTTGTTGGCGGGCTTGGCTCGGGTGCTGGCCGGCTTGGGGGCGCTGGAGGTCGCGCCGCTCGTCGTGCTCATCGCTTGCGCTCCCAGAAGCTCGGACCGACGGGCTCGTCGAAGTCGCCGGTGGCGACCAGGAAGCCCCGCTCGTCAGTGGTGATCTTCAGCTGCGGAAGCGGGTGACCGGCCGGGCCGAAGATGACGCGGGCGCCGTCCGCCAGGTCGAAGGTCGACTGGTGGCAGGGGCAGAGCGCGTGGTGGGTCTGCTGCTCGTACAGGCTGATCGGGCAGCCGACGTGGGTGCAGATCTTCGAGTAGGCGAGGATGCCCTCGAAGCCCAGGTCACGGGAGGCGCTGTCCTTGATGTCCTCCGGAGCGATCCGGACCAGCATCAGGGCGTCCTTGGCGATCTGGACCTGGAAGTCCTCCGCGTCCTCCTCCAGGCCCTCGGGCTTGGCGAAGGTGAGCGAGCCGACGATGATGTCCTCGGCCTTCATCGGCTCGTTGGTGTTCATGTTGATCAGCTGCAGCGGCTTCTGCGGGGAGGCGACCTCCCAGCCGGTGTGGTTCAGCTTCTGCTCCGGCAGCGGGCCGAGGTCGCGCAGCAGCACGACACCGGACAGCGGCACCAGCGCCATCGAACCGATCATGGTGTTGCGGATCATCTTGCGGCGACCGAAGCCGGACTCGGCGGCGCCGGTCTTGAACTGCTCGATGACGTCCGCGCGGAGCTCGTCGTCGGCCTCGATCGGGTGACGCTCGGCCGGGATCTCGTGGTCCGACATCAGCGTGCGGGCCCAGTGGACCGCGCCGGCGCCGATGCAGAAGAGCGCCACACCGAGGGTCAGGCCGAGCGCGAAGTTGAGCGCGCTGACCTTGCCGATCGGGAAGATGTAGACGATCTTGTCGATCGGGAAGACCACGTACGAGGCGATGAAGCCGATGGTCGCCAGCATCGAGATCACGAACATCAGCGACACCTGGCGCTCGGCCCGCTTGGCGGCCCGCTCGTCGATGTCGGTGCGACGCGGCTGGTGGACCGGCAGGCCCGGGTCGGCGAACGGGTCGTCGTGGACGGCGACCGCGTGGCCGTGGGAGTCGCCGTGCGACTCCGGCAGGTTCTCTTCAGAGATGTCGTGGCTCATGACTTCTTGGCCTTGGTGGTGTGGGCGGCAACCCAGATCGCGACCGCAATGAGGACGCCGAGACCGAAGATCCAGCCGAACAGGCCCTCGGTCACCGGACCGAGGCTGCCCAGCGTGAGACCACCGGGGTTGGGCTCCTCGTTGGTGGTGTGGCGGACGAAGGCCACGATCTGCTTCTTCTGCTCCTCCGGCATGGTGGTGTCGGGGAACGACGGCATGTTCTGCGGGCCGGTCTGCATGGCCTCGTAGATGTGCTTCGAGTCGACACCCTCCAGCGACGGCGCGTACTTGCCCTTGGTGAGCGCACCGCCCTGGCCGGCGAAGTTGTGACACTGGGCGCAGTTGGTACGGAACAGCTCGCCGCCCTTGGCCACGGCGTTCGGGTCCGTCGCGGTGTACTGCTCCGCGGTCGGGGCCACCGGGCCGGGGCCGAGCGAGGCCACGAAGGCCGCCATCTTGTCGATGTCGTCCTGCGAGTAGATGTTCTTCTTCGCCGGCACCTGGGCGCCGGGCTGCTGCGCGGGCATGCGGCCGGTGCCGACCTGGAAGTCGACCGCGGCGGAACCGACGCCGACCAGGCTCGGACCGTCGGAGCTGCCCTGGCCGTTCAGCCCGTGGCAGGAGGAGCAGCCCACGGCGAAGAGCTTGCGGCCCTCGTCGATCTGCAGGGACTGCGCGGCGGTGTCGGCCTGGGCCTTCTCGGCCGGCGCGAAAGCGGCGTACAGCCCCCCGGTGGCCGCCAGGGCGAGAAGTAGGACGACCAGCGCCGCCAGTGGGTGGCGCCGTCGTGCGGAGAGCTTTTTCACGGAATAACCCCGGTGTCAGGATCTGGTCGGCTGGTGGCCGCGTCCGGGTGCCTCGGCTGCTCAGGCCGGGCAAGGGGACGCGAGGTCGGGTCGGTGGGGCGCTTGCCGGATGGCAGGCACGGTCTCCGGCCGGCGGCCAGCGACCTGATCAGCTGGTTACTTGATCAGGTAGATGGTCGCGAACAGGCCGATCCACACGACGTCGACGAAGTGCCAGTAGTACGACACCACGATCGCGGCGGTGGCCTGCTCGTGAGTGAACCGCTTGGCTGCGTACGTCCGTCCCAGGACCAGCAGGAAGGCGATCAGACCACCCGTCACGTGCAGACCGTGGAAGCCGGTGGTCAGGTAGAACACCGTGCCGTACGGGTCGGAGGAGAGCGAGAGCCCGTCCGTCTTCACCAGCTCGGTGTACTCGAAGATCTGACCACCGATGAAGATCGCGCCCATCACGAAGGTGATGGTGAACCACGAGCGGAGCTTCTTCACGTCACCGCGCTCGGCGGCGAAGACGCCGAGCTGGCAGGTGAGCGAGGAGAGCACCAGGATCGTGGTGTTCACCGAGGAGAACGGGACGTTGAGGGCGCTCGCCTTCTCGGTCCAGAACTCTGCGCCCTTGACCGAGCGGAGCGTGAAGTACATCGCGAACAGGGCCGCGAAGAACATCAGCTCGGAGCTCAGCCAGACAATGGTTCCGACGCTGACCAGGTTCGGCCTGTTGACCGCTCCGTGCGCGTGTCCGGTTTCTGTTGCTGTTGCTGTCGCCACGACGGACATTATGTCGGTCCCTTATTCCGTCTTCACGTCGGGGGGTCTCCCTCGGAGTGTCCGGTGCGTGCGGTATGCCCCGTTGGACTCGGGCGGGCGGGCCCCGGGTGCCGCTCGCTGGGCATTGTCCGATTTCTGACGGTTGTTCGGTGCCCTTCCGGCGGGCCGGGCCACTCGTCTGCTCCGCGTGTCCCCCGGCGCCCGGGGTCGCCGAGGGTGTAGCGGCAGAGCCGTCCGGGTGGTCTACGGCGAAGAGGGTGACGCCGGTACACCCGCAGGGGTGAGTGGTGCGCGCGGCGGCTTGAGCGAGATCGCGTCAGGGGCTCACCACGAGGGGTGGGCGGGAGTAGCATCCGGAGGAGAACGTGGTCCGGATCACACCGGCCGCGCCGAACCGACCCGCACGACACCTATTAATGGGGACGAGCACCCGGGAGCAGGGCCCATGGCGCACAGGACCGACGAGACGCTCACCGTTCTCGTCTACAGCGACGACCGCAACACCCGCGAGCAGGTCACCCTGGCGCTCGGCCGCCGGCCCGCCGCCGATCTCCCGGAGGTCGAGTACCTGGAGTGCGCGACCACTCCGGCCGTGCTGCGTGCCCTGGAGAAGGGCGGGATCGACCTCTGCGTGCTGGACGGCGAGGCGGTGCCGGCCGGCGGGCTGGGCCTCGGGCGCCAGCTCAAGGACGAGATCTACGGCTGCCCGCCGGTGCTGGTGGTGATCGGCCGCCCGCAGGACGCCTGGCTGGCCGCCTGGAGCCGGGCCGACGCCGCGGTCTCCCACCCGGTCGACCCGGTGGCGCTGGCCGAGGCCGCCGCCACCCTGCTCCGCCAGCGGGTCGCCCGCCGGACACCGGCGCACCGGTAGCGGAGCCGCCCTCACCGGTCGTCTCACCAGGAGAGAAGCCGTCCCTAGATTCCGGCGCGGGCCCCGCGCCGGTCGCTAGGCTGGCTCCGACCCGACGGCGATGTACCGATTGAGAGCTGGAGTCAGCCATGGTGAACGTGCACCCTGCGAACGGCGGCGACGACCCCGCGCAGGTGGTCCGCACCTGGCCGGACGTTTTGAGCATGCTGCTGAAGGGGGAGGACCTCGCCCAGGCCGACGCCGCCTGGGCGATGGACCGGATCATGACCGGCGAGGCCACCCCGGTCCAGGTGGCGGGTTTCATGATCGCGCTGCGGGCCAAGGGCGAGACGGTCGAGGAGGTCTCCGGCCTGGTCGACGCGATGTACGCGCACGCCGAGCCGCTGCACATCCCCGGCCCGGCGGTGGACATCGTCGGCACCGGCGGCGACCGGGCCAAGACGGTCAACATCTCGACCATGTCGGCGATCGTCGCGGCCGCGGCCGGCGCCAAGGTGGTCAAGCACGGCAACCGGGCCGCCTCCTCGGCCAGCGGCTCCTCCGACGTGCTGGAGAAGCTCGGCATCCGGCTCGACCTGAGCGCCCGCCGGGTGGCCGAGGTGGCCGAGGAGACCGGTCTGACCTTCTGCTTCGCGGCCAAGTTCCACCCCGCGATGCGGCACGCCGCCCAGGCCCGCCGCGACCTCGGCGTGCCCACCGCCTTCAACATCCTCGGCCCGCTCACCAACCCGGCCAAGGTGACCGCGCACGCCATCGGCTGCTTCGACACCCGGCTGGCCGGCCTGATCGCCGGCGTACTGGCCCGGCGCGGCTCCACCGCGCTGGTCTTCCGCGGCGACGACGGGCTGGACGAGCTGACCATCTCCACCACCTCGCGGATCTGGCTGGTGCGCGACGGCGAGGTGGTGGAGAGCTCCTTCGACCCGCGCGAGGTGGGCATCGAGCTGGTCGGCCTGGAGGCGCTGCGCGGCGCCGACGCCGAGTACAACGCGAACGTGGTGCGCCGGCTGCTGGCCGGCGAGCGCGGCCCGGTCCGGGACGCCGTCCTGCTGAACGCCGCGGCCGCGCTGGTGGCCCTGGAGCTGACCGGGGCGCCGCTGGCCGAGCAGCTGGCGGCCGGGATCGAGCGGACCGCCGCGGCGATCGACTCGGGGACGGCCGAGGCCACCCTCAAGCACTGGGTCGAGGCCACCGCCCGCGACTGACCGGATCCGACGGGGCCCGCCGAGCTGCCCGCCCGGCGGGCCCCGCTGCGTCCGGATGCCGGAACGGTGTTTGACCACTCTCCGGAAGCTGTCCTAGAGTCCACGGCAGGTCATGAGTGACAGCGACAAGCCCCAGCTTGCTGTCCGGCAACCCTCCGTCCGTGGCGGGGTGCCCTGGGTGAGGACCGGGCCACTCGGCGATCCGTCCGCGTGGCAAGCGCGGACTTCCGGCATCGCACTCCCGGGGTCCTACCCCAGGAGGAGTGCATCCCATGACAGTTTCGACCGATCTCTGCGCCCCGCTCGCCGTCCTCGGCCACGACGTCCAGGTGCCCCTGGTCAGCGGCGAGAAGGTCGCCTACGCCGCGCTCGACTACGCCGCCAGCGCCCCCGCCCTGCAGCGGGTCTGGGACGACGTCGCCGCCTACGCCCCCTACTACGGCAGCGTGCACCGCGGCGCCGGCTACCTCTCCCAGCTCTCCACCGACCTGTTCGAGCAGAGCCGGCGGACCGTGGCCGACTTCCTCGACCTGCGCGAGGGCGACCAGGTGGTCTTCACCCGCGCCACCACCGACTCGCTCAACCTGCTGGCCGCCGCCGTGCCGGCCGGCACCCGGGTGTTCGCCTTCGAGACCGAGCACCACGCCTCGCTGCTGCCCTGGCGCCGGGACGGCCTGACCGTCAGCTACCTGCGCGCCCCGCGCTCGCCCGCCGAGGCGGTCGCCGCGCTGGAGGCCGCGCTGAGCGAGCACCCCGAGGGCCCGCGGCTGTTCTGCGTCACCGGTGCCTCCAACGTCACCGGCGAGCTGTGGCCGGTCGCCGAGCTGACCGAGGTCGCCCACCGGCACGGCGCCCGGGTGGTGCTGGACGCCGCCCAGCTCGCCCCGCACCACCGGGTGTCCGTCCGCGAGCTGGGGGTGGACTGGATCGCCTTCTCCGGCCACAAGCTGTACGCGCCGTTCGGTGCCGGGGTGCTGGCCGGTCGCAGCGACTGGCTGGACGCGGCCGAGCCGTACCTGGCCGGCGGCGGCGCCAGCCGGACCGTGGCCCGCGAGGTGGACGGCTCGGTGGCCGTCGAGTGGCACCAGGGCCCGTCCCGGCACGAGGCCGGCTCGCCCAACGTGATCGGCGCCTACGCGATCGCCTCCGCCTGCCGGGCGCTCACCGAGGCCGGCTTCGACGCGCTGCAGGCCAGGGAGCAGGAGCTGATCGACCGGCTCAAGGCCGGGCTGGCCGAGATCCCCGAGGTGAAGGTGCTCAGCCTGTTCGGCACCGACGCCGCCCGGGTCGGGGTGCTCTCCTTCGTGGTGCAGGGCTGGAACAGCTCGCACTTCTCGGCCGCGCTGTCCGCCGAGTACGGCATCGGGGTGCGCGACGGACTGTTCTGCGCCCACCCGCTGGTGCGGACCCTGCTCGGCGGCGAGGAGGCCGCGCCCTCCGAATGCGGGGCGCCGGAGGCCTCGCTGCCCGGCGAGCGCAGCCTGAACGCGATCCGGGTCAGCTTCGGCGCCGGCACCCCGGACGAGCACCTGGAGCGCTTCCTGGGCGCGGTCCGCGAGCTGGTCGCGAACGGCGCCCGGTGGAGCTACCGCAACGAGGGCGGCCGCTGCGTCGCCGACACCCGCCGCTGAGCGGGGCCGCTCCGGACGCTCCGGGCGCGGCTACTCCAGGCCGAGCGCGAAGGCGGCCTCCAGGTCGTGCTGGGAGTAGGTGCGGAAGGCGATCTGGGTCTCGGTGTGCTCGACCCCCGGCACCTTGTTGACCTGGCCGGGGATCACCTCGGCCAGGTCCTCGTGCTGCCGCACCCGGACCATCGCCACCAGGTCGTAGCTGCCGGTGACCGAGTAGACCTCGCTGACGCCCTCGATCGAAGCGATCGCCTCGGCGATCTCGGGGATCCGGTCGACGCTGGTCTTGATGAGGACGATCGCGGTGATCACGCTGGACTCCTGTGTGAGGGGACGGGCCCAGCGTATCGGCCGTCAGGTGGCGCGTCTGCCGGCCCGCGCGCACCCGGCCCAGGCGGACAGCCAGCCGGCCGCGAAGCCGATCACATGGACCAGGTACGCCACCCCGGAGCCGCCCGAGCTGACCGACCACCACTGCAGGACGAACCACAGGCCGAGCACCAACCAGGCCGGGAAGCGCAGCGGCAGGAAGAGCAGCACCGGCACCAGGGTGGTCACCCGGGCCCGCGGGAAGAGCCGCAGGTAGGCCCCGAGCACGCCGGCGATCGCCCCCGAGGCGCCGACCAGCGCCCGCACCGAGTCGGCCGAGTGGGCCTCGGCCAGCGCGTAGCCGTAGGTCGCCAGGTAGCCGATCGCCAGATAGAGGAGCAGGAACCGGGCCCGGCCCAGCCGATCCTCCACCCCGGGGCCGAACACGAACAGGAACAGCATGTTACCCAGCAGGTGCAGCCATCCCGCGTGCACGAACAGCGAGGTCAGCACCGACAGCGCCGGGCTCTTGCCCGGGGTCGGGAGCAGCGTGCAGCCGTCCGCCGCGGTGGGCAGGGCGGCCAGCTGCTCGGCCGTCAGCGGATGCCGGCTCAGCAGCTCGGCCGGGACGGCGCCCCAGCGCTGCTCGTAGCGCTGCTCGGCGCAGGCCCGGGCGGCGCCGGTGCCGTAGGCCGGATTGAGGCCGAAGCTGGGGCCGCACAGCAGGATCAGGGCGCTCAGCGCGATCAGGGCGTAGGTGACCTGTGGCGCCCGGCCCGGCGCGGTGGCCTGCGGACGGACGGCCCGGTCGAGTACGGGGAGCGCCATCCTCCGAGCATTCCTCGGCCCGGGGCGGGGGACACCGCCGGCTGCTGCGTACGGGTGAGGCTGCGCCGGCGGTGGACCGGTGCCGGGGCGTAAGGGCGCAGGCAATAGGCTGGAGGGCCCGGAACCGGGACGATCCGAGAGGACCTCCGATGACCATCGCCGCCCCCACTGCCGAGACCCGCTGGCGCTGCACGCTGTGCGGCAACCTCACCCGCTTCGACGTGACGCGCAGTGCCCGGGTGGTCGAGTACCTGCACTTCGACCTGGCCGGCGAGTCGAAGGTGGAGGAGACCGAGGTGCTCAGCGAGACCATCGAGTCGGTGCGCTGCCGCTGGTGCAACGCGGTCGACCAGGTCGAGCTGGTGGCGCGGCCGGGCGCCGACGAGGCCGCCGAGGGCGGGCCCGGGGCCTGACCCGCCCGGCGCCCGGCCGTCCCGTCCCGATGTGTGGCGTGCTGTCGGTGGGGCACGGTAGACGGGACAATTGCAGAGAGCGGTGAGTTCCAGGGCAGCGGCACAGGGCCGTGCGGACCCCGCCGGACCAGGATCGGAGCCGAGCACGTGGTGGACGCAGCGAGGGGGCCCGCCGAGCCGCAGGGGCAGCAGCCCGCCGCGGACCCGGTGCTCCCCGGCACGGACGAGGCCGTCCCGGCGGCCGAGGCCGAGGCCGACCCCGGCGCCGCCGCGGCCCCGGACGGGTCGGCGCCGCCGGAGCACCTGGACCGCCCGCTCCCCGAGGGCGTCCGCCGCCGAGTGGTCGGGCTGGCCGCCGACGCGCTCGGCGGGATCCCGGCCGCCGACCTGCCCGCCTCGCTGCGCCAGTACGCCAAGTTCACGCCGGCCCGGCGGGCCAAGTACGCCGGGACGGCGCTGGCCGCCGCCCTGGAGGCGGACCCGGTGTTCCGGCTGCGGATAGCCGACCGCCTGCGGCTCGGCCAGCCGGATCTGGTGAAGTCCCTGGAGTCGGGCACCGTCCCCGGTGCGGCCGACCCGATGGACGTGGCCGCCGGCGCG
Source organism: Kitasatospora sp. NPDC049258 (assembly GCF_040678895.1). Taxonomy (NCBI): domain Bacteria; kingdom Bacillati; phylum Actinomycetota; class Actinomycetes; order Kitasatosporales; family Streptomycetaceae; genus Kitasatospora; species Kitasatospora sp. NPDC049258. The sequence goes on from NZ_JBFAQT010000048.1 coordinate 33,251, forward strand.
TACCTGCTGCGCACGGCCGGTTGGACCAGGGTGGTGGTCGAGGCCGGCGAGGAGGTCGAGCGGGCCGGTGCCGAGGGCGCCGCCGCGGAGGCCGCCCGGCTGGTCGAGAAGCTCCAGGAGGAGCTGGCCGAGCTGCGCGCCGGTGCCCGGGCCGACCTGGACCGGCAGCGGGCCGAGGCGGAGGGCGTGCGCAAGGAGGCCGAGACCCTGCGCAAGCGGGTCCGCAGCCTGGAGAGCGACACCAGGCGTGCCCAGGCCGAGAGCCGCAAGCTGCTGAGCGAGCTGGAGGCGCTGCGGACGGCGGGGGCGGCCGAGCGCAGCACCGCCGAGAGCGAGGTGCGCCGGCTGAAGCACCGGATCACCGAGCTGGAGACGGCCGTCGAGGCGGGGCGCCGCTCCGCCCGCGAGGGCCGCACGGTGGAGGACATGCGGCTGCGGCTGCTGCTGGACACCGTGCTGCACTCCGCGCAGGGCCTGCAGCGGGAGCTGGCGCTGCCGGTCGCCCAGCTGCGCCCGGCGGACCTGGTGGACGCGGTGGAGCCGGTCTCCGCCTCGCCCAACGACGTGGCCCGGCGCGGGCTGGCGGAGGACGACCCGGCACTGCTGGACCAGCTGCTGGCGATCCCGCAGGTCCACCTGGTGGTGGACGGCTACAACGTGACCAAGTCCGGCTATCCGGCGCTGCCGCTGGAGCAGCAGCGGCTGCGGCTGCTCGGCGGGCTGGCGATGCTGGCGCAGCGCACCCAGGCCGAGGTGACCTGCGTCTTCGACGGCCAGGATCTGGACGTGCCGGTGATGATGGCGCCGCCGCGCGGGGTCCGGGTGCGGTTCAGCCGGACCGGGGAGACCGCGGACGAGCTGATCCGCCGTCTGGTGCGGGCGGAGCCGCAGGGGCGTCCGGTGGTGGTGGTGTCCACCGACAAGGAGGTGGCGGACGGCGTGCGCAAGGCCGGCGCGCGCCCGGTGGCCTCGATCCTGCTGCTGAATCGGTTGGCCAGGGCCTGACTCCGGTGAGCCGCCGTCAACCCTCGATGGACCGGATGTGTCGGCGGCGTGAAGTCCCGTGGTGGGTAGGAAGTTCGTTCCGGTAGGGGAGTGGCGCCGGAGCATGATCTTCACTAGGGTCTGGCGTCAAACCTATATTCCGGACTTTCGCTCGTTCGGGTGAGTCCAGCAGGAAGAAGGAGCTACCCCCTTGGCCTCCCACCGCCGTCCTAAGCAGCCGAGCCGTGCGCGGGTGACCGTGCTGACCGCTGCCGCGGCGACCGCGGTCGCCCTGTCCGCGCAGGTGAGCGCCCACGCCGCGCCCGCCAAGCCGAACAAGGACGAGGTCAAGGCGCAGGTCGACAAGCTGCTGGACGAGCAGGAGCAGGCCGCCGAGCGCTACAACGGCGCCAAGGAGCGGGCCGACCAGCTGCGCAAGCAGGCCGACCAGCTCCAGGACCAGGTCGCCCGCGGGCAGGACCAGATGACCGAGCTGGCCTCCGGGCTGGCCGCGGTGGCCGGGCAGGAGTACCGCACCGGCGGTATCGACCCGTCGATGCAGCTGATGCTCTCCTCCAACCCGGACGGCTACCTGGCGCAGGCCTCCAGCTTCCAGCAGGCGGCCAGCACCCAGGCGGACACCCTGAAGTCGCTGAAGGACCAGCAGCGCCGGCTGGACCAGCAGAAGCAGGAGGCCGCGACCGTCCTCGCCGAGCTGGACAGCAGCACCAAGGCGCTGAACGACGCCAAGTCCGAGGTGCAGGCCAAGCTCCAGGACGCGCAGAAGCTGCTCAACCAGCTGAGCGCCGCCGACCGGGCCGCGGTGATGGGCGACAAGGCCTCCCGCAGCGACTCCCGGTACGACCTCAGCAACCTGCCCGCGCCGAGCGGTTACGCCGCCGCCGCGGTCCAGGCCGCGATGAGCAAGCGGGGCTCCGCGTACGTCTGGGGCGCCACCGGCCCGAACACCTTCGACTGCTCCGGCCTGATGGTCTGGGCGTACGCCAAGGCCGGCGTCTCGCTGCCGCGCACCTCGCAGAGCCAGGCCACGGTCGGGGTCAACGTCGGCACCAACATCGCCAACGCGCAGCCCGGCGACCTGGTGATCTACCACAACGACGCGCACCACGTGGGCATGTACATCGGCAACGGCCTGGTGGTGCACGCCCCGCACACCGGTGACGTGGTGAAGGTGATGGCGGCCGACGCGATGCCGATCAAGACCATCCGCCGGGTCTGAGGCGGTCGGGCCGCCGTCTGACGGTCCATCCCATATCGGACATTTGCCCTTACTTCGGACCAGCTGACGGTCCATGACGCGCCCGGACGGGTCGAGATCTCGCTGTGATCTCCGACACGTTCGGGCGTTTCATATTCCGACCATATGCGGAATATTTATCATCTCTGCGTAGGGATGCTGTCACTGTCGGTCGCAATCACAATCGAACATGGCAAGTATTTCGACTTTTTTCTGACAAGGATTTGAACGGATCACGGATGGGTTACTAGGGTCTTGCCACGGACCGCCGCCCAGTCGCTCACCCAACCAGGGTGGCAACGGTGGTCGCCGCCGAGTCCGAGACGCAGCTGGGCAGTCCGACTGCCCAGGGGGGAGCCCCCGTTGGGGGCGCTGTCGATCGGAGCCGGGGAACCACGTTCCTCGGGGTGAATCGGCGCCAGGTCGGCCGCCTCGGCGGTGCGCGGTCGTCACCGCGCACCTGACGGGTGGTCGGTGAGGCGTCGTAGGGCGTCTCTTCCAGCCCGAACCCGTCAGCTCACCCGGTAGGCGGTGTGAGGAAGAAGGAGTCCGCCTTCGTGGCGTCCCATCGTCGTCCCAAGCCCGCCGGCCGGGCCCGTGTCTCGATCCTGACGGCCGCCGCCGCCACCGCGGTGGCACTCTCCGCGCAGACCGGCGCGCACGCCGACCCGGCGCCCACCAAGGACCAGGTCAAGCAGCAGGTCGATACCCTCAACGAGCAGGCCGAGGTCAAGACCGAGGAGTTCAACGCCGCCACCGAGCGCGAGCAGGGTCTGCAGAAGCAGGTCTCGCAGATCCAGGACCAGGTCGCCCGGCAGCAGGCGCAGGTGAGCGGCATCCAGGGCACCCTGGGCGAGATCGCCGCGGAGCAGTACCGCACCGGCGGGATCCCGCAGACGGTGCAGCTGATGCTCTCCGCCAGCCCGGACTCCTTCCTCAACCAGGCCGGCGCGATGAACCAGGTCGGCAGCTCGCAGGCCGACGTGCTGAAGGCCTTCAAGGACGAGCAGGGCAAGCTCGACCAGCAGAAGTCCGAGGCCGAGCAGAAGCTCGCCGAGCTGGACGCCACCACCAAGCGGCTGAAGGCCGACAAGGAAGAGATCCTCGGCAAGCTCGCCAAGGCGCAGAGCCTGCTCGACTCGCTCACCCAGAAGGAGCGCGACGACCTCGCCGCCGCCGAGGCGAAGTCCGCAGCAGACGCCAAGGCCAAGGCGACCGCGGCGCAGGGCCCCGAGCGCGCCTCCCGCGACTCCGCCCGCACCGACGTGGTGGTCAACGCGCCGGCCGGGTCGCACGCCGCCGCCGCGATCGCCGCGGCCACCTCCAAGCTCGGCTCCCCGTACTCCTACGGCGCGGCCGGCCCGAGCGCCTTCGACTGCTCCGGCCTGATGAAGTGGGCCTACGCCCAGGCGGGCGTGTCGCTGCCGCGCACCTCGCAGGACCAGGCGGGGGCCGGCACCAGCATCGGCACCAACGTCGCCAACGCCCAGCCGGGCGACCTGATCATCTACTACGGCGACCAGCACCACGTCGGGATGTACATCGGCAACGGCCAGATCATCCACGCGCCGCGCACGGGTGTCCCGGTGCGCTACGAGTCGGCGACCGCGATGCCGATCTCGAAGATCGTCCGCCCCTGACCCCGTGTCACCCCGTCCGCCGGCCCGGTGCTCCCCGTGAGCGCCGGGCCGGCGGCGTCGTACCCGCCGACCTGCGACGGGTCGGCTGCTTGGGCCAGCTGTCCGATTAGTGCTCAAATATTCGCCCCTGGAGGGGTTTGGACTAGATAGCCGTGACTCGCTAGGGTCTGCCCCCGGACCTCCGCGAGACGGCCGCCCAGACCCGGGTGGCGGCGGTGGCCCGGCCGCAGGAACGGAGTCGCCGAAGCATGACCGTGCACCGCCGCCCCCAACTGCCAGGCGTCCGGCGGCTCGCCCGCGCTCTCGCGGTCACGGCCGCCGCCACCACCGCCCTGGGTGTGACGGTCGCGGGCAGTGCCCATGCCCTCCCCGGTGCCCCGGCCGAGCCGATCGCCAAGAACGACGTCAAGGCCCAGATCGACCAGCTCTACGACGAGGCCGAGCAGGCCTCCGAGAAGTACAACGCCGCCCAGGAGTACCAGAAGCGGCTGCAGGGCGAGACCAGCACGCTGCAGAGCCAGGTCGCGGCCGGCCAGGAGAGCCTCAACCGGCTGCGCCAGGACCTGGGAGCGCTGGCCGGCGCGCAGTACCGCTCGGGCGGGATGGATCCGGGGGTGCGGCTGATGCTCGACTCCGACCCGGACGCCTACCTGGCCGGGGCCCGCGCGCTGGACCAGGCCGCGCAGCGGCAGAACGACGCCCTGCGCCAGGTGCTGGACCGCCAGCGCCGGCTGGACCAGCGCCGGGCGGAGGTCGGGGCCAAGCTCGCCGAGCTGGAGGAGGTCCGGCGCACGCTGGCGCAGAGCAAGTCGGAGATCCACCAGCGGCTGGTGAAGGCCCAGCGCCTCCTCAACGGCCTGGGCACGGTCGAGCGGGCCCGGATGGTGGCCGAGGACGCCCGGGAGGCCGAGCAGCGCGCCACCCGCGGCACCGACCGCCTCGACCTCGGCGACCAGCCGCCCTCCTCCGACCGCGCCGCGGCCGCGCTGGCCGCCGCGATCAGCAAGATCGGATCGCCGTACGTCTACGGATCGACCGGCCCCCGTACCTTCGACTGCTCCGGTCTGATGTACTGGAGCTGGCGGCAGGCCGGAGTGACCCTGCCCCGCACCTCGCAGGCGCAGGCCTCGGCGGGGCAGCGGATCAGCCTCGGCGAAGCACGACCCGGAGACCTGGTGATCTTCTACAAGGACATGCACCACGTCGGCATGTACGCCGGCGGCGGGGTGGTCGTGCACGCGCCGTACCCCGGTGCCAAGGTCCGCTACGAGAGCGTCAACGCGATGCCCGTCGCCGGGGTGGTACGGGTCTGAGCAGTGAGCCGGAACAGCTGGTGACCGACCTGCCGCCGAGGCCCGCGGCAGGCCGGTCCGGGCTGTCCCGGCGGGCCGCGCTGCTGCTCGCCGCGGGCGGGCTGGCCCAGGCCTCGGTGCCGCTGCTGCGCCCTGCGGGCCGCCCGGCCGCCGTACCCGAGGCCGCCGGGCCGGCGCTGCGGCCGGTGATCGAGGAGCTGCTGGCCGCCCGGGCCCGGGCGCTGCTGGCGCTCGACCGGGCGGTGCTGCTCGCCGGAGCCGCGCCGGCCGCTGCCCAGGCCCAGCACGCGGCGCTCGACCGGATGGCCCAGGTGCCGTTCGCCGAGCTCGGCTACCGGATCACCTCCTTCACCGAGCCGCCGCCGGAGGCCGACCGGATCACCGTCGCCGCCGAGTTCGAGCACCGGCTGGTCGACCTGGACGCGTACCCGGCGGTGCTGTCCCGGCGCCTGGAGCTGGTCCGGCTCCCCGAGGGCTGGCGGCTGGCCGCGGACGAGCCCGCGGGCGCGCCCGCGCTCTGGGACCTCGGGCCGGTCCGGGTGGCGCGTGGCACGCGCTGCCTGGTGCTCGGGCTCGCGGAGCAGGCCGAGGTGTCCGCCCTGGCCACCCGGGCGGATCAGGCCGTGCCGGCCGTCGAGGCGCTCTGGGGGGACGCCTGGCCGGGCCGGCTGCTGCTCGAACTGCCCTCCACGGAGGCGGAGTTCGCCAGGCTGCTGGAGGTGCAGCCGGAGCCGTACCGGGGCATCGCCGCCGTCACCGTGGCCGTCGCCGGTGCCCCCGAGCACACCCCGGCGGACCGGATCCTGGTCAACCCGGAGGCCTACCGGGGGCTCAGCGAGCTGGGCCGGCGGGTGGTCGTCACCCACGAGGCCACCCATGTCGCCACCCGGGCCGTCACCCGGAGCTGGACCCCGATGTGGCTCTCCGAGGGCGTCGCCGACCACACCGCCTACCTGGACTCCGGGCGGACCGCCCGGCAGATCGCCCCCGGGCTGGCCCAGGAGGTCGCGGCCGGCCGGATCCCCCGGACGCTGCCCTCGGACGCCGACTTCACTGCGGGCGCCGACCGGATCGGGCAGGCGTACGAGCTGTCCTGGCTGGCCTGCGAGGTGATCGCGCGCGAGTTCGGCGAGCGCAGCCTGGTCCGGCTCTACCAGGACGTCGGGGTTTCCGGCCGGGCGGCCGCGGGGGAGAGCCCCGAGTCGGTGCTGGACCGGTTGCTGCGTGGCCGGCTGGGGATCGGCACGGCGGAGTTCACCGCGCTGTGGACCGCCGAGGCCGCCCGGCTGGCCTGAGCGGCCGCGGCTCGGGCCGCGACCAGGGGCGTGGCCCGGATCACGCCGGGGCCGGCGCCGCTGGCGGGGCCTGAGCGCCCGCCAGCGCGGCTTCCAGCCGGGCCGGGTCGATCAGGGCGGTGTGGGTGCCCGCCCGGGTGCAGGCGTACGCCCCGGCGGCCGCGCCGGCCCGCATGCACTCCTCCACCGGGCGCCCGGCCAGCCGGCGGCCGAGGAAGCCCGAGACGAAGGCGTCCCCCGCGCCGTTGCTGTCCAGTACCGGCAGCCCGGGGTCGGTGGCCGGGAAGTGCCGGACCTCGTCCCGGCCCCGGGTGAGCAGGTAGCTGCCGCGCTCGCCGGCGGTGGCCACCACCAGCTCGGCCCGGCCCTCGGCCAGGATCGAGCGCATCACCTGCTCGTGCCGCCCCCGGCAGCCGGCGGTGGACAGAAAGACCAGGTCCGAGTGGAGCGCGTACGCGCGGTGGTGCTCCTCGATGCCGTCCCAGGTGTGCAGGTCGGTGGAGCAGCTCACCCCGAGCCGGCGGATGTCCGGGTAGAGGTCGCGGTTGACGCCGGTGATCGACAGGTGCACATGGCCGGCCCGCTCCAGGAAGGGCAGCCAGAAGTCCCGGGGCAGCCGCAGAGCGGCCGGGTGCCGGGCGTCGTAGAAGGACAGCCGCCGCCCCGCGGCGTCCACCAGGTTGACCCCGCGCGGCGTGCCGGCGGGCGAGACCAGGTGGCTGAAGTCCAGGCCGTGCCGCCGGAAGGCCGCCAGCACCAGGGCGCCCTGCGGGTCGTCGCCGAGGAAGTCGACGAACTTGGTCCGCAGGCCGAGAGCGTGGCAGCCGAGGGCCACGCCGCTGCCGGTGTGGCCGACGTGGTCGTGCACCGGCGGGACCTGCACCGAGTCGGCGTCCGGCAGCTCCAGCCGGTCGACCCGGACGATGGTGTCCACACCCGCGCCACCGACCACCAGGACGTCGTACTCGGGCATGGGGGATCCCCCTGGGGCTGGGCGGCGGGCAGGACGGAGCCCGATGCTGCCAGGGGTGGAGCGCTCCTGCAAGATCTTGCGGAAACTTTCTGGCGCCGAGCCGCCGAGCCGCCGAGCCGCTCAGGAGGGGGTGCCGCGCCCCACCGGCTGGTCCAGCCCGTCCAGCAGCGCCTGCTCGTAGGCGATGCCCGGCCGGACCGGGTAGCCGACGGCGGCGGCGGGCTCGGCGGCGGGCAGCACCACGGTGGTGGCCGGCTCGATCCGCCGGGTGGAGCGCCAGAGCCGACGGCAGGAGATCAAGGTCGCCGCCAGCAGGGTCAGGTTGCGCGCGCTGATCACCACCACGCCGAGCAGCTGGCTCTTCTGCACCTGGCCGAAGAGCAGCGGGAACTCCAGGGTGGTCAGCACGGCGGCGACCAGGATCAGCACCGCCACCGGCTTCTGGCTGGTGCTCCGCACGGTCAGGCAGACGGCCGCCAGGCCGATCAGCCAGATCATGTACTGCGGGCTGATCACCCGGCTGGTCACGGTGAACACCAGCAGCGCGGCCAGCGCCGCGTCGAACGGCGTCCCCGCCTGCCAGCGGGCCGCCCGCAGCCGCCAGACCAGCAGCCAGCCGAACCCGACCGCGGTGCCCGCGAGGGAGAGCTTGGCGATCACCGGCACCCACGGGCCGAGCATCTCCTGGGCGCCGTAGTTCATCGTGACCTGGCCGTGCCAGGCGCCGAACAGCCGGGCGAAGTGCAGCGGGAGGGCGCCCAGCGACTCGATCTCGATCCCGCGCTCCTTCTGGAACTTCAGGAAGTCGAAGGCGCCGTTCATCCCGGCCGTGAGCAGGAAGCCGAGCGCGCCGGCGGTGGCCGCGGCGGCCGTCCAGGAGCGCCTGGTGCGCCGGCCGCGCGGGGTGCCGGCCAGCGCCAGCACCGGCCAGACCTTGATCAGCGCGCCGAGCCCCAGCAGCAGCCCGCCGACTGCGGGCTTGCGCATCACGATCAGCAGACCGATCACGGTGATCGCCGTGACGATGATGTCGTACCGGCAGTAGACCGTCGGGCCGAGCAGCGGCACCCCGGCCACCCACATCCAGGCGCCGGTGAAGCTGCGGCCCTTGCGGTGGCCGACCCGCATCAGCAGGCCCATGGTGAGCACGTCGAAGAGGCCGCAGAGCACGAAGAAGGAGACCAGGTACGACCAGGGCAGCACCCCGGGCAGCATGATCACCAGGGCGGCGCCGGGCGGGTACTGCCAGGTCACGTCGTCGAGCGGGAAGGTGCCGGTGCGCAGCACCTCGAACCAGCCGTGGTAGATCACCGAGACGTCGGTGCTGACGTCCGCGCCGGAGATCCGGACGATGCCCAGCACCATCAGCACGATCAGCACCCGGGTGGCGAGCCAGCCCGCGCCCAGACCCCACAGCGCGCCGCCGGCCGGGCTGGGAGTCGAAGGGGGCAGTGCGGGGCGCTCGGTGTTGCCGACGCTGCGCTCGGCTCTGCCGGCCGGGGCCAACTCCACGACTCTCCTTCGTTCGTCACAGACGCGTCCGGCGAGGACGCCGCAACCGGGCGCCGTGGCACGGACACCCACGCGGACCCCCGCACCGTGGCGGTGACCGGCTGCTCCCCCCGGGCCCACCTGCTAGGACCGGCCCCGAGCGGAAACGGTTGCGCGGGCATGCTTCGTTCCCGACGCGCCGGGGTGTTGACCTATGGTACGGATCAGCGAGCGGTACACCGAGCACCCCCCGACCGAGCGAGCCGTGGCATGCACAAGACCCTGATCGTCACCAACGACTTCCCGCCCCGGCCCGGCGGCATCCAGGCCTTCGTCCACAATATGGCCGTCCGCCAGCCGGCGGGCAGCATTGTGGTCTACGCCTCGACCTGGCGGGACGGCGGCGAGGTGGCGCGGTTCGACGCGGAGCAGCCGTTCCCGGTGATCCGCGACCGGACCAGGATGATGGTGCCGACGCCGCGGGTGACCCGCCGGGCCGCCGAGATCCTCCGGGCGGAGGGCTGCAGCTCGGTCTGGTTCGGCGCGGCCGCGCCGCTCGGCCTGATGGCCCCCGCGCTGCGCCGGGCCGGGGCCGACCGGCTGCTCGGCATGACCCACGGGCACGAGGCCGCCTGGGCCCAGCTGCCCGGCTCCCGGCAGCTGCTGCGCCGGATCGGGGCGGGCACCGACACGCTGACCTACCTCGGCGAGTACACCCGCTCCCGGATCGCCGCCGCGGTCGGCCCCGAGGCGGCCGGGCGGATGGTGCAGCTGCCGCCGGGGGTGGACGAGCAGACCTTCCGCCCGGACTCCGGCGGCGCGGCGATCCGGGCCCGGCTCGGCCTCACCGACCGTCCGGTGGTGGTCTGCGTCTCCCGGCTGGTGCCGCGCAAGGGCCAGGACACCCTGATCACGGCGCTGCCGCGGATCCTGGCCGAAGTCCCGGACGCGGTGCTGCTGATCGTCGGCGGCGGCCCGTACCGGGGTGAGCTGGAGAAGCTGGTGGACGCCACCGGGGTGCGCGAGGCGGTGCGGTTCACCGGCGCGGTGCCCTGGGAGGAGCTGCCGGCCCACTACGGCGCGGGCGACGTGTTCGCGATGCCCTGCCGGACCAGGCGCGGCGGTCTGGACGTGGAGGGGCTGGGGATCGTCTACCTGGAGGCCTCCGCCACCGGGCTGCCGGTGGTCGCCGGTGACTCCGGCGGTGCGCCGGACGCGGTCCTGGAGGGGGAGACCGGCTACGTGGTGCCGGGCCGCTCCGCCGAGGTGGCGGCCGAGCGGATCGTCCGGCTGCTGCAGGACGAGGGACTGCGCCGGCGGATGGGCGAGGCCGGGCGCCGCTGGGTCGAGCGCTCCTGGCGCTGGGACCTGCTGGCGGGGCGGCTGACCTCGCTGCTGGCCGGCTGAACCGGCACCGACGCGCGCCAGTTCGCCCGGGTCCACCACCGGCACCTCACCCCGACCTGGTCGACCATCGCCATGGGCCTGGCCTCGATCGCCTTCTACGTCCTGCTC
>NZ_JBFAQT010000049.1:0-43042 GCF_040678895.1 Kitasatospora sp. NPDC049258
GGCAGCACGATGTGCCGGCGGGCACCGAGGACCGGGTGCTGCGCGCCGCCGAGGTGCTGCTGCGCCGCAACATCTGCGGGCCGGGCCCGCGGCGTTCGTCCGCCCGGTGCCCCCGCCGCGGTCAGTGCTTCTGCCGGCTGAAGTACTCGAAGCCCTTCTGCGCGTCCGCGCCGAGGGTGGGGCCGGCCAGGAAGGTGGCCTGGTCGTTGCCGACCGAGGTGTTGCTGACCAGGGCCGGCTTGCCGTCCGGCTTGGTGGCGAACCAGCCGCCGCCGCTGGAACCGCCGGTCATGGTGCAGCCCATCGCGTTCATCGGCGGGCGCGCGGGGTCGTAGACGTACGGGGTCAGCTTGACCCTCGAGTCGCAGTGCTCCAGCTCGCGGCCGTCGAACGGGACCTCGGCCGGGTAGCCGTAGGCGGAGACGGCGCTGATCGTGTCGATCGGGGCGTTGAACCAGATCGGGATCGAGCCGCCGACGGTCTCCTCCAGCGAGCGGCTGCCGCCCTCCTCGTTGTGCACGTGGAAGACGGCGAAGTCGAACTGGCTGGCCGGGCCGCCCTTTTCGCTGCCCTCCTGGACCCACTGCGGGGAGACGTAACCGGCGTCCATCGTCCAGGCACCGTACGGGGCGAGCTGGGCGACGGTGGCCCTCTTGCCGCCGCTCGCGGCGCCGCCCCGGTTGTACGAGGGCACGAAGCCGATCTTCTTGAACCAGTCGCCGTCCTTGCCTTCGTGGACGCAGTGCGCGGCCGTCCAGACCAGGTTGGAGCGGCCGGGGTTGGCCGGGTCCGAGACCACGGTGCCGGAGCACTCCGCGTCGGCGGTCGGGCTGACGCTCATGAAGATCTTGCCCACCACCGCGGTGCCCGGGCTGTAGGGGTGCTTCTCCGCGGTGGCCGCGATGGCGGGCGGCAGCTGCACCTCGGAGCGGGTCGGGGACTTCGCGGTCGCGATGTTGGCCTCCTTGGGCTTGACGCCCTTGGCGGCCTCCATCCGGACCTGGTCCCAGTAGCCCTTCAGCACCTCGGGCTTGAAGCCGTGGTCCTTGGCCCAGTTGGCCAGGTCGTCGGCGCTCCAGTTCTTGAGGTCCTTCAGCGAGTCCGGCAGCTTGATGCCGCCCTTGCCGGCGGAGGCCGAAGGGGCCGACGAGGGCGGCGGCGGTGCGGCCTGCGGCGCAGGGTCGTCCTGGCAGCCGGTGGCCGTCAGCGCCAGCACGGTGAGCAGGGCGGCCGTGGCCGCGGCGGAACGTCGGTGGGTGGAAGGCATGGGCTCGATCCCCGTTGCTCGGTCGGTCGGTGGGGCGGGTGTCGGTGCTTCTCGGACGGATGTCTTTCTCGGACGGATGTCACTTCTTGGAGAGGTAGTCCAGCGCCTGGCGGGCCACGCCCTCCAGGTAGGGGCCGTTCAGCGAGGTGTGGTCGACGGTCCCGAGGGAGGTGTTGCTGACCAGCGCCTGGCGGCCGTCCGGCAGGGTGGCGAACCAGCCGCCGCCGCTGGCGCCGGAGGTCATGGTGCAGCTGATCGTGTGCATCGCCGGGCGCTCGGGGTCGAAGGAGAGCACCCCAGGCCGGCCCGCGTCGCAGCGGTCCAACTCCTGGCCGTCGAAGGGGCGGCCGACCGGGTAGCCCCAGGCCGAGACGGTGATGCCGTCGCGCGGGGCGTCGAACCAGACCGGGACGGCCGACCCGACGGCCTCCTCCAGCGACTGCCCGGAGTCGTCCGCGGCGTGCACCCGGAGCACCGCGAAGTCGTACTGGTTGGCCGAGTTGCCCGCGTGCCCGCCCTCGGCCGTCCACTGCGGCGAGGTGATCACCTTGTCGGCCCACCACTGGCCGAGCGGCGCCACCTCGGCCAGCGTCGCCTTGCGGCCGCCGCTGGCCGCGCCCGAACTGTTGTAGGCGGGAACGAAGATGAGGTTCCTGAACCAGTCGCCGTCCTTGCCCTCGTGGACGCAGTGCGCGGCCGTCCAGACCAGATTGCTCCGGCCGGGGCGGGCCGGGTCGGCGACCACCGTGGCGGAGCACTGGCCGGTGCCGCCGTTCGGCGCGGTCATGAACACCTTCCCGGAGGCGGCGTACCGGGTGTAGGGGCGCGGCACGGCCACCGCCTGGACGGCGGAGGGCACCGGTGCGGCGGTGGGTGATGCGGCGGGGCCGGCAGTGGCGGAGAGCGGCGGGGAGGAGGCCGCGGGCGAGGCGGCGGGCGGCGCGGGCTGCTGCGCGGGTGCGCCGGCCATGCTGTCCGGGCTCCACACGCCCTCCGTCCGCGGGTTGTGGAAGACGTGCTTGGAGGCCCAGTTGTCCCAGTCCTCGAAGCGCCACCGCTTCAACTCGTCCCAGCTGCGCGGCAGCCCCGAGGCGCGCCGGCCGCCGTCGTCGGGGGCGCCGCAGGCGGCCCCGGTGAAGAGCACCGCGAGGGCCACGGCAGCGGCCCCCGCGGTGCGGTTGATCGATGACATCGGCCCCGCCCCCGGACGTTCGACAGAGTTCCCCTGCCGCAGTCTCCCATCCGCGCCGGACCCGGGGCCCGCCGGTGTCCGGCTGTTGACGAGTGGTCATCGATTCGTGACCGGTGTCGGCCGTCCGAGTGACAGTGCTCACCCCCGGGGGTGAGTGATGGTTCGCCGTTCACCGGAAGGAGTGAGCTGATCTTGTGCTCACGACCCCGGGATAGGTAGCCCTTACCCGTAGTCCAGCCCGTCCGAAGGAGCAGCCTTGAGCACCGCCCTCACCGGAGCCCCGCCGGCCGTAGCCACCAGGCCGGCCGCGCAGGCCGCCACGGCCGCGCCGGATCCGCTGCTCCACCCGGATCCGGCCACCGCCGCCGAACAGGCCGCCACCGAGAGCCTGCTGCGGTGCTGGGCCCGGGAGACCGGGGCCCGCCCGGCCGGCGGGCAGCTGCGGATCGCCGTCCTCGGCGGCGCCGCCGAGCTGGCCGCCCCGCTGCGGCACTGGTCCGCCTGCGGCTGGCACCGGTTCGGGCGGGTCACCGTCACCGCCGGCCACGGCGCACCGGGCCCGGTCGACCCCGTCACCGTCGCCGCGCTGCTCGCCGGCGCCGCGGCCGAACACCCCGACCCCGGGCAGATCGCCGACCTGGCCGCCCGGGTGGCGGACTCGGTCGGCCGTACCGCCGAATTCCTGGCCCACCACCGGGCGTCGACCCGGGAGGCCGGCACCCCCTTCCTGCGGGCCGAGCAGTCGCTGCTGCTGGGCCACCCGCTGCACCCCACCCCCAAGAGCCGGGACGGCCTGGCACCCGCCCAGAGCGCCGCCTACTCGCCCGAGCTGGGCGGCAGCTTCCGGCTGCACTGGTACGCGGTCGACCGCGAGCTGCTGGCCGCCGACTCCGCCGCCGCGCTGCCCGCCGAGGCCCTCACGGCGCGGCTGCTCGGCGACCCGGGCCTGCTGCCACCCGGCACCGCGGCCCTCCCGCTGCACCCGTGGCAGGCCGGGGAGCTGGCGCTGCGCCCGGCCGTCGCCGCCCTGCTGGACGAGGGCCTGCTGCACGACCTCGGACCGCACGGCGAGCCCTGGCACCCCACCTCCTCGGTCCGCACCGTCTACCGCCCCGGCACCCCGTGGATGCTCAAGCTGTCGCTGGGCCTGCGGATCACCAACTCCCGCCGGGAGAACCTCCGCAAGGAGCTGCACCGGGGTGTCGAGGTGCACCGGCTGCTGGAGCGCGGTCTGGGCGCCGAGTGGCAGGCCGCCCACCCGGGCTTCGACATCGTCCGCGACCCGGCCTGGATCGGCGTGGACCACCCCGGCCTCGGCGACCCGGGCGGCCTGGACACGGTGCTCCGCAGCCAGCCCTTCGGCCCGGCCGACCGGGCGCTGTGCGTGGCCGGTCTGATCGCCGAGCAGCCGCTGGGCCGGATGCACTCGCAACTGTCCGACATCCTGCGGGAGCTGGCCGGCCGCAGCGGCCGACCGGTGCAGACCGTCGCCGCCGAATGGTTCCTGCGCTACCTGCACGCCGTGGTGCTGCCGATCCTGTGGCTGGACGGGCAGGCCGGCATCGCCCTGGAGGCGCACCAGCAGAACAGCCTGGCGGTGCTGGACGCGGCGGGCTGGCCGGTCGGCGGCCGCTACCGCGACAACCAGGGGTACTACTTCCGGGCCTCGCACGCGGGCCGGCTGGCCGCCCGGTCGCCCGGCATCGGCGCGCACAGCGACACCTTCGTGCCCGACCAGGTCGCCGACGAGCGCTTCGCCTACTACCTCGGCATCAACCACGTCCTCGGCCTGATCGGCGGCCTGGGCTCCCAGGGCCTCGCCGAGGAGGGCGTGCTGCTGGCCGCCCTGCGCGGCTTCCTGGCCGGCCCCGAGGCCGCCGCCACCGGCTCCCGGCTGCCGGCCCACCTGCTGGACTCGCCCACCCTGCGCTGCAAGGCCAACCTGCTCACCCGGCTGCACGGCCTGGACGAGCTGGTCGGCCCGGTCGAGACCCAGTCGGTGTACGTGACCATCACCAACCCCGTGGCGACGGGGTGACGGTGGCCGGGCCGCCGCCGGACCTGCTGGACGGCGTGGCCGACTGGGGCCCGATGCCCACCGCCGCCGGCGAGTTCCGGCTCCGGCCGGCCGACCCCGACACCGACCTCGCGCTGCTGGCCGGCTGGATGAACGACCCGGCGGTGGACGCCTTCTGGGAGCTGGCCGGACCACCCGCCACCACCGGCCGCCACCTGCGCGCCCAGCTCGACGGCGACGGCCGCAGCGTGCCGTGCCTGGGCCTGCTGGACGGCGCCCCGATCAGCTACTGGGAGGTCTACCGCGCCGACCTCGACCCGCTCGCCCTGCACTACCCGGCCCGGCCCCACGACACCGGGCTGCACCTGCTGCTCGGCCCCGCCGAGGCCCGCGGCCGAGGCCTGGGCGGCCTGCTGCTGGCCGCGCTCGCCACCCGGATCCTGGCCCGCCGGCCGCGCTGCGAGCAGGTCGTCGCCGAGCCCGACCTGCGCAACACCCCGTCCCTGCGGGCCTTCCGCAAGGCCGGCTTCGACGCGCGCGGCGCACTCGACCTGCCGGGCAAGCGGGCCGCCCTGATGGTGCGCCGGCGCGCCGGCCTCAGCCCCGCCGGCCCGCCCGGCTGACGCCACCCGAGCCCGAACCCCCTCTCCCCGAAGTGGATGGCATGGACAACCCGCAGCCCGAGCCGTACGACCTCCTGGGCGTCGGCATCGGCCCGTTCAACCTGTCCCTCGCCGCGCTCGCCGACCGCGCCGACGGCCTGCGGACCCTCTTCTGCGAGGCCCGGGCGGAGTTCCGCTGGCACCCCGGCATGCTGGTCGACGGCGCCCGGATGCAGGTGCCGTTCCTGGCGGACCTGGTCTCGCTGGTGGACCCGACCAACCCCTGGTCCTTCCTGAACTACCTGCGCGACCAGGGGCGGCTGTTCCCGTTCTACTTCGCCGAGCGCTTCCAGCTGCCCCGCCGCGAGTACGACCACTACTGCCGGTGGGCCGCCGAGCGGCTGCCCAACTGCCGCTTCTCCGCCGAGGTCACCGCCCTGCACTGGGAGCCCGAGCAGCGGCTCTACCGGGCCGAGACCGCCACCGGGCCGGTGCCGGCGCGGGCCGTGGTGCTGGGGGTGGGCACCGTCCCGGCCTGCCCCGAACCGTTCGACCGGCTGGCCGGCCACCCGCTGGTCTGGCACGGCGCGCAGTACCTGGAGCGCCGGGCCGCGCTGGCCGGCGCCCGGGACATCACGGTGATCGGCTCGGGCCAGTCGGGGGCCGAGATCTTCCTCGACCTGCTGCGCACCCGCGGCGCGGACGGCACCCGGCTGCGCTGGCTCACCCGCAGCCGGGCGCTGGCCCCGATGGAGTACTCCAAGCTCGGCCTGGAGCACTTCACCCCCGACTACACCCGCTACTTCCACGGCCTGCCGGGCCCGGCCCGGGACCGGCTCGTGCCGGCCCAGTGGCAACTGCACAAGGCCGCCAGCGCCGAGACCCTGGCCCAGATCCACGACCACCTGTACGACCGCACGGTGGGCCGCCCGCTGGACGCCGACCCGGTGGAGATCGTCCCCGGCACCGAGGTCACCGGGGCCCAGGCCGGCCCGTGCGGCGGCTTCGAGCTCAGCTGCCGGCACCGGGACTCCGGGGTCCGGCACCTGCTGCGCACCGACGCCGTGGTGCTCGCCACCGGGTACCGGGCCGTCCGCCCGGCCCTGCTGGACCCGATCGCCGACCTGATCGACTGGGACGAACAGGGCCGCTACCGGGTCGACCTGGACCACCGGGTGGCCACCGCCGCGGCCCTCACCGGCGGTCTGTACGTCCAGAACGCCGAGCTGCACACTCATGGGGTCGGCGCCCCGGACCTCGGTCTGGGCGCCCACCGCGCGGCCGTCATCCTCAACGCCGTCGCCGGCCGGTCGGTCCACCACCTGCCCACCCGCACCGCCTGGACCAGCTTCGCCCCGCCCACCGCCGCCCTGCTCCCGCGACCCCAGGAGGAGAACCGTGCCGCAGCCGTCCGCTGACCAGCCGCTCCAGCTGCCCCCGCACCTCACCGAGGAGCACTGGCAGCGGGCCCGGCGGGGGCTGCTCGCCAAGATGCTCGGCGAGTTCGCGTACGAGGAGCTGATCACCCCGGAGCCCGACGGCGACGGCGACGGGTACGCGCTCGAACTGCCCGGCGCCGGCTACCGGTTCCGGGCCCGCCGCGGCGCGTACGGCGGCTGGCAGGTCGATCCGGCCTCGGTGAGCTGCCCGCAGGACCCCGAGGTGGATCCGCTGCGCTTCGTCCAGCGCGCCCGGCACCTGCTCGGACTCTCCGGCGACACGGTGGGCCACCTGATCCGCGAGCTCACCGCCACCCTGATCGCCGACACCCACCAGCTGGGCACCGAGCTCACCGCCGCCCAGCTGGCCGGGCTCGGGCACGTCGAGCTGGAGGGCCGGCAGACCGGCCACCCGTGGATCGTCCCCAACAAGGGCCGGATCGGCTTCTCCGCGCAGGACGCCGCCCGCTGGGCCCCGGAGGCGCGCCGGCCCCAGCCGCTCCCGTGGCTGGCCGTGCACCGCAGCCTGGCCGAGTACCGCGGCCCCGCGGACCTGTACGAGCGGGAGCTGGACTCCCCGGAGCGGCTGCGCGCGGTGCTCGGGGAGCGCGCCGACGAGTACCTGCTGCTGCCCGTCCACCCCTGGCAGTGGGACGAGGTCGTCGTGCCGCTGTTCGCCCCCTGGATCGCCGACGGCCGGATCGTCCCGCTGCCGAGCGACGGGGACCTGCGGCTGCCGCAGCAGTCCATCCGGAGCTTCTTCAACCTCACCCGGCCCGAACGCTGCACCGTCAAGCTGCCGCTCGCCATCCTCAACACCCTGGTCTGGCGCGGTCTGCCGACCCGGCGCACGCTGGCCGCGCCCGCCGTGACGGCCTGGGTGCACGCGATCCGCGACGCCGACCCGTTCCTGCGCGAGGAGTGCCGGGTGATCCTGCTCGGCGAGCTCGCCTCGGTCACCGTGGACCACCCGCTCTACCGTGACCTGCCGGAAGCGCCCTACCAGTACAAGGAGCTGCTCGGCGCGATCTGGCGGCAGTCGCTGGACAGCTGCCTGGAGGCCGGCGAGCGCGGCCGCACGCTGGCCGCCCTGCTGCAGACCGGCTCGGACGGCCGGGCACTGGTGGCCGAGCTGGTCGCCCGCTCCGGGCTGGCGCCCGCCGAGTGGCTCGGCCGGCTGTTCGCGGTGATGCTGCCGCCGCTGCTGCACTTCCTCTACCGCTACGGCACGGTCTTCTCCCCGCACGGCGAGAACGCGATCGTGGTCTACGACGAGCGGGACGTGCCCGTGCGGCTCGCGGTCAAGGACTTCGTGGACGACATCAACCTCAGCGACCAGGACCTGCCCGAGCTGGCCGGCCTGCCGCCCGAGGTGGCCGGGGTGCTGCTGCGCGAACCCCCCGCCTACCTCTGCCAGTTCCTGCACGCCGGCCTGTTCATCGGGGTGTACCGCTACCTGGCGCCGCTCTTCGAGCAGCAGCTCGGCCTGCCCGAGCGGGAGTTCTGGGCGCTGCTGCGCGAGCGGATCCTGGCCCACCAGCGGCGCTTCCCCGAGCTGCGGGAGCGGTTCGCGCTCTTCGACCTCTTCACGCGCCGGATCGACCGGCTCTGCCTGAACCGCAACCGGCTCCTGCTGGACGGCTACCGCGACCGCGCCGAACGGCCGCACGCGGCCGTCCACGGCCAGGTGGAGAACGCGCTGCACCCCGGGGCCGCGATCGGGATGCCGGGACAACGGGGCCGGATTGTCACTCCCGCCCCGTAGGCTTGGGACGCGATGACGAACGACTCCGAATCCCTCCTCCAGGCGGCCGACGAAGCACCGGGCGACGAAGCTCCGGCCGCCGTCCCCGCGTCCCGGCTCCCGGAGCTGCTGCACGCCGCGGTCACCGCCGTCGGCGGTGTCGAGCGGCCCGGCCAGGTCAAGATGGCCGAGGCGGTCTCCGCCGCGGTCGACACCGGCGAGCACCTGCTGGTGCAGGCCGGCACCGGCACCGGCAAGTCCCTCGCCTACCTGGTGCCCGCGCTCGCCCACGGCGACCGCGTGGTGGTGGCCACCGCCACCCTCGCGCTCCAACGCCAGCTGGTGGAGCGGGACTTGCCCCGGACGGTGGACGCGCTCCACCCGGTGCTGCGCCGCCGCCCGCTGTTCGCGATGCTCAAGGGCCGCTCCAACTACCTGTGCCTGCACCGCGCGCACGAGGGCACCCCGGCGGACGAGGGGGAGGGCCTGTTCGACCCGGTCGAGGCGCTCGGCGGCCCGTCCGGCAAGCTCGGCCAGGACGTGCTCCGGCTGCGCGAGTGGGCCGGTGAGACCGACACGGGGGACCGGGACGACCTCTCCCCGGGCGTCTCCGACAAGGCCTGGGCACAGCTGTCGGTCACCTCCAAGGAGTGCCTGGGGGCCACCAGGTGCCCGTACGGCGGGGAGTGCTTCGCCGAGGCGGCCCGGGAGCGGGCCAAGCTCGCGGACGTGGTGGTGACCAACCACGCGATGCTGGCGATCGACGCCATCGAGGGCGCCCCGGTGCTGCCCGAGCACGGCCTGCTGATCATCGACGAGGCGCACGAGCTGGTGAACCGGGTGACCGGCGCGGCCACCGCCGAGCTGTCGGTGCACGCCGTCAACCGGGCGGTCCGGCGGGCCGCCAAGCTGGCCAACGAGAAGGCGGTGGACGCCCTCCAGGCGGCCGCCGAGAACTACCACGGCCTGATGGAGACCGCCCAGCCCGGCCGGGTCGAGGAACTGCCCGAGTACCTGGCGTACGCGGTCTCCGGGATCCGGGACGCCGCCCGCCAGGTGATCACCTCGCTGGGCGAGACCAGGGACAAGGCGCTCACCGACGAGGACGCCGTGCGCAAGCAGGCGATGGCCTCCGCCGAGACGCTGCACGAGACGGCCGACCGGCTGCTCCAGGACTCCGAGTACGACGTGGTCTGGATCGAGCGCAGCGACCGCTTCGGCCTGGGCGCGGCCTCGCTGCGGGTGGCCCCGCTGAGCGTCTCCGGGCTGCTGCGGGAGAACCTCTACAAGGAGCGGTCGGTCGTCCTCACCTCCGCCACCCTCAAGCTGGGCGGCGACTTCAACGGGGTGGCCGGCTCGCTCGGCCTGCCGGTCGACGGCCGGTTGCCGGACGAGCGCTCGGCGGCCGAGCTTGAGCCCGCGCAGGGCGAGGACGCCCCGCCGTACTGGCGCGGGATCGACGTCGGCTCCCCGTTCAGCTACCCCAGGCAGGGCATCCTCTACGTGGCCAAGCACCTGCCGGCGCCCGGGCGGGAGCCCGACCGGCCGCAGATGCTGGACGAGTTGACCGAGCTGATCGGCGCGGCCGGCGGCCGCACGCTGGGTCTGTTCTCCTCGATGCGGGCCGCGCAGACCGCCGCCGAGGCGCTCCGGGAGCGGCT
Organism: Kitasatospora sp. NPDC049258; assembly: GCF_040678895.1. Lineage (NCBI taxonomy): Bacteria > Bacillati > Actinomycetota > Actinomycetes > Kitasatosporales > Streptomycetaceae > Kitasatospora > Kitasatospora sp. NPDC049258. The sequence goes on from NZ_JBFAQT010000049.1 coordinate 9,923, forward strand.
GGACAACCGGATCCTGCTGCAGGGTGAGGACACCCTCGGCGAGCTGATCCGGGAGTTCGCCTCGGACGCCACCACCTGCCTGTTCGGCACCCTGTCGCTCTGGCAGGGGGTGGACGTGCCGGGGTCGGCCTGCCAGCTGGTGGTGATGGACCGGATCCCGTTCCCGCGCCCGGACGACCCGCTGATGAGCGCCCGGCAGAAGGCCGTCGAGGAGCACGGCGGCAACGGCTTCATGGCGGTGGCCGCGACCCATGCCGCGCTGCTGATGGCGCAGGGCGCCGGCCGGCTGGTCCGCGCGGCGGACGACAAGGGCATCGTCGCGGTGCTCGACCCGCGGCTGGCCACCGCGCGGTACGGCGGCTTCTTCCGCTCCTCGATGCCGGACTTCTGGTACACCACCGACCGCAACCAGGTGCGGCGCTCGCTGGCCGCGATCGACGCCTCGGCCGCCCCGGTCCGCCCGGTCGCCAAGCGGGCGGTGTCGTAGCCCCGGCCACCGGGCCGCGACATGCCGCGGGGGCCCCGGCCGTGATCGGCCCGGAGCCCCCGGGATGTCGGGTCGTGATCGGTCAGAGGCGGCGCAGCACCGCGACGACCTTGCCCAGGATGGTCGCGTTGTCACCCGGAATGGGCTCGTACGCGGGGTTGTGCGGCATCAGCCAGATCTTGCCGTCCTCGCGCTTGAGGCGCTTGACGGTGGCCTCGCCGTCGATCATCGCGGCGACGATGTCGCCGTTCTCGGCGACCGGCTGGCGGCGGACGGTGACCCAGTCGCCGTCGCAGATGGCGGCCTCGATCATCGAGTCGCCGCGGACGGTGAGCGCGAACAGCTCACCCTCGCCGACCAACTGGCGGGGGAGCGGGAAGACGTCCTCGACGGTCTGCTCGGCGAGGATCGGGCCACCGGCCGCGATCCGGCCGACCAGCGGCACGTACGAGGTGGACGGGCGCCCGGCGGTCTCCGCCGTGTTCGGCCGGGCGACCTCGACGCCGCGGACCTCGTAGGCGCGCGGGCGGTGCGGGTCGCGCCGCAGGAAGCCCTTGCGCTCCAGGGCCATCAGCTGGTGCGCCACCGAGGAGGTGCTGGACAGGCCGACGGCCTGGCCGATCTCCCGCATGCTCGGGGGGTACCCGCGGCGCTGCACCGAGTCCCTGATCACCTCGATCACCCGGCGCTGGCGCTCCGTCAGGCCCGCCTCGTCGGTGCGGATGCCCGGCGGGCGGCCGGGCATGGCGCGGGGCGGGGCGGGCTGGACGAGCACGGCGTCCTGCACCGAGGCGTGCTCGATCGGCTGGCTCTGGCTCATGCTGTGGTCCATGCTCTGGTCCGCGGTGCGCGCCGAGCGCTCCTGCACCGGAATGGCGGTCCTTGCTTCTACCGTGTTCATGGCGGCCCTCATTCGACAGGCGTTCTCCCTTGTGCAGCTCAACTGGTGCACCTATCGAAAGGTTGCGCCAAACACACGTTCGAGTGAATTATCAAGCAGTTAGCTGACTCGATCAAGGCTTTGGGTGTACATCGATTAAATGTTCGACTCGAACAGTGTATTCCGCGTCGCGGAGGGATCTCGACCGCTTCCGGCGCGTCGCCCCCCGACTCCTAGATCTAGTGGCTAGTCTCCTCGCTCGTACCCACAGGTTGTGGTCCGGTAGAGTGGCGGAGTCCGATGTCTTGCCGCCAGGGAGGAAGTCCTCAGGTGCACTGCCCCTTCTGCCGGCACCCGGACAGTCGCGTGGTGGACAGCCGCGCCAGCGATGACGGGAGTTCGATCCGTCGCCGCCGTCAGTGCCCGGACTGCAGCCGCCGTTTCACCACGGTGGAGACGGCCACGCTGATGGTGATCAAGCGCAGCGGAGTCACCGAGCCGTTCTCCCGGGAGAAGGTGATCTCGGGGGTCCGCAAGGCCTGCCAGGGTCGTCCGGTGACCGAGGACGCACTGGCCCAGCTCGGCCAGCGGGTCGAGGAGTGCGTCCGGGCCAGCGGGAGCGCCGAGCTCTCCACCCATGACGTCGGGCTGGCCATACTCGGTCCGCTCAAGGACCTCGACGTGGTCGCGTACTTGAGGTTCGCCAGCGTGTACAAGGCCTTCGACGGCCTGGAGGACTTCGAGGCCGCCATCGCGGAGCTCCGCGTCGAGCGGCCGGTGATCGCGGAGGACTGCGCACCCGTGCCGACCCCCGCCGCCGCGCCCTGACGGCTCGGCCGTACCCCGTGCGGCCCCTCGGGGCCCCGCGCGCCTGAAATCGGCGCACAAACCGAACAAAACGTGCACATCGGCGGGCCGACCGGCAGCCCTGCACGCCAGGAGAAGCGAACCAGCGGTGCCCGGAAGGTTCGGGGCACCTAGGGCGTTTGCCCAGGAGGAGGACCAGAAGTGACAGACACGACGAGCGGTTCCGCACGCGGGTCGAAGTCCGAGCGGACCAAGGGCGCCGGCAAGGCGGCCAAGGCCGGCCTGCGGATCGAGCGCATCTACACCACCCCTGGCGTCCACCCCTACGACGAGGTGAGCTGGGAGCGGCGCGACGTCGTCATGACCAACTGGCGCGACGGTTCGATCAACTTCGAGCAGCGCGGCGTGGAGTTCCCGGACTTCTGGTCGGTCAACGCGGTCAACATCGTCACCTCCAAGTACTTCCGCGGCGCCGTGGGCAGCCCGCAGCGCGAGTGGAGCCTCAAGCAGATCATCGACCGGGTGGTGCTGACCTACCGCGCCGCCGGCGAGAAGCACGGCTACTTCGGCTCCGCCGAGGATGCCGAGGTCTTCGAGCACGAGCTCACCCACGCCCTCCTCCACCAGGTGTTCAGCTTCAACTCGCCGGTCTGGTTCAACGTCGGCACCAAGCAGCCCCAGCAGGTCAGCGCCTGCTTCATCCTGGCCGTCGACGACTCCATGGAGTCGATCCTCGACTGGTACAAGGAAGAGGGCATGATCTTCAAGGGCGGCTCCGGCGCCGGCCTGAACCTCTCCCGGATCCGCTCCAGCAAGGAGCTGCTCTCCTCCGGCGGCAACGCCTCCGGCCCGGTCTCCTTCATGCGCGGCGCCGACGCCTCGGCCGGCACCATCAAGTCCGGCGGCGCGACCCGCCGCGCGGCCAAGATGGTCGTGCTGGACGTGGACCACCCGGACGTCGAGGCCTTCATCGAGACCAAGGTGAAGGAGGAGGAGAAGATCCGCGCGCTGCGCGACGCGGGCTTCGACATGGACCTCGGCGGGGACGACATCGCCTCCGTCCAGTACCAGAACGCCAACAACTCGGTCCGGGTCTCGGACGAGTTCATGACCGCGGTCGAGAACGGCACCGAGTTCGGCCTGCGGGCCCGGATGACCGGCGAGGTCATCGAGACCGTCGACGCCAAGAAGCTCTTCCGCAAGATGGCCGAGGCCGCCTGGGCCTGCGCCGACCCGGGCATCCAGTACGACTCGACCATCAACCACTGGCACACCTGCCCGGAGTCGGGCCGGATCAACGCGTCCAACCCCTGCTCCGAGTACATGCACCTGGACAACTCCAGCTGCAACCTCGCCTCGCTCAACCTGATGAAGTTCCTCCGGGACGACGCCGCGGCCGACGGGGGCCAGCGCTTCGACGCCGAGCGCTTCGCCAAGGTGGTCGAGCTGGTCATCACCGCGATGGACATCTCCATCTGCTTCGCCGACTTCCCCACCGAGAAGATCGGCGAGACCACCCGCGCCTACCGCCAGCTCGGCATCGGCTACGCCAACCTCGGCGCGCTGCTGATGGCCACCGGCCACGCCTACGACTCCGAGGGCGGCCGCGCGCTGGCCGGCGCCATCACCTCGCTGATGACCGGCACCGCCTACCGCCGCGGCGCCGAGCTGGCCGGCGTGGTCGGCCCGTACGAGGGCTACGCCCGCAACGCGGCCCCGCACCAGCGGGTGATGAAGCAGCACGCGGACGCCAACGCCGCCGCCGTGCCGGCCGACGGACTGGACACCCCGGTGTGGGCCGCCGCCACCGAGACCTGGGCCGAGGTGCTGCGCCTCGGCGCGCGCAACGGCTTCCGCAACGCGCAGGCCTCGGTGCTCGCGCCGACCGGCACCATCGGCCTGATGATGGACTGCGACACCACCGGGGTCGAGCCCGACCTCGCCCTGGTCAAGTTCAAGAAGCTGGTCGGCGGCGGCTCGATGCAGATCGTCAACGGCACGGTGCCGCGGGCGCTGAAGCGTCTCGGCTACCAGGACGAGCAGATCGAGGCGGTCGTCGCGCACATCGCCGAGCACGGCAACGTGGTCGACGCGCCGGGCCTGAAGCCGGCCCACTACGAGGTGTTCGACTGCGCGATGGGCGAGCGGGTCATCTCCGCGATGGGCCACGTGCGGATGATGGCGGCGATCCAGCCGTGGATCTCCGGTGCGATCTCCAAGACGGTCAACATGCCCGAGGCGGCCACGGTCGAGGAGATCGAGGAGATCTACTTCGAGGCCTGGAAGCTCGGCGTCAAGGCGCTGGCGATCTACCGCGACAACTGCAAGGTCGGCCAGCCGCTCTCGGCCAAGACCAAGACCCCGGCCGTCGCGGCACCCGCGGCCGCGCCGGTGGTCGAGAAGGTCGTCGAGAAGGTGGTCGAGTACCGCCCGGTCCGCCGTCGACTGCCCAAGGGCCGTCCCGGCATCACCACCTCCTTCACGGTCGGTGGCGCCGAGGGCTACATGACCGCCAACTCCTACCCGGACGACGGTCTGGGCGAGGTCTTCCTGAAGATGTCCAAGCAGGGATCCACCCTCGCGGGCATGATGGACGCCTTCTCCATCGCCGTCTCGGTGGGCCTGCAGTACGGCGTCCCGCTGGAGACCTACATCTCGAAGTTCACCAACATGCGCTTCGAGCCGGCCGGTCTGACCGACGACCCGGACGTGCGGATGGCCCAGTCGATCGTCGACTACATCTTCCGCCGCCTGGCGCTGGACTTCCTGCCCTTCGAGACCCGCTCCGCGCTCGGCATCCACTCCGTCGAGGAGCGCCAGCGCCACCTGGACACCGGCTCCTACGAGCCGGTCGAGGACGACGTGGACGTCGAGGGCCTGGCCCAGTCCGCCCCGCTGGCCGAGGCCTCCAAGCCCGCCGCCGGCACCCCCGCCGAGCCGCCGAAGGCCGTCGCACCGGCCCCGGCCAGGGCGCACAACTCCACCGAACTGGCGGAGATCCAGCTCGGCCTGAGCGCGGACGCGCCGCTCTGCTTCTCCTGCGGCACCAAGATGCGCCGGGCCGGCAGCTGCTACCTGTGCGAGGGCTGCGGCTCCACCAGCGGCTGCAGCTGATCACGGTCGCCGGCGCACGGGGCATCGCCCCGGCGCGCTGGTGCGGCCAGTAGTGGTGCACGAAGGGCGTCGACCGACCGGTCGGCGCCCTTCGTGCTGCGCGCGCTCCCTCCCGCTCCGGGTCGCGCCGGGCCTCCGACGTGCGGTCCGGCCCGGTGCTCCGGAACGCGTCGGCCGCCGTTCACCCGGAGTTGTACGGATGCGCAGGGTTGGGTTGCCACAACGGAACGTCAACTGGCCGGTTGAGACCGTGTGCTGAATCGATATGATCTGATGACCGCGTGTACTGATCAACCGCCCGGGGCGGGCCCTGTCGTGTGCCTCGGGCGGTCGCGCGATGTCGACCGCCCTGCCGCTGACGCCTGCACCGAGGATCAGATAGATGAAAGCTCGCACGCGCCCCGCTCGCGCGGCGTACCAAGGCCGGGACATCGGCTCGGCACTGTGGGCCGCCGCCGCGGTGCTGCTCGGTGCGGCCGCCGCCGCCGGTGCGGTGGTCGCCGCCGCCGGGCACCGCGCGGTGGTGGCCGGGGTGGCCGGCGGTGTGCTGCTGGCCTGGTGCGGCCTGGTGGTGATCGCCGCCCGGCTGGCCGGCCGGGCGCACCGGGCGGAGGCCGAGCTGACCCTGGCGCGCCGCGAGTTGGCCGCCACCCAGGGCACGGTGGCCCATTTGCACGCCGACGTCACCGCGGGCCACAACGTGGCCGCCGCCCTGCGCGCCGCACTCGCGGAGGCGCAGGCCGGTGCCGAGCGGGACCGGGCCGACCTGCACGGCGCGCGTACCGCGCTGGCCGAGGCCGACAGCACCGCCGCCGCGCTGCGCGAGGACGTCCGGACCGCCGCGGAGGAACGGGCCGCGCTGGCCGCGCTGTCGGCCGAGGTGCTGCCCGAGGTGATCGGCCGACTGCGTGCCGGCGCCGCGGTCAACACCGTGCTGGCGGGCCGCCCGGCGACCGCCCACGACGCTCTGCTGCGCACGGTCGCGGAGGAGATCGGCCGGGGCGAGCGGCAGCGGGCCGCTGCCCTCGCGGTGTGTGCCACGGCCGCCGGCCGGGTCCAGGCGCTGGCCACCTCGATGCACGCCGAACTGCGCGACATGCAGCACCGGCACGGCGACGACGTGCTCGGCGACCTGCTCAGCCTGGACCACTCCACCGCACAGGTCGGGCGGATGGCCGACAGCATCGCGGTGCTCACCGGGGCTCGTTCGGGCCGCCGCTGGACCAAGCCGATCGGCGTGGAGTCGATCCTGCGCGGCGCCCTTGGTCGGATCGGCGCCTACCAGCGGGTCCGGCTGCACTCCGCCTCGACCGCTGCGGTGGCCGGCTTCGCGGCCGAGGGCGTGATGCACACGCTGGCCGAACTGCTGGACAACGCCGCCAACTTCTCGGCGCCCCCGGCCGAGGTGCACGTGTACGTCGAGGAGGTCCACTCGGGCCTGGTGATCACCGTCGAGGACGGCGGACTGGGCCTCGGCGGCAGCTGGCTGCGCCGGGCCGAGCAGGCCGTCTCCGGTGAGCCGCTGGACCTGACCGCCCTCTCCGCCGGCACCCGGCTGGGCCTGGCGGTGGTGGGCTCGCTGGCCCGCAAGCACGGGCTGTCGATCTCCTTCCGGCCGTCCGCCCGGGGCGGCACCGGTGTGGTGGTGCTGATCCCGGAACAGCTGGTCACCCACCCGAACCCGGCGCTGGCCAAGGCGCTGACGGTGGGCCGCTCCCCGGACCGGGGGAACACCGAGAACCGCCAGGGCGCGGACGGCCGCCGGACCGAGCCGCTGCGTTCCGAGCCGCTGCGCGCCGAACCCCTGCGCGCCGAACCCCTGCGTTCCGAGCCGAACCGTACGCTGCCGGCCCGCATCGAGCCCGCCCGCACCGAACCGGCCCGCACCGAGCCGGTCGAGCCCGCGCCGGCGGCCCCGGCCGGGACCGGTGGCCTGCCGCAGCGTCGCCGCGGACAGACCCTGGCCGGTGCCACGACCTCCCAGACCATCGCGCCCGCTCCACCGGCGCAGCCCGCCCGCCCCGGCGCCGCAGCTCTCTCGGCGGCCCGGTTCGGCGCCTTCCGGAAGGCCCTGCAGCAGGGGCCGGACGAATCCCACGACGCTCTCCCGAAGGACGACTCCTGATGAGCAGCACCGACCGTGATCTCGACTGGCTGTTGGAGAATCTGCTGAGCAGCACCCCGGGGGCGCGGCACGCCCTGGTGCTCTCGGCGGACGGGCTGAAGCTCTGTCACACGGTCGGACTCGGCACCGACCAGGCCGACCAGCTCGCCGCGATCGCCTCCGGGATGCAGAGCCTGGCGCACGGCGCCTCGATCGAGTTCGGCGACGGCTCGGGAGGGGTGCGGCAGTCGATGACCGAGTTCCACGGCGGCATCCTGTGCATCGTGGCGGCCGGCGAGGGCGCGCACCTGGCCGTGGTGACGGAGGACGACGCCGACGTCGGCGTGGTCGGGCACAACATGCACGGGCTCATCGAGCAGATCGGGGCCTACCTGAGCGCCCCGCCGCGCGAGATCGAGGCCGGGGTGTGAACGCCCCCCGGAACCTGCCGGGGTGGGACGAGGATCCGGACCGGCTCTACACCGTGACCAAGGGGCGCAGCCGCCCGCCGGAGCACGCCTTCGACCTGGTCACCCTGATCGTCACGGAGCAGGAGCCGGCGCCGGGCATGCAGTCCGAGCACGCCCGGATCCTGCGGCTGTGCGAGACCCCCACCGCCGTGGTGGAGGTGGCCGCCGACCTCGGCCTGCCGGTGAGCGTGGTGCGGATCCTGCTCGGTGACCTGCTGGAGGCCGGCACCATCACGGCCCGCCACCCCAGGTTCGCCCCGACCAAGGCCCGCTTGCCCGATCTCGACATGCTGAAGCAGGTGCTCCATGGTCTCCAACAGCTCTGACACCGCGGTGCTCACCGACCGGGTGCCGCTGCGCAGCACCGCGACCAATGCGCTGAAGATCGTGGTGGTGGGCGGGTTCGGGGTCGGCAAGACCACCCTGGTGGGTTCGGTGAGCGAGATCCGCCCGCTGAACACCGAGGAGACGATGACCCGGGCGGGCGAGGGCATCGACGACCTGTCCGCGGTCCGGGACAAGCGGGCCACCACGGTGGCCTTCGACTTCGGCCGGATCACGCTCAGCGCCGAGCACGTGCTCTACCTGTTCGGTGCCCCGGGGCAGGAGCGGTTCTGGTTCCTCTGGGACCGGCTGTTCGCCGGCTCGCTCGGGGCGGTGGTGCTGGTCGACACCCGCCGGCTGGAGGAGTCCTGGTACGCCATCGACCGGCTGGAGCAGCACGGGACGCCGTTCGTGGTGGCCCGGAACAACTTCGACGGCCCGGCGCACACCCTGGCCGAGGTGCGGGCCGCGCTCGATCTGCCGGAGCACGTCCCGCTGGTCGACTGCGACGCCCGTGACCGGGAGTCCAGCAAGCAGGTGCTGATCGAACTGCTCCAGCACCTGCACCGGCTGGCCGAAGCCCAGACCGCCGTTGTGGAGGAGACCCCGTGACCGAGCCCGCGACCACCCCGCCGCCCGGCTGCCCGGCCCATGCCGGCGCCGCCCCGCTGTACGGGCCGCGGTTCCAGACCGACCCGGCGCAGGTGTACCAGGAGCTCCGCACGACGCACGGCCCGGTCGCCCCGGTCGAGCTGGCGGGCGGGGTGCCGGCCTGGCTGGTGATCGGCTACCGCGAGCTCCAGCTGGTGACCAGCCAGTCGAAGGTGTTCGGCCGGGACGCCGACCGCTGGCGGCTGTGGGACAGCATCCCGCAGGACTGGCCGCTGCGGCCGATGATGACCTCGGCCCCGTCGGTGATGTACGCGGAGGGCGCCGAGCACCAGCGCCGCCGGGCGGCCGTGGACGAGGCGCTGGCCTCGGTGGACCCGTACGAGCTGAAGAAGTACTGCGAGGAGATCGCCGACCGGCTGATCGACGAGTTCGCCGGCCGGGGCGAGGCGGACCTGGTCGCCGAGTACGCGCACCAGGTGCCGCTGCTCGCGCTGTGCCGGATGTTCGGCCTCGGCGAGGAGGAGACGCCCCGGCTGATCCGGGCCCTGGTCGCGATGGTGGACGGCGGGCCGGGCGCCCAGGCCGGCGCCGTGGACCTGCTGGCCGTGATGCTGCAGCTGGTGCAGGAGCGGCGGGTGAACCCGGCCGCCGACATGACCTCGGTGCTGGTGGCGCACGAGGCCGCTCTGACCGACGACGAGATCATGCGCGACCTGCGGGTGCTGCTGATCGCCGGCCACCAGACCACCGCGTACTGGATCTCCAACGCGCTGCGCCTGATGCTGACCGACGACCGGTTCGCGGCCTCGCTGTCGGGCGGTCGGCGCTCGATCGGGCAGGCGCTCGGCGAGGCGCTCTGGGAGGACACCCCGACCCAGATCTTCGCCGGCCGCTGGGCGACCCGGGACACCCAGCTCGGCGGTCAGAAGATCAGCAAGGGCGACCTGGTCCTGCTCGGTTTCGCGGGCGCCAACACGGACCCGGCGGTGCGGCCCGACGGCGGCCGTCCGGCCGAGGGGAACCGGGCCTACCTGAGCTTCTCGTACGGCGACCACGGCTGCCCGCACGCGGCCAGCGAGGCGGCCGAGGTGATCGCGACCACGGCGATCGAGGTGCTGCTGGACCGGCTGCCGGACCTGCGGCTCGCGGTGGCGGAGAGCGCGCTGGTGTGGCGGCCGTCGGCCTGGGTGCGGGCGCTGGTGGCGCTGCCGGTGGCGTTCACGCCGGGCTACGTGACGGACTGACCGGCGGGGCGGGTGGCGGCCGAGGACCGCCCGGCTGCCGCCCGCCCGATCGACTGCCGCCCGCCGATCAGCTGCCGGCCGCCGAGTGCCGACTGCCGGCTGCCGGCTGCCGATCGACTGCCGATCGACTGCCGACCGACTTCCGAGTGATGGAGAGTGAGCGGATGACCGCCCCGATCGTGATGGACCCGCTGGCCGGCGACAACGTGGCGGAGGGCGCCCGGCTGCGGGCGGCCGGCCCGGTGGTGCCGGTGGAGCTGCTCGGCGGGGTGCGCGGCTGGGCCGTGACCCGGCACGCGGAGGCCCGGGAGCTGCTGACCGACCAGCGGCTGGTGAAGGACGCCGCGCACTGGGCGGCGTACCAGCGCGGCGAGGTGCCCAAGACCTGGCCGCTGATCGGGCTGGCGGTGCCCGGTCCGTCCATGGTCACCACGGACGGGGCGAAGCACCGGCGGCTGCGGGCGATCGTGGCGCAGGCCTTCACCCCGCGCCGGGTGGAGCTGATGCGACCCAAGATCGAGGAGATCACCGCCCGGCTGCTGGACGATCTGGCGGCGGCCGGCCCGGTGGTGGACCTGAAGACGGTCTTCGCCTTCCCGCTGCCGATGTCGGTGATCGGCTGGCTGCTGGGCGTGCCCGAGCGCGACCACGCGTACATCCGGGAGCTGTACGAGCGGTTCTTCAGCAGCACCACCAAGCCGGCCGACGTCCCGGCGACCATCGCCGCGCTGAACGTCTTCGTCTCGGACCTGGTGGCCGCCCGCCGCGCGGACCCGGGCGACGACCTGACCAGTGCGCTGCTCGCGGCCGACGTGGAGGGCGGTGCGCTCACCGACGCCGAGGCGGCGGCCACCCTGCGCGTGATCATCGCGGCCGGCCACGAGACCACCGTCAACCTGATCAGCAACGCGGTGCGGGCCCTGCTGACCCACCCCGACCAGCTGGCCCTGGTCCGCTCCGGGCAGGTGGGGTGGTCGGCCGTGGTGGAGGAGTCGCTCCGCTGGACGCCGCCGACCAGCAACTTCCTGTTCCGTTTCGCCAGCGAGGACATCAAGGTCGGGGACGCCGTCATCCCGCAGGGCGACCCGGTGCTGATCTCCTACAACGCGATCGGCCGGGACCCGGCCCAGCACGGTGTCACCGCGGAGGTGTTCGACCTCACCCGGGACCCGATCCGGCACCTGTCCTTCGGCCACGGGCCGCACGTCTGCCCGGGTTCGCCGCTGGCGCGGCTGGAGGCCGGGGTCGCGCTGCCGGCGCTGTTCGAGCGCTTCCCCGACCTGGCGCTGGCGGTCGGCGACGACGAGCTGCGGCCGAGCCCCTCGATGGTGGTCAACAGCCTGCGGGAGCTGCCGGTCCGGCTCTGAGTAGCGCATCGGAGGGCCGGACGCGGCCGGCCCTCCAGCACAGCCTTGTTACGACTGGGGCACCTCCCGGTGAAGGTCGAACGCGCACCTTGGCGCGGAATGTCCGTTGAGTTAACGTCTTCAAGCCAGCAATCGCTGGGTAGACAATCTCCGGTTCAGCGCAGTGTTGTTCTGTCTTACCGCTGGCATGTCCATGCCCTGGCAAGGAGGACTCATTGACCACCACGTCGACCGCGACCGAGGGATGCCGATGAACAGAGCACATCGGCGCCGCCTGCTGGCCGCACCGGCCGTACTCGCCTTGGCACTTGTGGCTGCCTGCTCGAACAGCTCCGGCAGCTCGTCCAAGGACGGCGGCACGGACGCCTCGCCGCTGGCCGGCGACTGCGCGAAGTACCAGGCGTACGCGGGCCATGCCGGCACCAAGGTGACGATGTTCGCCTCGATCCGCAGCCCGGAGTCGGACTCGCTGGAGAAGTCCTGGTCCGAGTTCAGTTCCTGTACGGGAATCAAGATCGTCTACGAGGGCTCCCCGGACTTCGAGGCCCAGCTGCCGGTCCGGGTGGCCGGTGGCAACGCCCCGGACTTCGCGATCGTCCCGCAGCCCGGGCTGCTCGCCCAGATGGTGAAGACCGGCAAGGTGGCCAAGCCGCCGGCGCAGACGGTGGCCAACGAGGACAAGTGGAGCCCGGTCTGGAAGACCTACGGCTCGGTGAACGGCACCTTCTACGCCGCGCCGATGAGCGCCAACATGAAGTCGCTGGTCTGGTACTCCCCCAAGGCCTTCAAGCAGGCCGGCTACGAGGTGCCGAAGACCTGGGCCGACCTGATGGCGCTCAGTGACAAGATCGCCAAGGCGGGCGGCGGCAAGCCGTGGTGCGGCGGCATCGGCTCCGGCACCGCGACCGGCTGGCCGGCCACCGACTGGCTGGAGGAGGTCGTCCTCGGCAGCTACGGCGGCGAGGTGTACGACCAGTGGGTCAACCACCAGGTGAAGTTCGGCGACCCGAAGATCACCACCGCGATGCGGACGGTGGCGGACTGGATGCAGAACCCGGCCTGGGTGAACGGCGGGATCGGCGACGTGAAGTCGATCGCCACCACCACCTTCCAGGACGCCGGCACGCCGATCCTCAGCACCAAGTGCTGGATGCTCCAGCAGGCCTCGTTCTACCGGGCGCAGTGGCCGCAGGGGACGAACATCGGCCCGGACGGTGACATCTTCGCCTTCCACCTCCCGGCGGTGAACCCCTCGGTGAGCAACCCGGTCGAGGGTGGCGGCGAGTTCGTCACCGCCTTCGCCTCCCGGCCGGAGGTGCAGGCGGTGCAGAACTACCTGTCCAGCGCCGAGTGGGCGAGCAGCCGGGTCAAGGTCTCCCAGGGCTGGGTCTCGGCCAACCAGGGCGTGGACAAGAGCCTCTACACCGATCCGATCGACCGGCTCTCGGCGGACGCGCTGACCGACCCGGCCGCGACCTTCCGGTTCGACGGCTCGGACCTGATGCCGGCCGCGGTCGGCGCGGGTGCGGAGTGGACGGCGCTCACCGCCTGGTTCGCCGAGGGACAGGCCATCCCGAAGGTGGCGGGCGACATCGACGCGGCCTGGCCGCAGTAGCCGACCGCCGCCGGGCAGCGCGGGCCCACCCGCCCGCGCTGCCCCCCCATCTCCACCTGGAAGGACTCCGTATGCCCACGGCCTCGCTCGCCGCAGCCCGGCTGGCCGAATCGGCGTGGACGGACGCGACGGTCAAGCTCGGCAACAGCTTCGGCGCCATCGCCGGCTTCCTCGGCATCCTGCTGGTGGTCTTCTTCGCGGCGGGCCGGGCCGGCGGACGGCTCTCCCGGCCGCTCACCGTCGCGGTGATGCTCGGCCCGGCCGCGCTGCTGCTGATCGTCGGCCTGGTGGTGCCGCTGGTGCGGACCGTCTTCCTCAGCGTGCGCAACGACGACTCGACCCGCTTCCTGGGCGGGAAGAACTTCGGCTGGGCGCTGACCACCGACTCGATCCACCACGTGCTGCTCAACACCCTGCTCTGGTTGGTGGTCGCCCCGCTGGCGGCCACCGGGCTCGGCCTGCTGCTCGCGCTGCTGGTCGACCGGATGAAGGGGCAGGCGGTCTACAAGTCGCTGATCTTCATGCCGATGGCGGTCTCGCTGGTCGGCGCCGGCATCATCTGGAAGTTCGTCTACGAGGCCAGGGACGCCGCCCAGCCGCAGATCGGTCTGCTCAGCCAGCTCGCCGTCAGCCTGGGCTGGGAGCACCCGCCGAACTGGATCCTCTCCCAGCCGCTCAACAACTTCCTGCTGATGGTGGTGATGGTCTGGGTGCAGACCGGCTTCGCCATGGTGGTGCTCTCCGCCGCGATCAAGGCGATCCCGGACGAGATCACCGAGGCGGCCCGGCTGGACGGCGCCGGCGGGGTGCGGCTGTTCTGGTTCGTCACCGTGCCGATGATCCGCACCACGCTGGTGGTGGTGCTGACCACGGTCATGATCACCACGCTGAAGGCCTTCGACATCGTCCGCACCATGACCGGCGGCAACTTCGGCACCCAGGTGCTGGCCAACGAGATGTACTCGCAGTCGTTCGTGCAGTTCAACGTCGGCCGGGGCAGCGCGCTCGCGGTGATCCTCTTCGTCGCGGTGCTGCCGCTGGTGGCCTACAACATCGTCCAACTGCGCAAGGAGCGTGCGACCCGATGAGCGAGACCGCGCTTGGCCGCACCGTCGGGGCGAAGGCCGAGGCCACCGGGGTCCGGGCGGTCCGCCGCTCGTTCAGCAGCCCGCTCGCCTCGCTGCTGGTGATCGTGGTGACGGTGCTCTGGACCATCCCCACCTTCGGCCTGCTGATCACCTCGCTGCGGCCCAAGCAGGACGTGGCGAGCAGCGGCTGGTGGGAGGTGTTCGTCCACCCCGACCTGACCCTGTCCAACTACCACACGGTGCTCTTCGAGGGCGGCTTCAGCGTCAGCGGCGGCCTGATGCCCTACCTGGTGAACTCGCTGGCGATCAGCCTGCCAGCCACCCTCTTCCCGCTGGTGCTGGCGGCGATGGCCGCCTACGCGCTGGCCTGGGTCCGGTTCAAGGGCAGCGACACGGTCTTCTTCGTGATCTTCGCGCTGCAGGTGGTGCCGCTGCAGATGGCCCTGATCCCGCTGCTCCAGCTGTTCTCCGGCGGCGCGCACCTGGGCGGGCTCACCATCCTCCCGGCCGTGGACCTGAGCGGGACGTATGCGCCGGTCTGGCTCGCGCACACCATGTTCGCGCTCCCGCTGGCCACCTTCCTGCTGCACAACTTCATCTCCCAGCTGCCGCGGGACCTGATGGAGGCGGCGGTGGTCGACGGGGCCTCGCACTTCAAGATCTTCCGGTCGATCGTGCTGCCGCTGTGCACCCCGGCGCTGGCCTCCTTCGCGATCTTCCAGTTCCTCTGGGTCTGGAACGACCTGCTGGTCGCGCTCACCTTCGCCGGCGGCTCGGCGGACGTCGCGCCGATGACCGCCCGGCTGGCCCAGCTCTCGGGCTCCTTCGGCGGGCGCTGGGAGCTGCTGACGGCCGGCGCGTTCCTGTCGCTGATCGTGCCGCTGGCCGTCTTCTTCGCCCTGCAGCGCTACTTCGTGCGGGGTTTGTTGGCCGGTTCCGTCAAGGGCTGACCGGATTTCGGGTTGACCTGTCCCAGGAATGTGGTGATTTCGAGGACACGCCGCGCCCCCAGCCGGTACACCGGTAGCGGCGATGTCGCCGCAGGTGTGGTTATCCGATCTGGGGGCTTGTGTGAGGTTCAGGAAACGTGTGTCGGGCCTGGTGGTGGCCCTGATGGCAGCCGTGGCGGTGGTCTCGGCCCCGGCCCAGGCGGCCGGCACGGCAACTCTCGGCACCACCACGGTCGGTACCGCGGTCGACTCGGGTGACTCCAACCACATGAATACCTCACGGTATGTCACGGGTTCGAGCGGTGGAGCGGTCAGCAGCATCAGCGTCTACGTCGGCGCGGTCGACGCGGCACCCAACAACCAGTACCAGGTGGGCCTGTACACCGACGCCTCCGGCAAGCCCGGCACACTGGTGGCCAGCAGCGCCGCCGGCACGCTCACCGCCAACAGCTGGAACACCCTCGCCCTGACGGCGACCCTCGCCCCCAACACCCCGTACTGGCTGACCTACAACAGCAACGGCAGCTCCGCGGCGGTCAACAACCTCAAGTACGCCTCCGGCGGCACCAGCGGGTACAGCGTCGGGGGCACCGCCTTCGGCACCTGGCCGGCCGACTTCGGGACCGTCTCGACGGACAGCGTCAGCTTCTCCATCTACGCGACCTACACGCCGGACGCCGGCACCGTCACCCCGCCCGGCGCGGGCCCGGGGGCGGAGGGGCCGATCCTGCTGGTCAGCAACCCGGCCAACCCGTACACCCGGTACTACACCGAGATCCTCAAGGCCGAGGGCCTGAACTACTACAAGGTCAGCGACCTGTCCGGGGTCTCCGCCGCGACGCTCGCCTCCTACGACGTGGTGCTGCTCGGCGAGAGTGCGCTGACGCCGGCCCAGGTGACCATGTTCACCACCTGGACCAACGGCGGCGGCCGGCTGATCGCGATGCGGCCCGACAAGCAGCTCGCGCCGCTGCTCGGCCTCACCGCGACGCCCGACACGCTCGCCGACTCCTACCTGAAGATCGACACCTCGGCCGCCCCCGGCGCCGGCCTGACCGCGGCCACCATGGGCTTCCACGGCGCCGCCGACCGCTACACCCTGAACGGCGCCACCGCGGTGGCGACGCTGTACAGCGACGCCAACACGGCCACCGCCAACCCCGCCGTCACCCTGCGCACCGTGGGTACCGGCCGGGCCGCCGCGTTCACCTTCGACCTGGCGAAGTCCGTGGTGCAGACCCGGCAGGGCAACATCGCCTGGGCCGGCCAGCAGCGCGACTCCACGGACGGCTACGAGGCCAGCGAGATGTTCTACGGCACCGGCGGGCAGCCGGACTGGAACAACCTGGACAAGGCGCTGATCCCGATCGCCGACGAGCAGCAGCGGCTGCTCGCCAACCTGATCACCACCATCGACCTCGCCAAGAAGCCGCTGCCGCGGTTCTGGTACTTCCCCCGGGACGTCAAGGCCGTCGTGGTGATGAGCGGCGACGACCACGGCATCGGCGGCACCGTCGGCCGCTGGGACGGCTACATCGCGCAGAGCCCGCCCGGCTGCGTGGTGGCCAACTGGGAGTGCGTGCGCGGCTCCTCCTACATCTACACCGACGACCCGATGACCCCGGCGCAGGCCCAGGCCTACTCCGACGAGGGCTTCGAGGTCGGCGTGCACGTCACCACCGACTGCAAGCCGTGGGGCACCGCCGCCAACCTCCAGTCCATCTACGCCTCCCAGTTGAGTGCCTGGAAGGCCAAGTACTCGACCCTGCCGATGCCCTCCAGCAGCCGCACGCACTGCGTCGAGTGGGACGACTGGTCGACCCAGGCCAAGACCAAGCTGGCCAACGGGATCCGGCTGGACGAGGACTACTACTTCTACCCGGCCTCCTTCACCAAGGACCGGGCCGGCTACTTCAACGGCACCGCCCAGATCATGAAGTTCGCCGACACCGACGGCAGCGTGATCGACGAGTACCAGGCCACCACCCAGCTCACCGACGAGTCGGGCCAGTCCTACCCCTCGACGGTCAACACCCTGCTGGACGCGGCCTACGGCAGCCAGGGCTACTACGCCGCGCTGACCGCCAACATCCACACCGACTTCGCGGCCTCCGCGGCCTCGGACGCGGTCATCACCGCCGCCAAGGCGAAGGGCGCACCGGTGGTGTCCGGTCGGCAGATGCTCACCTGGCTGGACGGGCGCAACGGCTCCGCCTTCAGCAAGATGGCGTGGAGCGCCAACAAGCTCACCTTCGACATCACCGGCGGGGCCAACGGGCTGCGCGCGATGGTGCCGGTGACCTCGGCCGCGGGCACCCTGACCGGCGTCAGCCGGCAGGGGCAGGCGCTCACCTACCGGATCGAGACCATCAAGGGCGTCGCCTACGCCTTCTTCGACGGCGCGGTCGGCTCGTACACCGCGACCTACGGCCAGGACACCACGGCGCCGACCGTCACCGGGACCTCCCCGTCCGCCGGTGCGACCGGGGTGGCGCCGTCCACGGCGGTCCGCTTCAACTTCAGCGAGCCGCTCAACTCCGCCACGGTGAACTCCTCGACGGTGACGCTCAAGACCACCGCGGGCGGCACGCCGGTGAGCGGCACCGTCGCCTACGACTCGGCCACCAACGGCGCGGTCTTCACGCCCGCCGCGGCCCTGGCGCTGACCACCGGCTACACGGCCACCGTGCAGGGGGTGAAGGACATGGCCGGCAACACCCTGGCCGGTACGTCCACCCTGTCGTTCACCACGGGCGGCGCCCCGCCGAAGACCATCGGCAACACGGCGGTCGGCACCCTGATCGACGACACCGACTCCAACCACATGAACGGCAGCAAGATCACCACGGGAGCCACGCCGGTGCCGCTGACCTCGCTCAGCGTCCACGTGGGCTCGGTGAGCGCCGCCCCCAACAACCAGTACCAGCTGGCGGTCTACTCCGACAGCGCGGGCTCGCCCGGCAGCCTGGTCACCTCCACCTCCAGCAGCACCCTCACGGCGAACGCCTGGAACTCGGTGCCGGTGAACGTCACCCTGGCGGCCAACACCACCTACTGGCTGGTCTACAACAGCAACGGGAGCAGCACCTCGGTCAACAACATGAACTACAGCGGCGGAACGGCCGGTCAGGGCGCCTACAGCGCGGGCGGGGTGGCCTTCGGCACCTGGCCGACCGACTTCGGGCCGGCGGTGAAGGACTCGCTCGCGTACTCGCTGTACGGGTCGTACTGACCGGACCAGGTCGGGCCCGCTCGGCGGCCTGACGGAACCCCGATGGGGCGCTTGTGTCACAACTCTGCGACACAGGCGCCCCATCGGGGTTTTGAACCTGTTCAGAATGATCGGCGCGGGCCTAGAGTCGCCAAGGTCTGCACGCGGTCCCGGACGAGGCTCCGCCGTGCCCGGTCACTCTGAGGGGGAATCATTTCCACGCCATCCCAGCCGCCCACGCCGTCCGAGCGCCCGCCGTCCGGGTCCACACCGTCCGATCGCACGCCTCCCGAGGTCACGCCGTCGGGGTCCATATCGTCGGCGTCCGGGTCGGCGGGGGCGGCGCCCGAGCGGCCCGAGCCCGCACGACCCGTGCTGCCGGGACCGGCCGGGGCTCCCGGTGTCGGTGCCGGTGTAGGTGTCGGTGCCGGTGCTGCGGGAGCCGGTGTGCCAGGTGGGTCGGGAGCGTCCGGTGTGCCCGGCGGGTCCGGTGCCCCGACCGGTCGGCCGCCGGTGCCGCCGCAGGTCAACCCGTACCGCTCGCCCTATCCGCAGGCCCCGCCGCCCGCGTGGGTGAAGGCGACCCAGCCGGCCAAGCCCGTCACGCCCGGACCGTGGGTGGCGGTCGCCGGGATCGGCGCGGGCCTGGTCTCGGCCGCGCTGCTGGGCGAGGGGGTGGGCGTCAACCTGCTGCTCTGCGCGCTGGTGGCGAGCGGTGCCGCCGCGCTGTCGGCCCGCGCCGCCGGCCGCAAGGTCCGGCCCTGGACGGTGGTCTGGGCGGTGGGTGCGCTAGGTCTGCTGGTGGTACCGGCGGTCAGCGCCGCCGGCTGGCCGATCGCGCTGGCGATCTTCGCGGCCTTCGGTGTCGGCTCCCTGGCGCTGCACGGCGGCACCCGCTGGACGGGTGTCCTGCTGGGCCCGGTCGGGCTGTGGGCGCACCTGATGGCCTCGGTGCCCTGGGCGGCCGGGGGCCTGCGCAGCCAGAACCTGCCGGCCCGCAACCGGGTGGTGCCGGTGCTGAAGGCGGTGGCGGTCACGATCGGCCTGCTGGTCGTCTTCGGCGCGCTGTTCGCGAGTGCCGACGAGACGGTGGCCGAGCTGCTGGGTGATCTGACGCCCAGCGTGGACACCGAGGAACTGCCGCTGCGGGCACTGCTCTTCATCGTGGGCGTGCTGGTGGCGCTCGGCGCCGCCCACACCGCCGCCGCGCCGCGCCGCTGGGACCGGCTGCCGGTCACCCCGGGGAAGGCCCGTACCCGGGTGGAGTGGGCGCTGCCGATGACCGCGCTGAGCCTGCTGTTCGGGGTGTTCGTCATGGTGCAGGTGGTCGCGGTGTTCGGCGGCGGCGGCGAGGCCGTCCGGACCAAGCCGGGGGTGATTCCGGCGCAGTTCGCTCGGGAGGGCTTCTGGCAGCTGCTCTGGGTCATCCTGCTGACCATGGTCGTGGTGGTGCTCGCCAGCCGCTGGGCCCCCCGTGGGACGCCCGGTGACCGGCTCATGGTGCGGGTGCTGCTGAGCGTGCTCTGCGCGCTCACGGTCGCGGTGGTGGCCTCCGCGATGTACCGCATGCAGCTCTACGTCGATGCCTTCGGGCTCACCCGGCTGAGGATCTCGGTCGCCGCCGCCGAGCTCTGGCTCGGCGTGGTCTTCGTCCTGATCGTCGTTGCCGTCCTGTCCGGCTCCGGGCGCTGGCTGCCGCGGGCAGTGGTGTTGAGTGCCGTCGTCGGCACCGCGGTGCTCGGTCTGATCGGACCGGACGCGCTGATCGCCGAGCAGAACGTCGCCCGCTACGAGCGCACCGGCAAGGTGGACATCGACTACCTGCGCGGCCTGTCGGCCGACGCCGTGCCCGCCCTGGACCGCCTCCCCGCCGACCGCCGCACCTGCGCCCTGCAGCAGATCAGCTCGGACCTGGCCGTGGACACCCCCTGGTACGCGACCAGCCTGGCCGAGGCGGACGCCCGTGAGATCCTCCGGCAGCGACCGGCGCCCGACGACCGGGGCGTGGCCTGCCGGCGGGCGGGTGTCTCGACCTACTCGTACTACCCGTAAGCCGTGAACCCTCCCACCGAGGCCCGGGTGTGACCCCGGTTGCCCGGAACGGACCGCATGGAGCAGGGTGCGGCCTGGAGTGCGGGACCGACGGCGGGCGTGCCGGGGGGCACGTCCACCGTCGGTGCCGGACCGGGGTGTTGGCCCGGGATCCGGCCGAGCGTCAGAGGGCCATCCCGGCCGGGCCCTCGGCGGGCAGGTCGCTGGCCTTGGCCTTGACCACGAAGACCGCTGCCAGCAGGGCGACCACCGCGAGCGCGGCGCCGACGATGAAGGCCTGGCCGATGCCGTGCGCCAGCACCTCGCTGTACCAGTGGCTGCCGACCGGGAACTCACCCTTGGCCTTGAAGGCCGCCAGCTGCTCGGGGGAGGCGTGGGCCATGAAGTCCGGCGCCTGGGCCTTGCCCTCGTCCTTGGCGGCGGAGCTGAAGACCGTGGTGAGGATCGACAGGCCGAGTGCGCCGCCGATCTGCTGGGTGGAGTTGAGCAGGCCGGAGGCCGCACCGGTCTCGTGGTCGGAGACCCCGGCCACCGCGAGCAGCATCACCGGGACGAAGATCAGGCCCATCCCGAAACCGAAGACGACCGTCGGGCCGAGCACACCGGAGGCGTAGCCGCTGTCGGACTTCAGCTGGGTCAGCCAGATGAGACCGGCGGCAACCAGGACGGCGCCGCCCGCCATGAAGAGCTTCGGCCCGTACTTGGCCTGGAAGGCCGACGCGATCTGGGCGGCGATGATGATCGCCACGCTGATCGGCAGGAAGGCCACACCGGCCTTGAGCGGGCTGTAGCCGATCACCGTCTGCACGAAGATCGTGATGTAGAAGAAGATGCCGAACATGGCCGCGGCCAGGCAGAGCATCATGATCAGGCCGCCGGTGCGGTTGCGGTTGCTGAACAGCTGCAGCGGGGTGATCGGCTGGGCCGTCCGCCGCTCGATCACCACGAAGGCCGCGAGCAGCAGCAGGCCGACCGCGAAGGAGCCGAGCGCGAGGGAGTTGCTCCAGCCCTCGGAGGCGGCCCGGATGAAGCCGTAGACCAGGGCGACCAGGCCGAGCGTCGAGGCCAGCGCGCCGGGCACGTCGAAGCGGCCCTCCTGGCGCTCCGACTCGTTGATGTACCGCGGCGCCGCGACCGCGATCAGGACGGCGATCGGCACGTTCACGAAGAACACCCAGCGCCAGTCGAGGTATTCGGTGAGCGCACCGCCGGCCAGCAGGCCGATCGCCGCGCCGGAGCCCGCCACCGCCGAGAAGACGCCGAAGGCGCGGTTGCGCTCCGGGCCCTCCTGGAAGTTGGTCGCGATCAGGGCGAACGCGGTGGGCGAGCAGATCGCCCCGCCGATGCCCTGCAAGGTCCGGGCGGCCAGCAGCATGCCGGCGTCCTGGGCGAAGCCGCCGAGCAACGAGGCGAGACCGAACAGCACCACACCGACGACGAAGACCCGGCGCCGCCCGAGGATGTCGCCGATCCGGCCGCCGAGCAGCAGCAGGCCGCCGAAGGCCAGCGTGTAGGCGTTGATCACCCAGGACAGGCTGGTGTCCGAGAAGCCGAGGGCCGTCTTGATGTGCGGCAGCGCGATGTTCACGATGGTGGCGTCGAGGACGACCATCAGCTGGGTGGCCGCGATGACCGTCAGGGTGAGGCTCTTGGCCGCCCCCCGCGCGGCCCCTGGCGGTGTGGACTTGCTGAGTGTCTCCGATAGAGCCATGGCTGTTCCCCCTGGTGGTTACTGCTGTTCGGTGTGCTGCTCGGCCGGCTTGGTGTCCCCGTGGGCCGGATCCCGTCGGGCATGGCACGACCGGGACGGCCCGCGCCGCCGCAGTGAACGGTGCCGTTCACTATCGCGGACGATAGTGGATCGACTATTGTGAACGCAAGCGTTCTCTAGGATTGGTGACGATGGATCAGACGGTGCTGCGACAGCCGCCGGACGGCCGTGCGGCGGCCGCGCCCCGGCCGGTCGTGGTCGAGGAGCCGGCCGGGCCGGGCCGGGCGGCCCCCATCGCCGTGCGCAAGCGCGGCCGGGCGCTGGAGGTGGCGATCTTCGAAGCGGCCCTCGATCAGCTCACCTCCGGTGGCTTCGCGCGGATGACGATGGAGGGGGTGGCCGGCGCCGCGCAGACCGGCAAGGCCGCGCTGTACCGACGCTGGGCCTCCAAGGCCGATCTGGTCGTGGACGCCCTGGGCTCAACTCTCCCACCCCCTACCGACATCCCCGACCTCGGGTCGGTGCGCAGCGAGTTGGTGCAGCTCATGGCCCAACTCGGTGAGGTGATGAACTCCCGGGCCGGCACGGCGATGCGGGCCCTGATGGCCGAGCTCGACCACGAACAGGCGGTCCCGTTCAAGGGTTTCGTGCTGGCCCGGGTGATCGAGCCGGTCACCGGCGCGATCCTGGCCATCCTCCGGCGCGGCGAGCAGCGCGGCGACGTCCGGCCGGGTGCGGCCACCGCACTGGTGGCCGATGTGGCCCCGGCCATGCTGCTCTACCGTGCCAAGGTCTGCGAGGGGCCGCTGGACGTCGCCTTCTGCACCGAGCTCGCCGAGCAGGTGCTGCTCCCGATGATCCGGGCCTGAGGTCGCCCCGGCGGGCGGGGCCGGCGGGGCGGACCTGCCCGGCCCGCCGGGCGGGGGCGCGGCAGGCCGTAGGCTGGGAGTCGCCAGACCAGAGCCGAACGGACCGATCCCATGCCTTACGACCCCCCGACCCATTCGGTCGAGCGCTCGCTGCGCCGGGCCGGCGCCCGCCTGGTGGTGGGCCTGGACGAGGTCGGGCGCGGCGCCTGGGCCGGTCCGGTCACGGTCGGCGCCGCGGTGACCGGTCTGCGCCGCCCGCCCGAGGGTCTCACCGACTCCAAGCTGCTCACCGAGAAGCGGCGCACCGCGCTCGCACCGGTGCTGGCCGACTGGGTCGTGGCCTCGGCCATCGGCCAGGCCTCGCCGCAGGAGTGCGACGACCTCGGCATGACCGCCGCCCTGCGGCTGGCGGCGGTGCGCGCGCTGGAGGCGCTGCCGGTCGAGCCGGACGCGATCATCCTCGACGGCAAGCACGACTACCTCGGCGGCCCCTGGCGGGTCCGGACCGTGATCAAGGGCGACCAGTCCTGTGTCTGCGTCTCGGCCGCCTCGGTACTGGCCAAGGTGCAGCGGGACGGGCTGATGGCCGAGCTCGGGGCGGCCCTGCCCGCCTTCGCCTTCGAGGACAACGCCGGCTATCCCTCCCCGGTGCACCGCGCCGCCCTGGAGGAGTACGGGCCCACCCCGCACCACCGCCTCTCCTGGGCCTATCTGGACGCGCTGCCCCGGTGGCGGCACCTCAAGCGAGGCCGGGCGGGCGAGCCGCAGGACGAGCAGCTCTCGCTGGGTTTCTGACCCTCCCGGGGCCGGGCCGGTATCGGGCCGACGGGCCGTCAGTTCGCCGCGGGCTGCCCGACCCCGACCGGACGGTGTCCAACTCGTGGGGTGCCTGTGCGCATCCGACCGGCATTTGATAGATATCCGGGTATGCCAGTCTTCCCCGAGGAGCCGGAGATTTACGACAGTATCCCGGGCCCCGGCGTTCCCTTCCCCCGTAAGCCGGACGCATCCGCCCCCCGCCAGCCCGCCGTTCCCCTGCCCGGGCCGCCGCCCGTGCCTCGCCCCGGGCCGCCGCGCCCGGCACCGCCGAGGCCCGGCCCGCCGGCCCAAAGCGCCCAGATCCCCAAGCCCGGCCGGGCCGGCCGCCCGGCCGAGCCCGCCCCGCCGGCCGTACAGCTGATCGCCGCAGATCCGCGACAGGCGCTGGAGCGGGCCGACGAGGCGGTCGACGCGCTGCTGGAGGCCGGTCGCGACCCCGGTCACATCCTGGTCCTGACGATCGGTCAGCCCCACCCGTGGCAGCGGCACGAGCAGTCGTTCGGCGAGGCCGGCTACTGGGCGCAGCTGGCCGAGGGCGGTGACGTCTTCTACGCCGACGCCGGTACCTCCCGGCCGCTGCGGCGCGAGGTCGTGGTCCTGGTCGGCAACGACACCGATGCGGGCCGGACCGAGAAGGCGATCCGCAAGGCGCTCGGCCGCGCGACCGAACTCCTGGTGGTGTGCGGCGACGCCGCGGCGACCACCGCCGTCCTCGCGGCGCAGGGGCGTCCCGTCCCGGCCTGAGGACGGCCGCCCGGCCGCCCTCGGACACGGTGTCCGAGGGCGGGGCCGGTCATGCCCGGTGGCGGGCGTCGCGTCTCAGCGGGCCGCGGTGCGCCGGGCCGCCGGGTTCAGCGGGGAGAGCGGCCCGGCCGGGGTCAGCTGTCCGAGCTGACGGCCGGGCGCGAGCCGGCTCACCTGGCCGAGCCGGGCGATCTGCCCCGGCCCGGCCGGCCCCGTACCGGCCTGCGCCGCCGCGACCGGTACCGCCCCGGGCGGCGGCCACTGATCGGGCTCGGCCTCCCGGGCGACCCGCGGCGGCAGCTCCGCGACGGTGTGCACCGGCGCCTGCGCCCACGAGCCCGAGTGCGGGGTGCGCCCGCTGAGCCCGTCGCCGATGGTGTGCCAGCCCGCCGGGGTCAGGGTCAGGTAGGAGCCGCAGCGCAGCCCGTGCAGCGCCGAGGCGTCCCGCAGCGCCCACATCCAGGCGCCGTCCTGCTCGGTCCAGTCCGGCCCGCCCTCGCGGCAGCGCAGCAGCACCGCGGTCCGCACCGGTGCGGGCAGGCGCAGGTCGTGCGGGATGATCCGGCGCAGCTCGCCGAGGATGGCGTTGCGGTGGTGCCACCCGTCGGTGGCGTGCGGCCGGCCGGCGAACGAGGCGGAGGCGGCCACCCGCTGCTGCGGGTCGAGCACGGCGAGCACCGTGGTGCCCGGCTGGGGGAGGTGCCGTTGGTGCAGTTCGGCGACGAATTCGCGGGGCGCTCCGAGCTGAGCCACTCCCGACCCGACCCAGCTCGCCAGATCGATCGTCCGCGCGCCGTCACAGGGGGTCTGACCTCGGTCGATACCGTTGATCACGATCCTCCTTCCCGGGCCCGCAGGCGCGCTGATGCGGGCGTACGCCGAGGGCCTGGTCCGCGGACCGGGCGATGGATACGGTCCAATTCTCGGGTCAGACCGGGTCGAGCGGCAACGATGAAATGACAAACGGCGCCCGAAACTCGGCGTTCTGCCGGATATATTCCACGCCGCGAGTGGCGCCATTCGAGGGACGCGGGGTCGGTCGGCGCCCCGCCGCCCCCTCGGGCCGCTCAGGCCTGCACGGCGAGGACGAGCGGCAGCACGGCGTCCGCCCCGGCCTGGCGCAGCAGCCGGGCCGCCACCGTGACCGTCCAGCCGGAGTCCACCAGGTCGTCGACCAGCAGCACCGGCCCGGGGTTCTGCGCCAGCGCCTCGCGCAGCAGCGGCGGTACGACGAGGGTGCCGGAGAGCGAGTGCAGCCGCTGGGCGCTGTTGCTGCGCGGGCCGGGCGGGGGCTGCCCGGTGGCGTACTCGATCCGCCCGAGCAGCGGCAGCCGGCCGACCGCCGCGAGCCGCTCGGCGAGGCTCCCGATCAGGGCGGGCCGGGTGGCCGACGGCATCACGACCACCCCGACCGGCCGCTCCGCCCGGCTGCCGTCCGCCGCCGGCGGGCCGGCCCAGCCGCCGGGCCCGCGGGCCCAGTCGGCCAGCACGCTGACCATCGCGTCCAGCACCTCGCCCGGCACCGGTCCGTCCGGGGCCTGATCGCCCAGCAGCGCCCGCAGCCGGGTGCCCCAGCCGATGTCGGAGAGCCGGCCCAGGGCCCGGCCGGTCTCGGCCTGCTCGCCGGCCGGGATCCGACCCTTCAACGGGACCCCGATGGCCTCCATCCCGGTCGGCCACAGGCGCCGGGGCTCGAACGAGATCCCCGGGCGGCCGAGGGCGGCCCGGGCCGCCGCGAGGGCCTCCTCCGCGACCTCCGTGCCGTGCCGCGGGCCCGCGCAGTTGTCGCAGCGGCCGCACGGGGCGGCGTCCGGGTCGTCCAGCTGGCGGCGGAGGAACTCCATCCGGCAGCCGTTGGTGCTCGCGTACTCCCGCATCGCGCGCTGCTCGCTCTCGCGGGACTCGGCCACCTTGGCGTAGCGCGCGGCGTCGTAGGCCCAGGGCTGCCCGGTCGAGCTCCACCCGCCGCGCACCCGGCGCACCGCGCCGTCCACGTCCAGCACCTTGAGCATGGTCTCCAGCCGGGCCCGGCGCAGGTCCACCCGCGGCTCCAGCGCGGCGGTGGACAGCGGGCGGCCCGCCTCGGCGAGCGCGTCCAGGGTCCGGCGGACCTGCTCCTCCGGGGGGAAGCCGAGGGAGGCGAAGTACCGCCAGATCGCCTCGTCCTCCCGCCCGGGCAGCAGCAGCACCTCGGCCCGGGCGACACCACGGCCGGCCCGGCCGACCTGCTGGTAGTAGGCGATCGGCGATCCGGGCGAGCCCAGGTGCACGACGAAGCCCAGGTCCGGCTTGTCGAAGCCCATGCCGAGCGCGGAGGTGGCGACCAGGGCCTTGACCCGGTTGGCCAGCAGATCCGCCTCGGCACTGCGCCGGTCGGCGTCCTCCGTCCGGCCGGAGTACGAGGCCACCGGGTAGCCGCGCTCGGCCAGGAAGGCCGTGACCTCCTCGGCGGCGGCCACCGTGAGCGTGTAGATGATGCCGGAGCCCGGGAGGTCGCCCAGGTGGTCGGCCAGCCACGCCAGCCGGTGGGCCGGGTCGGGCAGGGCCAGCACGGCCAGGCTCAGGCTCTCCCGGTCCAGCGGGCCGCGCAGCACCAACGCCCGCTCGTCGGTGCCGCCGGTGCCGAGCTGCTCGGCCACGTCGGCGGTGACCCGGGCGTTGGCCGTGGCCGTGGTGGCCAGCACCGGGACGCCCGGCGGCAGCTCCGCCAGCATGGTGCGCAGCCTGCGGTAGTCGGGGCGGAAGTCGTGGCCCCAGTCGGAGATGCAGTGTGCCTCGTCGACCACCAGCAGGCCGGTCGAGGCGGCGAGCTTGGGGAGCACCTGGTCGCGGAAGTCCGGGTTGTTCAGGCGCTCGGGGCTGACCAGCAGGACGTCGACGGCGCCGGCTGCGACCTCGGCCTGGATCGCGTCCCACTCCTCCGGGTTGGCGGAGTTGATGGTGCGGGCGTGGATGCCGGCCCGGGCGGCCGAGTCCACCTGGTTGCGCATCAGCGCCAGCAGCGGGGAGACGATCACGGTCGGCCCGCTGCCGCGGGCCCGCAGCAGCGCGGTGGCGATGAAGTACACCGCCGACTTGCCCCAGCCGGTGCGCTGGACCACCAGGGCCCGCCGGCCGTCGACCACCAGCGCCTCGATGGCCGACCACTGGTCCTCCCGCAGCACGGCGGAGGGGCCTGCGAGCTCCCGCAGCACCGCCTCGGCGCGCATCCGGACGGCGGTGCGGTCGGGGGTTTCGGTGCTGTGTGCTGTGGGCTCGTCCATGGCTCCATCAATACCGTGTGGCGGGGACAAACGACGAACGGGGCGGGGTGGGGACGGTCGGCTGCTGGCGGGCAACCGGCCGGCAGTCGAGCGGCAACCGGCCGGCAGTCGAGCGGCAACCGGCCGGCAGTCGATCGGCATCCGATCGGCAGTGTGGCGGATCGGTCGAGAGGCCGCATGAAGCTGTGGACAAGTGGTCCCCCGATCGGGGGAGCAGATGCTGGACCCCCCGAGTTGTCCACAGGGAAAAAGCACTTTCCGGCACGGGCCGCGGCCTGCGGAAGGCTTCCCGCCATGAACGACGAACGCACCGCGATGACTCCCGGCCCGCTCCCCGAGCCCGAGCCCGACGCGGGCTGTGGCCCCGGTCCGCAACCGGGGTTCCGGCCCGGCCCGCTGCCCGGCCAGCTGCCGGTCCGGATGCGCGGCCCGGCGGACATGGCCGAGCTGCTCCCGTACCTGCTCGGCTTCTTTCCCGACGACAGCATCGTCGCGGTCGGCCTGCAAGGGCCCGACCTTCACCAGGGCGGCGTGATCCGGGTCGACATCCCCGACGATCCGGCCGGCTGGCCGCGGCTGGCGGGTGACGCGGCCAGGCTGCTGGTCCAGCTCTCCGAGCGGCGGGACGAGCGGCCCGACCAGGTGCTGCTCTACCTCTGCCGGGATCCCGCGCCCGGGGTGCCGTCCGGCCGCGGGGTGCTGGCCGACCTCGGGCCGCTCGCCGCGGCGCTGGCCGAGGCGTTCCGGCGCGAGGGCGTCGGGGTGAAGGAGTCGCTCTGCGTCTCCGCCGGCAGCTGGTGGTCCTTCCTGTGCACGGGGGAGGGCTGCTGCGATCCGGGGGGCACCCCGATCCGCTCCACCTACGGCCCAGGCCCGCTGTCCGCGGCGGCCACCTTCGCCGGCCTTGCGCCGCGCGGCAGCCGCAAGTCGATCACGGCCGGCCTCGGCCCGGTCGGGCCGCCCGAGGCGGACGCCCTGTGCGAGGCCATCGACCGGGCGAGCGCGCCGTTCATCCGCGAGCTGGCCGGGCCGGGCGGGCGGGCCGAGGCGGTCGAGCGCACGGCCGAACTGCTGGCGGGAGCCGTCGCCGAGTTCCGGGCCGGGGCCCGGGCCCTCGATCCCGGGCGAACCGCCCGCCTGCTGGTCGGCCTGCAGGACAGACGCGGGCGCGACCGCGCAGCCGAATACACCGAGCCGGACGAGCTGGTGGCCGCCCAGCGGCTGTGGCGCTACCTGGTCCAGCGGTGCGTGCCGCCGTTCGAGCACCTCGCGCCGCCGCCGATGACCTTGCTCGCCTGGACGGCCTGGCTGGGGGGCGACACGGCCACCGCCCGGATCGTGCTCGCCCGGGCCCTGGAGATCGACCCGGGCTACACCCTGGCCCAGCTGCTGTACGAGTCGATCAACGGCGGGCTGGTGCCCGAGCGGCTGCTGGACAGCGTCCGCCGGGAGCGGGCCGGCCGGCCGCGCGGCGGGCCTCCTGAGCCGGTCGCGCCGTCGCCCGCGCCGTCGCCTGCGGACGCGGGCGCTGCCGAGGGCGGGCCCGCAGCGGGCGGGCCACCGGCCCGCCGCCGACTGCGCCTGCCCGGGCAGCGCCGTCCGCAGGACCGCCCGGACCACCCGGCGGGGAGCTGAGATGACCCGCCGCCCCGCCCCGAAGCGGGCCGGAGCCGCCGCCGGCCCGCCCTGCTGCGCCGTGCTGCTACAGCTCGCCCCGTGCCATCCGGATCAGCCGGTCGAGCACGGCCCCGCCGCTGACCCGGAGCCCGTCGTGCTCCCACTCGTTGGTCACCCAGGTGCGTACGTTCGCCACCGCCCGGGCGGTCGCCAGCGAGTCGGCCGTGTCGACGTACATGTCGTCGTGGTAGATCGCGGCGTACACCGGCACGGTGTTGGCCGCCAGACGGTCCAGGTCGTACAGCTCGGGCCAGTCGGTGCGCTCGGCGAGGAGCTGAGCCGTCTCGCGAAGCGGCCGCAGCACGGGGTCGGTGTCGAACATCCAGGGGTAGATCATCTCCCCGGTGAAGAGCACCGGGGAGCCGGCGGCCAGCGCCTGCTCCGCGTCGAACTCGGGAAACTCCTTGCGCACGCGCTCCGCCGCCCAGCCGGTGCCGCCACCGTCCACCGCTCGCTGCCCGTAGATCGACTCGTGCAGCACCGCGTACAGCGGCCCCGTGGCGAAGGACAGCTGGGCCTGCGCCCCGGCGAGGAAGGTGTCGGAGAGCTCAGGTCCGTCCGGGCCCTCCACCCAGGCCTCCTCCAGCAGGTAGTGCAGGCTGTGCGAGCCCGCACCGCCGCCGAGCAGCAGGCCGAGGGCCTGGAAGGCCTGCACGGTGAGCACGCCGCCGTCCGGCAGCGCCGCCGGGTGGGCGAGCAGGTGCTCCGCGATCCGGCGGGCGGCCTCGATGTCCTGCGGGTACCGGCGGTAGTGCGCCGTGTTCTTGTCCGCCACCCGCGGGTAGGCCGCGCGGTAGACGTCGTCGGCAGAGCTGCGCAGGCCGGCCAGGCCGCCCGTCACGAATGCCTCGCGCAGGCCCGCGGGCGCCAGCGAGAGGTAGGTCAGGATGCAGAAGCCGCCGTAGCTCTGCCCGAGCACGCTCCAGCTGCTGTCCTCGCCCAGCAGCAGACGGCGGATCAGCTCGGCGTCCCGGACGATCGAGTCGGCGCGGAAGTGCGTCAGGTACTCCGCCTGCAGACGGGCGTCACCGCGGCGGGCCAGGGTCCGGCGGTTGGCCGGGGTGGAGCGTCCGGTGCCGCGCTGGTCGAGCAGCAGCACGCGGTAGCCGTCCAGGGCGCGGCCCAGCCAGCCGTCCCGGCCGTGCGGCCGGGCCGCCTTGCCGCCGGGGCCGCCCTGCAGGAAGAGCAGCCACGGCAGGTGCTCGTCCTCACGTCCTGCGGCCACCACCTCGCGGGCGTACACCTCGATCCGCTCCCCCTCGGGGCGCTGGTGGTCGAGCGGCACGCGGAACACGTGGTCGGTGGTGACGATTCCGGGCAGCCGGCTGGTGGCGGACATGCAACTCCTCGGTCCGTGCTGGTCACAGGGGTGGTGCGGCAGTCGCTGCCGGGGTCTCCGGTGCGGGCGCCGTCGCTCCCGCACCGTATCCTGACGGCGCGCACGGACTGCCGCGGCCGGGTCACCGCCCGGGGCGGCCACGGCGCGGGGCAGCCGGGAGGCGATGCGCGGGCCCGCCGGTGCTCCGGCGGAGTCCGCAGTGCGGTCCGTGCCAGGGGGGCGCGCCGGACCGGCGTGACCTGGGGCAGGTGCGGTGCGTTCACCCTGCGGGACACCCCCGGGGTCCGACCGCCGACCGGCGGTGACCACCGTGACCCGGCGGTCGCCGATGGTCCGGGGCGAGCCCTGTCGCCGCCGGTTCGGCCGCACGGGCAGTACCGGGGGCTGTACTCTCCGGGACGGCCCTGGCCCGATCCGGCGGGCGGGCCGCAGGGGCGGCGCTGCACCACCGATCGTGAGCGGACGGGCTCGCCTTCGGCGCACCACGACGAGTACGAGCAGACCGGTCGAGCAAGGGGAGGAGAGCCCGGTGACCACCATGAGGCCAGCACAGACAGGGGCGCAGGCCGCCCCGAGCGCGCCGCCACCGGCTCCGACCACGGCGCCACCGGCTCCGCCCGCGCCGCCGACCGTGCCGCCCGCGCCGCCGACCGTGCCGCCCGCGCCGCCGACCGTGCCGCCCGCGCCGCCGGGTGCGCCCCGGGCCGGCGCCGGGGGCCCGCGCGGCCCGCAGTTCGGTGGCCCGCCGCCGGCGGGTCCGCCGGCCGGTGGTCCGCGGCTCGGCCAGCAGCCCGCCGCCCCGCCCCGCCAGGCGCCCCCGCCGCCCAGGCCCCAGCAGGTGGCCGCCCATGACGCCGTGCTGTGCGTCAACGCGCCGGCGATGGCCGCCTCCGGCCCCGACGGCCAGCTCAGGGGCCAAGGCCTGCACGGCTTCTTCCGGGCCGGCGTCCGCACCCTCGCCCGGATGGAGCTGCGGCTCGGCGGCATCGAGCCGATGCCGCTCCAGGGCACCCTCACCTCGGCGGCCACCGCTCGCTTCCTCGGCGCGGTCCGGCTGCCCGGCGACCCGGATCCGGACCCGGCCCTCACCGTGGAGCGGCTGCGTCACGCGGACGGTGTGGAGAGCGTCACCATCCGCAACACCGGGGCCCGGCCGGCCCGCCTCCCGTTGGAGATCGCGCTCGGTACCGATCTCGGGCTGCTCACCGATGTCGCCGCCGGCCGGCGCTCGGCGGACCTGCCCGGACAGGTGCAGTCCGCCGGGCTGCGCTGGACGGGCCAGGGCCGCAGCGCCACGGTGTCGGCCCAGCCCTCCCCGCACGCGGTGCTGGCCGGGGCGGGGGTGCTGCGCTGGGACTTGGAGGTGCAGGCCGGCGCCCGCTGGTCGGTCGAGCTGCGGGCCGAGCTGGAGACCGCCCCGGCGGCGGTCCGTCCGCCGACCGGCCGCGGCCCGGGCGTCGCACTGCCCTGGGCCGAACCCGAGATCCGCAGCGACGACGCCCGGGTGGTGCAGCTCGTCGCCCGCTCGCTGGACACCCTCGGCGGTCTGCTGATCGCCGACCCGGACCGGCCGACCGACCTCTACGCCGCCTCCGGTGCGCCCTGGAGATTCGGTCTGACCGCCGCCGACGCGCTCTGGGCGGCCCGGCTGACCCTCCCGCTGGGCACCCGGCTGGCAGTCGGCACTCTGCGTGCCCTCGCCAGGCGCCAGCACCTGGCGGGCGGCCCCTCGGCCGCGCCCCAGACCGGTGCGCGCGGGCCGGGAGCCGACACCACAGCGCCCGCAGGCCCGACGGAGGCCGGGCCGCACGGCCGCCCGGACGGTCTGATCCCGGGGCCGCTGAGGCACGCCGGCCCCGAGCTGCCGCCGTCCTGCACCGCGACTGAAGCGACCCTGCTGTTCGTCACCGTCCTGGCCGAGGCCTGGCGGTGGGGCCTGCCGCGCCAGGAGGTGGCCGAGCTGCTGCCGGCCGCCGAGCGGGCGCTGAGCACCCTGCGCGGGGCGCTCGGCGACGGCATCGAGGGGCCGGAGGGCTTCGTCATCGACCTGAGCCGGACGGCCGAGGACCGGGCCGCGCGCCCGGCGGCGGCCAGGTGCGAGGTCCAGGCGCTGGCTCACCGGGCCGCCCTGCACGGGGCGGACCTGCTCGCCGGCTTCGACCGCCCCGGCGCCGAGGAGTGGCGGGCCTGGGCCGCCCGGCTGCGGGAGCGCTTCCGGGAGCGGTTCTGGATCGACGACCTGTCAGGCGGCCGGCCGGCCCCCCCCCGGCGCCCCCGCCCCCCGGGGGGGGCCCCCCGGCCGGGGGGGGGGGGGGGGGAAGGGGAGATCGGAGGCGTCGGGAAATCGGTCTGGTACACGGGGGTGATATCGGG
>NZ_JBFAQT010000050.1:0-42127 GCF_040678895.1 Kitasatospora sp. NPDC049258
TCCAACCGATCCAATGGACCGGCCGGGGATGTCAACATATCTGGCGTTGACTTTTGGCACGCTGTTGAGTTCTCAAGGAACGGACACTTCCTTCGGACCGCCTTCCAGCGGGCCCTCCGGGCGCTTCGTTCTTTCGTGTTCTCAGCTTATCAGATGTTTCCCGGCCGTTTTACCGGCTTTCGTTTCTCCGAATTCCCGCTGAGGGGGTTTCCTTCGACTTCGCCGAGAAGCTTATCAAAGCTTCTGAGTGCTCAGACTCGGGAGGTTTTTCGCTTTGCCGGCCAACATCCGAGTGGATGCGATGCCCAGGCTTGGCGGTGTCGTAGACACTACGCCCGGTCCCCGCCGTTGTCCAGCGGGACCCAACCGTTCAAATCTACTAGCCGACCGGTACCACGTCAATGGTTCCGGGGGGATGATCATGACCTTACCAGGTCCGGAGCTCAGGCTGCGACGGGCTGGAGGTCGGCCCGGTCCGCCTCCTCGACATCTCCGAACTCGCCGCGGGAGGCGGCACGTCGGCCCAGCACGAGGGCGTAGACGAGGAACAGGACCTCCGCCAGGACGCCGATCCCGACCCGGGCCCAGGTCGGTAGGCCGGACGGGGTGACGAAGGCTTCCAGGATGCCGGAGACCAGCAGCACCACCGTCAGGCCGAGCGCCATGCCGATGGTGGCGCGGCCCTCCTCGGCGATCGCCGTGGCGCGGGTGCGCGGGCCGGGGCTGATGATCGTCCAGCCCAGGCGCAGGCCCATTCCGGCGGCGACGAAGACGGCGGTGAGTTCGAGCAGGCCGTGCGGGATGAGCAGACCCAGAAAGAGGTCGAGTCGGCCGGCCGCGGCCATCATCCCGATTCCCACGCCGAGGTTGACCACGTTCCCCAGCAGGACCGGGATGACCGGGATACCGAGCAGGACGCCGTAGACCAGGCACTGGACGGCGATCCAGGCGTTGTTGGTCCACACCTGGGCGGCGAAGGCGCTGGCCGGGTGCTCCGAGTAGTAGGCCTCGGCCTGGCCGCCCGGCTTGGTCAGCTCCTGGAACGCCTCGGGGGTGGCGATGCTGTCCCGGACCTCCGGGTGGGTCGCCACCCACCAGGCGATCACCACCGTGAGGGCCAGCGAGAGCAGCGCGATCGGTATCCACCACAGGCGCGCCCGGTACAGGGCGGAGGGGAAGCTGACCGCGAAGAACCGACCCACGTCGCGCCACGAGGAGGTACGGGCACCGGTCACCGCTCCCCGCCCGCGGGCGACCAGGGTGGTCAGCCGGCCTTCCAGGACCGGGTCCGGGACGGTCGCCTGGACCTGGGCGAGGTGGCTGGTGGCCCGCTGGTAGAGGGCGATCAGCTCGTCGGCCTCCTCGCCGCTGAGCCGGCGGCGCCGGCTCAAGGTCTCCAGACGCTGCCACTGCGCCTGGTGAGTGGCGACGAAGACGTCCAGGTCCATGCGGCTCGCTCCAGGGCTGCGGGGTGACGGCGGGTGAGGACCGCGGGCGGGGCACGCCCGGGCCCGGGTGCGCCTAGCTTGCCAGAGGTGGCGGGCGGCCCGGCAGGCGATACCGGGGCTGCCCGTCAGGGGCGGTACCAGTCTTCCGGCCGACGGACCGCCCCCGTACTGTTTGGCGCTGGTGCATTGCGGGGGGCGGGCCGTCCGGCTGCCACGAGTGAGCGGTGGGTGTTGTGAGCGACCTGGTGACAGGTGAGGCGGTCGTCCTGGGGCTGCGGGCGGCGAAGCTGCCCAGCCGGGCGCTGGCCCGGTTGATCGACACGGTGGTCCAGTTCATCGGCTGGATCGTCACGAGCATGGTGGCCATCGCCGTGGCCGGCGATGCCGACGAGGCCGCCATCGCCGCGATCATGCTGTCGATATTCGTGTTCTACGCGGCGATCCTGCCGATCCTGGTCGAGACGCTCTCCAAGGGCCGCTCGCTCGGCAAGCTGGCGCTCGGGCTGCGGGCCGTACGGACCGACGGCGGACCGGTGCGGTTCCGCCACACGCTGGTGCGCGGCCTGGTCGGGGTGGTCGAGTTCTCGCTGGCCGGTGCCCCTGCGGTGATCACCTCGCTGATCTCCCCGGAGGGCAAGCGGCTCGGCGACATCTTCGCCGGCACCCTGGTGGTCCGCGAGCGGGTGCCGGCGGGGGTGCTCGGCCACGGCGCGTTGCCGCAGGTGCCGCCGCAAGTGCTGCACATGCTCGGGAACGACCTGGTGGCGATGGACCTCTCCGCCGTCCCGGAACCGCTGTGGCTGGCGATCCGCCAATTCCTCGGCCGGCTCGACCAGCTCGACCCCGCCGTGGCGGCGGGGATGGCGCAGCGGCTGTCGACGGACCTGGCCGGGCACACCGGGCGCCCGGCGCCGTACGGGCTGATGCCGGCGATGTACCTGGGCGCGGTGCTGACGGAGCGGCAGCGCAGGGAGTGGGCCCGGGCCACCGCCGCCGCCGGCGCCGGCCAGTGGGGGGGCGCGCAGACCTTCCAGCAGCCCCAGCCGCAGGCCCCCCAGCAACACCAGCAGTACCAGCAGCACCAGCAGCCGCAGGCCCCTGCCGCGGCGCCCCCGGTAGCGCCCCCGGCGACGCCCGCCGAGGAACCCGCATGGGGACTCACCAAGGACCCCGCCGCACAGCCCGCCGCCGAAGGCTTCGCGCCCCCGGCCTGAACGGCCACCGCCTCGATCGGGCCACCCGCCTCGATCGGGCCGCCGCTCAGCCCCCGTACTCGACGGGCCACCGGTTGGGCGGGGACTCCAGCTCCTCCAGTTCGATGCCGGGCGCGGCGAGCACCACGTCGCCCGCCAGGTGGACCACCGCCTGCTCGCCGGTGGCCAGGTCGGCCACCTGGTAGCGCTCCACCTGGAGCGGGCCGCTGTCCGTCTCGTGCGTCTCGACGCCCTCCAGCTGCCAGCCCTGGTCCACGGTGTGCGGCGCGAGCACCGGATCGGTGAGGCGGACCAGCCTGATCCGGGCACTGCCGCCCGGGCGTAGCCGGAGCAGTCGGGCGGTGGCCACCAGGAAGGCCGGCGAGCTGCCGGTGAAGGCGTGCGCCCGGTCGTAGCCCTCGACGGCCTGTGCACCGCCCGGATCGGCGGCGTCGGTCCGGACCCAGGCGACCCCGTCGACCGCACCGCCCCGCACCTGCCAGCCACCGGCCCGCACCTCCAGCCGCAGCGGGCGGCTGCGGGAGTCGAGGGTGAGGTCGGTGGTGCCGAGCGTGCCGCCGTCCGGGCCGTAGGTCTTGGACACGTAGCGCCAGCCCGCCGGGCCGGGGGCGCAGCTGAAGCGTTCCTCGCCCAGCAGGACGTGGTCGTGGGTGTCGTGGAGCGAGTAGCGGCCGTTGGGCATGGCCCGAAGCCTACGCAGCCCCACGCACCGGCGCCCGGCACCCCCGTGAAGGGGTGCCGGGCGCCGTCGCGATCGGACCGGATCGGTACCGGATCAGTAGCGGTACTGGTCCGCCTTGTACGGGCCCTCGACCGGGACGCCGATGTAGTCGGCCTGCTCCTTGGTCAGGGTGGTGAGCTTGACGCCGAGCGCGTCCAGGTGGAGGCGGGCGACCTTCTCGTCCAGGTGCTTGGGGAGGACGTAGACGCCGACCGGGTACTGCTCGGTCTTGGTGAACAGCTCGATCTGCGCGATGGTCTGGTTCGCGAAGGAGTTGGACATCACGAACGACGGGTGGCCGGTCGCGTTGCCCAGGTTCAGCAGGCGGCCCTCGGAGAGCACGATGATGGTGCGGCCGTCCGCCTTGCGCCACTCGTGGACCTGCGGCTTGACCTCGGTCTTCACCACGCCGGGGAGCTGGGCGAGGCCGGCCATGTCGATCTCGTTGTCGAAGTGGCCGATGTTGCCGACGATGGCCTGGTGCTTCATCCGGGCCATGTGCGAGGCCATGATGATGTCCTTGTTGCCGGTCGTCGTGATGAAGATGTCGGCGGTCTCGACGACGTCCTCGAGGGTGGCGACCTGGTAGCCGTCCATCGCGGCCTGCAGCGCGCAGATCGGGTCGATCTCGGTGACGATGACCCGGGCGCCCTGGCCGCGCAGCGACTCGGCGCAGCCCTTGCCCACGTCGCCGTAGCCGGCCACGACGGCGACCTTGCCGCCGATCAGGACGTCGGTGGCGCGGTTGATGCCGTCGATCAGCGAGTGGCGGCAGCCGTACTTGTTGTCGAACTTCGACTTGGTCACCGAGTCGTTGACGTTGATGGCCGGGAACAGCAGCTTGCCGTCGCGGTGCATCTCGTACAGGCGGTGGACACCGGTGGTGGTCTCCTCCGTCACGCCCTTGATGGTGGCGGCGATCTCGGTCCACTTGGCGGGCGAGTCGGTCAGGGTGCGGTTGAGCACCTCCAGGATGAGGCGGTACTCCTCGTTGTCCGCGGTGGACGGGTCCGGGGCCTCGCCGGCCTTCTCGAACTCGACGCCCTTGTGGATCAGGAGGGTGGCGTCACCGCCATCGTCCAGGATCATGTTCGGGGTCTGGCCGTCGGGCCAGGTGAGCGCCTGCTCGGTGCACCACCAGTACTCCTCCAGGGTCTCGCCCTTCCAGGCGAAGACCGGGACGCCGGCCGGGTTCTCCGGGGTGCCCTCCGGGCCGACCGCGATGGCGGCGGCGGCGTGGTCCTGGGTGGAGAAGATGTTGCAGGAACACCAGCGGACCTCGGCGCCGAGCGCGGTCAGCGTCTCGATCAGCACGGCGGTCTGCACGGTCATGTGCAGCGAGCCGGTGATCCGGGCGCCGGCCAGCGGCTGGGAGGCCGCGTACTCCTTGCGGATCGACATCAGGCCGGGCATCTCGTGCTCGGCGAGCTGGATCTCCTTGCGGCCGAACGGGGCCAGGGAGAGGTCGGCGACCTTGAAGTCACCGGTGGGGTTCGACGACATGCGGGGGCTCCTCGCTGCGGTGGGCCTGGGAACGGGTGTGCTGAGCTGCAGAGCGGCCGCGGGTATGGCCCTCTGCTGCGGCACAATCCGTCGGAGGACCTCTCTCCCTCGACCCGCGCACCGGCGCGGCCCGACCGCCATCAGCAGCGACGTTTGGCTCTGCCGACGAATCTACACCGACCGGGCGGTGCGCCGGGGCGCACACACCCGGTTCCGGTCACGGCCGGGGCCGTGCGGGCTCAGTGCGCCGCGGGGCCGGGGCCGCCGGGGGTGGCCTCCGGGTCGGGGCCGGCGGCGGCCTTCTCGGCGCTGTAGATGTCGGGCTCCAGGTAGATCGCCCGGGCGATCGGGACGGCCCGCCGGACCCGGGCCTCGGCCAGGTCGATGGCCTCGGCGATCTGCGCGGCGGTGTCCTCGGCGTTGACCCCGATCTTGGCGGCCACCAGCAACTCCTCCGGGCCGACGTGCAGGGTGCGCATGTGGATCACGCCGGTGACCGAGTCGTGGTCGACCAGGGCGTCCCGGATGTCGGAGACCACCTCCTGGTTGGCGGACTCGCCGACCAGCAGGGACTTGGTCTCCACCGCCAGCACGACCGCGATCACCACCAGCAGGATGCCGATCGCCAGCGTGCCGATGCCGTCCCAGACGCCGTTGCCGGTGATCACGGTGAGGCCGACGCCGAGCAGCGCGAGCACCAGGCCGATCAGGGCGCCGGTGTCCTCCAGCAGCACCACCGGCAGCTCCGGGGCCTTGGCCCGGCGGATGTAGGAGGTCCAGGCGTGCGTGCCCTTGTCCTTGACCGCCTCGCGGTAGGCCGTCAGGAAGGACCAGCCCTCCATCAGGATGGCGAAGACCAGCACGCCCACCGGCCAGTACCAGCTGTCCAGCTCGTGCGGGTCGTGGATCTTCTCGTAGCCCTCGAAGCAGGCGAACAGGCCACCCACGCTGAACAGCACCACGGCGACCAGGAAGGCGTAGACGTACCGCTCGCGCCCGTACCCGAACGGGTGCTCGGCGTCGGCCTCCCGGGCGGCCCGCTTGCCGCCGATCAGCAGCAGCACCTGGTTCCCGGAGTCGGCCACCGAGTGGACGCCCTCGGCGAGCATCGAGGAGGAGCCGGAGAAGGCGAAGGCCACGAACTTGCCCGCCGCGATCGCCAGGTTCGCGGACAGCGCCGCGACCAGTGCCTTGGTGCCGCCTTCGGTACTCATGCTGTGGTCGGGTCCCTCCGACTGGGGCCGGGGCAGTCCGGCCGTGGTGTGTCGAGCGCACATTATCCCGATGCCGGCCGGCCGCCTCGCCGCCGGTACGCCGGGAGCCGGCGCTCCGAGAGGCAGCATCGGGTGGTCCGGGCAGAGAATCGGTTCGGGGCGGCGGGTGCCGGGCCGACCCGGTGCGATCGCCGGAGCGGCGGACGACGCGAGGACGAGGACGGCCATGGCTGAGACCGGCGAGGCACCGCGGACGGTGATCCTCACCGTCGACGACGATCCCGGGGTGTCCCGCGCGGTCGCCCGCGACCTGCGGCGCCGCTACGGCGGCACCCACCGGGTGGTGCGGGCGGAGACCGCGGCGTCGGCGCTCGACGCGCTGAACGAGATGAAGCTGCGCGGCGACCTGGTCGCGGTGATCCTCGCCGACTACCGGATGCCGCAGATGAACGGCATCGAGTTCCTCGAACAGGCGATGGACGTCTACCCCGGGGCGCGGCGGGTGCTGCTGACCGCCTACGCGGACACCGGCGCGGCGATCGACGCGATCAACGTGGTGGATCTCGACCACTACCTGCTGAAGCCCTGGGACCCGCCGGAGGAGAAGCTCTACCCGGTGGTGGACGACCTGCTGGAGACCTGGCTGGCCTCCGACCACCGGCCGGTGCCGGAGACCAGGGTGGTCGGGCACCGCTGGTCGGCGCACTCCTCGGAGGTCCGGGAGTTCCTCGCCCGCAACCAGGTGCCCTACCGCTGGTACCCCTCGGACGAGCCCGAGGGACAGCGCCTGCTCGCCGCCGCCGGCGAGGACGGCATGCGGCTGCCGCTGGTGATCACCCCGGACGGCGAGGCGCTGGTCGAGCCGGACGGGACCGAGCTGGCGAGCCGGGTCGGCCTGGCGACCACCCCCTCGGCGGATTTCTACGACCTCGTCGTGATCGGCGGCGGCCCGGCCGGCCTGGGAGCGGCGGTCTACGGCGCGTCCGAGGGCCTGCGGACCGTGCTGGTCGAACGCACCGCGACCGGCGGCCAGGCCGGCCAGAGCTCGCGGATCGAGAACTACCTGGGCTTCCCCGACGGCGTGTCCGGCGCCCAGCTGACCGAGCGGGCCCGGCGCCAGGCCGCCCGGTTCGGGGCCGAGATGCTGACCGCGCGCGAGGTGACCGCCCTGGAGGTGAACGGGCCGTCCAGGACCGTGCGCTTCGCGGACGGCTCCGCGATCGCGGCCCACACCGTGATCCTGGCGACCGGCGTCAGCTACCGGCAGCTGGACGCCCCCGGGGTCGCCGAACTCACCGGCCGCGGCGTCTACTACGGCTCGGCGCTGACCGAGGCGGCCGGCTGCGCGGGCAAGGACGTGTACATCGTGGGCGGCGCGAACTCGGCCGGCCAGGCCGCCGTGTACCTGGCCAGGGGCGCCCGCTCGGTGACCATCCTGGTGCGCGCGGCCTCGCTGACCAGGTCGATGTCGCACTACCTGGTGCAGCAGATCGCCGACCTGCCCGGGATCGCCGTGCGCACCGCCACCGAGGTGGTCGAGGCGCACGGCACCGACCACCTGGAGCAGATCACCCTGCGGGACACCGGGACCGGCCGTACCGAGCGGGTCGACGCCCAGTGGCTGTTCGTGTTCATCGGTGCCGCGCCGCTGACGGACTGGCTCGAAGGCGTGGTGACCCGCGACGGCCGCGGCTTCGTCGTCGCCGGGCCCGACCTGTCGCCCGGCGGGCAGCCGCCCGCCGGCTGGCCGCTGGACCGGGCCCCGTACCACCTGGAGACCAGCGTCCCCGGCGTCTTCGTGGCCGGTGACGCGCGCTCGGAGTCGGCCAAGCGGGTCGCGTCGGCGGTCGGCGAGGGCGCCATGGCCGTGATGCTGGTGCACCGGTACCTGGAGAGGCTGTGAGACCTGTGACCACTCCGCCCGTGTGCAGCCCCGCGGAGCTCCGCACGCTCTTCCTGTTCGAGCACCTGGCCCCGGAGCAGCTGGACTGGCTGTGCCGCGAGGGGCGGGTGGAGCAGGCCCCGGCCGGCCCGGTGTACGCCGAGGGCGACGCCGCGACCTGCTTCTACGTCCTGCTCGACGGCACGATCGTGCTCTCCCGGCGGGTCGGCGTGGACGACATCGAGGTGACCCGGACGTCCCAGCGCGGCGTGTACGCGGGCGCCTTCCAGGCCTACCTCGGCGACCGGACGCCACAGCTGTACACCAGCTCGCTGCGGGCCGTGGCGCCCTCGCGGTTCTTCGTGCTGTCCGCCGAGACGTTCGCGCGGCTGATGCGCGAGTGGTTCCCGATGGCCGTCCATCTGCTGGAAGGGCTCTTCCTCGGCGTGCAGGTGACCCAGGAGGCGGTCGGCCGGCGCGAGCGGCTGCTCGCCCTCGGGTCGCTGTCGGCCGGCCTCACCCATGAACTGAACAACCCCGCGACCGCCGCGCTGCGGGCCACCGCCGCGCTGCGCGAACGGGTCGCCGGGATGCGCCACAAGCTCGGTGCGCTCGCCACCGGCTCGTACCCGGTGGAGGGGATGGAGGCCCTGATCACGCTCCAGGACAAGGCGGTCGACCAGGTCGCCGCCACGAAGTCCGTCACCCTCGGGCCGCTGGAGGCGGCGGACCGCGAGGACGCCGTGGACGACTGGCTGGACGAGCGGGGGATCACCGACGGCTGGCAGCTCGGACCGGCCTTCGTCCAGGCGGGCCTGGACACCGGCTGGCTCGGCCGGGTCGAGGCCGCGGTCGGGGCGGGCAAGCTGGAGGGCGCGCTGCGCTGGCTGCACTACACGGTCGAGACCGAGCTGCTGATGAACGAGATCGAGGACTCCTCCACCAGGATCTCGGCGCTGGTCGGTGCGGCCAAGCAGTACTCGCAGCTGGACCGGGCGCCGCACCGGGTGATCGACGTGCACGAGCTGCTGGACAGCACGCTGCTGATGCTCGCCGGCAAGATCCCGTCCGAGGTGGCGGTGGTCCGCGACTACGACCTGACGCTGCCGCACATCCCGGCGTACCCCGGGGAGCTCAACCAGGTCTGGACGAACCTGATCGACAACGCGCTCGCCGCGATGGCCGGCGCCGGCACCCTGACCGTCCGCACCGCGCGCGACCACGAGCAGGTGCTGGTCGAGTTCGGCGACACCGGGCCGGGCGTGCCCGACGAGATCCGGGAGCGGATCTTCGAGCCCTTCTTCACCACCAAGCCGGTCGGCGAGGGCACCGGGCTCGGGCTCGACATCTCCTGGCGCATCGTGGTCAACAAGCACCACGGCGACCTGCGGGTCGAGTCCGAACCGGGCAACACCCGCTTCCGGGTCCTGCTCCCCCTCGGCGAACCGGACCAGGGCGGGTCGGACAAGCCCTAGGGCTTGTCCGGCAAGCCCTAGCTCGCCAGGCCCAGGTAGACCGCGGCGAAGTCGGTGAGTCCGACCAGTTCGGCCAGGGCCTGCAGCGGGTCCTCGAAGCTCGACGTGTACTCGGTGAGCCGGACCTCGTGGGCGTCGGCGAGCCGGCGGGCCCGGGCCACGCTGTGGCCGGCCTCGTTCAGCTCCTCCACGCCCGGGGTGTGCCGCAGCAGCACCACCTGGAGCTGGAGCGTCTCTGGCTCCTCCACCCGGTCCCGGAAGAAGTCCTCCGGGTCGGCCCCCGCGCCCAGCCGCCCGACGAACATGCCGCGGTGCGCCGTGAGCACCGCGGGCAGCCGGCCGGGCAGCGCCGGCAGCCCGGCCCGGTCCGCCAGCACGGCGGCGAACCGGCCGGCCGCGGCGGCGGTCACCGGGCCGGCCGCCCACACCAGCGGGACGGTGCCGGAGAGCTGTGCCGCCAGCGCCTTGGCCGGGTTGGTGTACGCCTGGGCGTCCGGGCGGCAGCGCACCGCCACCTCGTCCAGCCGGTCGGCGGCGGCGGCCACCGAGCCCGGCGCGAGTTGGGTGACCCCGGTCTTCTCGGCCAGCGCGAGCAGCGGCGCCAGGAAGGCCCAGAGCGCGCCCGGGTCCTCGGCCGGCAGGTCCGGCTCGTCGGTCCGCGGCCGCCCGCCGTCCTCCACCGCGCTCGGCGCGAAGGGCAGCGGCAGGCCGCGGACCTGGAGGGCGGCCTCGGCCAGCGGGCTGCTCTCCGGGGAGATCACGGCGATCGCGCAACCCCGCGTGTAGGCCTGCTCGGCGAGCGAGACCAGGCCGCCCTCGATGCCCTGGGCGGAGGCCAGCACCACCAGGTCCAGCGGGCCGACCCAGCCGGGCAGCTGCCAGCCGAGCCCGGCGGTGAAGACCGGCCCGGCCGGCCGGGACTCGGTCGGCGCCAGCGGGAGCACCTGGCAGTTGGGCACCGCCAGCGCGGCGAGCATCGCGCCGGCGTTCAGCGCGCTGCCGCTGCCCGCGACCACGACCGTCCGCGGCCGCCCCTCGGGGCGCAGCCCCGCCAGGCCGGCGGCGTCGGCGAGCCGGGAGGCGATCCGGATCCTGGCGCCGACCCCGGCCAGCGCGAGCAGGGCGTGCTGCCGGTCGGCGCGCAGCAGGGCGGCCGGGTCGTCGAGCAGGGAGTCGTCGAGCATGCGGCTGGCCTCCAGCGGGTGACCGGACGGGATGTCAGGAGGGGCGGCGGGCCTCGTCCAGGAGGAGCACCGGGATGCCGTCGCGGACCGGGTACACCAGGCCGCAGGT
This sequence comes from Kitasatospora sp. NPDC049258, assembly GCF_040678895.1. NCBI lineage: Bacteria > Bacillati > Actinomycetota > Actinomycetes > Kitasatosporales > Streptomycetaceae > Kitasatospora > Kitasatospora sp. NPDC049258. The sequence goes on from NZ_JBFAQT010000050.1 coordinate 10,751, forward strand.
CTCCCCGGTGCAGCGCAGCTCGTGCTCCTCGCCCTGGACCTGCTCGGTCAGCGGGGCGTGGCACTGCGGGCAGACCAGGATCTCCAGCAGGGAGGACGGCAGGCTCATGGCGTAGGGCTCCAGCTTCGTACGGAGGGGGGCGGGTATGCGGGTGCCCCGACCGGTAGCAACACTACCGGCCGGGGCACCTGCGCAGTCAGCGCCTCGGCGATCTGTCCGCCGCTCGGGCGGGCCCGGTGGCGGGCCCGGCCGGGTCAGGCCCGGACCAGCGCCAGGACGGCGTCGCGGACCTCGGCCATCCGGGCCGGGTCCTTGGCCTCGACGTTGAGGCGCAGCAGCGGCTCGGTGTTGGAGGCGCGCAGGTTGAACCACCAGTCGGAGCCGGCGACGGTGAGCCCGTCCAGTTCGTCGACGGTGACGCCGGGCTGCTCGCCCCAGGCGGCGCGGACGGCCTCGGTGCGGGCGTGCTGGTCGGCCACGGTGGAGTTGATCTCGCCGGAGGCTGCGTAGCGGTCGTAGCGGGCGGTCAGCTCGGAGAGGGTGCCGTCCTGGCCGCCGAGGGCGGCGAGCACGTGCAGGGCCGCCAGCATGCCGGTGTCGGCCCGCCAGAAGTCGCGGAAGTAGTAGTGCGCGGAGTGCTCGCCGCCGAAGATCGCGTCGGTGCGGGCCATCTCCTGCTTGATGAAGGAGTGGCCGACCCGGGTGCGGACCGGCTCGGCGCCGAGCTCCTGGACCACCTCGGCGACCGTCCAGGAGGTGATCAGGTTGTGGATGACGGTCGGCTTGTCCTCGCCGGCCGCCCGGGCCCGGGCGATCTCGCGGGCGGCGACCAGGGCGGTGATCGCGGACGGCGAGACCGGCTCGCCGCGCTCGTCCACCACGAAGCAGCGGTCGGCGTCGCCGTCGAAGGCCAGGCCGATGTCGGCGCCGGCCTTGACCACCTCGGCCTGCAGGTCGACCAGGTTCTTCGGGTCGAGCGGGTTGGCCTCGTGGTTGGGGAAGGTGCCGTCCAGCTCGAAGTACATCGGCACCAGGTCGAGCGGCAGGCCGGCGAAGACGGTGGGCACGGTGTGGCCGCCCATGCCGTTGCCGGCGTCCACCACGACCTTGAGCGGGCGGATCGGGGTGAGGTCGACCAGCGAGCGCAGGTGCGCGCAGTAGCCGGCCAGGCTGTCCTGGGCACTCAGGGTGCCGGGGGTGGCGTCCGAGGCGGGGACGGTGACGGCGCCGTCGGCGTCCAGCCAGGACTCCACCAGCTCGCGGATCTCGTCCAGGCCGGTGTCCTGGCCGACCGGGGCCGCGCCCGCCCGGCAGAGCTTGATGCCGTTGTACTGCGCCGGGTTGTGGCTGGCCGTGAACATCGCGCCGGGCAGGTCGAGGCTGCCGCTGGCGTAGTACAGCTGGTCGGTCGAGCAGAGGCCGATCTCCACCACGTCCGCGCCCTGGGCGGCGGCGCCCTCGGCGAAGGCCCGGGTCAGGCCCGGCGAGGAGGGGCGCATGTCGTGGCCGACCACGATCGCCGACGCACCCACCACCTTGACGAACGCCGCGCCGAACGCACGGGCCAGGGACTCGTCCCACTGGTCCGGCACCACACCCCGGACGTCGTAGGCCTTCACAAGCTGCTTGAGGTCCCGCACCTGACTGCTCCCGGTGTGTGTCTGCTCGGACGAAAGGGCAGCGTACCCGCAGCGGGTGGGGCCCAGGTGACGCCGGGCCCGCGGACCGGTGCGCCCGGCGGCCTCAGTTGTCGGGCGAGCGCAGCACCCGGAGGTGGCCGCGGCGGCCGGACTCGCCGGGGTCGCCGTCGCCGGGGCGGCCCTGACGGGGTGTGCGGTCCTGCGGGCGCTCCTGCGGGCGGGCCGCCTCGCGGACGGCGTTGGCCAGCGCTTCGAGGTCGTCGCTGCTGCGGCGCAGCGGGCTGACGTCGGCGGCGAGCCGGACCACCTCCCAGCCGCGCGGGGCGGTGAGCCGCTCGGCGTGCTCGGCGCACAGGTCGTAGCAGTGCGGCTCGGCGTAGGTGGCGAGCGGGCCGAGGACGGCCGTGGAGTCCGCGTAGACGTACGTCAGCGTCGCGACGGCCGGACGGCCGCACGCGGTCCGCGAACAACGACGTACAGAGCTCACGAGGGTGGACGGTACCGCACTCCTGACCAGGCCGCGAAGACCCGCCCCCGGTCCACCCGGTGTGTCGTCGTCACGCGGGGTGTCGGAATGGTCCACTTCCGAGCAGCCAAGGGCTACGCTCGACTTTGATATGGACAGCTCCGCACCCCAGCCTCCGGTGTCACCGGCCGGACCACCACGCCGTTCCCGGCACCGTGATCGGCACGGCCGCGGCCTGCGCGGGCCGCTGGCGCCGCCGCAGGTGCCGATCTCGCTCACCCGCTCCGAGCTCTTCGACGACTACGTGCGCGAGTCGGTGGAGCGGCTGGAGCGACGGTGGCCGCAGCTGCAGGAGGTCGAGTTCGCGGTCCTGGAGGTGCCGGTCCCCGCGGAGGGTGAGCGGGAGCCGGAGACGGTGCCGCTCGGGCGGGTGATTCCGGCCGCGCCCGGGCGGCGCAGCCGGATCGTGGTCTATCGCCGTCCGGTGGAGATCCGGATGAAGGCGCGCGAGGACCGGGCCGCGCTGGTGCACGAGATCCTGATCGAGCAGGTGGCCGAGTTGCTCGGCCTCTCCCCGGACGCGATCGACCCGCGCTACGGCGAGGACTGACCGGCCCGCCGCCCGGGCCGGGCGGCGGGCCGAGGCGTACCGGGCCGGGTGCGGCCCGGTCAGCGCAGCAGCAGTCCCGGGTCGCCCTGGGCGTGCGGCAGCCGGACGGTGCTGTGGTCGTCCGCCAGTGCCTGGATGGTGAACATCTGGACGTCCTTGGTCGGGACGGTGAGCATCCGGGCGGCCATCACCGGGCCGCCGGAGACGGTCTCGACGGTCAGGCCGTAGACGCCGTTCAGACCGTCCGGATCGGGCACGTCCAGGGCGACGGTGGCGCCGGCCGGGACGGTCAGGTCCTTGCTCACGGGGTTGCCGCCGCCGCTGCCGGCCGAGGCGGTGACCTTCACCTTGGCCTCCTCGCCGTTCGAGGTGAGGATCAGCTGGCTCTGGCCGCCGCCGCGGTTGTCCGCGATGTTGGCCCGCGCGCCCACCGGGGCCGCGCCGGCCAGCCAGGCGGCGTCCGACTTGCCGTTCTTGGCGCGGTCGACCCGGACCCCGGCCACCACCGGGGTGGGGTGGGCCGGGTCGTTGGTGGTCAGCCGGATCGCGCCGACCTCGCCGCGGGTGACCTGGCCCAGGTCGACCGCGGTCACCATGCCGGCCTTGACGTGCAGGGTCTCGTGGTCGACCGGGGTGAACCAGCCGTTCTTGCCGGAGATCTGGACCTTCAGGTCGGCGTCGTCCTCGCCGGGCGCGGCGACCACCAGCCGGGCCGCGGAGGCGTCCGCGGGCAGGCCGGGGATCACCACCTCGGGGGCCGGGGCGACGGAGGGCTGCAGCCAGTCCGCGCCCTTGCCGCTCTCCACGGCGTGCAGGCCGGCGCCGACCCGGCCGCTGCGCACCCGCACCTGCACCGCCAGGTCGTCGACGCCCGGGGCGAGCGAGCTGAGCCTCAGCGCGTCGGAGGTGCCGGGGGCGATCGCGATGCCGTTGGCCGCGTCGTTGTCGATCGGGCCCTTGGGGCCGTACAGCTTGAGGTCGACCACGGCCGGGCCCGCCTCGGCGTTGACCAGGCTGACGTAGTCGACCCGGCCCTGGACGGTGCTGGCGCCCGAGAACCAGAAGCTGGTGCCGGAGGGGACGCAGCCGACCCCGGACAGGCCGACGGCCTGCTGGTCGGTCACGGTGGTGATCTGCGAGACGCTGAAGCCCGGCGCGAGGGCGCCGGTGGCCACGGCGACGGTGCCGGGGGCGAGGTCGCCGTTGGCGGCCGGTCCGGTGGCCGGGGCGCCGGGTTTGGCCAGCGCCAGCCGGGCGGCCGCGCCACCGGCGGGCGCGTCGGACGGGGCCCCCGAGGCCGGGGCGGAGGGCGCCGGGGCGGGCGCCCCCGCCGTCGGCACGGTGACGTCGTTGAGCGTCGCCGCGCCGCCGGTCGCGGTGGCGCCCAGCGGTGAGTACAGCGACAGCGCGGTGTTCCCGGTGACGCCCTGGAGCGGCTGCGGGCACACCAGCGAAGTCCGCTCGACCTGCGCGGTGGTGGCGCCGGCGGCGGTCCCGGCGGCGGCCGGGGTGACCGGGGGGCGGAGCTCGGCGATGCCGAAGACCACGCCCAGGACGACCGCGGCGGCCAGCAGCGAACGGCCGGTGCGGCTGCCGCCGGACAGCGTGGCGGCGGCGAACTCGGGCTTCTTGAGCGTGGGCGCCTTGAGCTTGGGCGCCTTCAGGCTGGGCTTCTTCATACCGGGTCAGCTCCCCGATCCGTGGTGGTGCGGGTGACCGCCGTTGCCGTAGGGGTCGGTGCCCTCGGGGTACGCCTGCGGGTACGGCTGGGTCCCGTCGGGTGCCCAGGGCTGCTGCTCGGGCGCGTTCGGGTAGCCGGCGTACTGGTCGTAGCCGTACGGGGCGTACTGGTCGGGGTACTGCGGCTGGGCGTACGGGCCGTCGGCGCCGGGCTGCCCGGCCTGGGGGGCGTACGGGCTGCCGGCCGGCTGCTGCTCGGGGTAGCCCTGGTAGCCGTACGGGTCCTCCTGGTAGCGGCCGTCCTGGTACTGCTCGCCGTCCTGGTAGGGCGCCCCCTGGTACGGGTCGCTCCGGTACTGGTCGGCCTGGTAGGGATCGGCCTGGTACGGGTCCGCGTACTGCTCGGCGGCGGGCGTGAACTCCTCGACCGGCTCCGGCTCACCGGTGGTCTGTGCCGGGATCCCGGCGGCGTAGACGCCGCCCTCCGGCTCGCCCTCGCCCTCGCCCTCGCCGCGCTCGGCCATCCGGCGGGCCCGGCGGCTGCCCGGGGCGGGTGCCTGGGCCTGGACGGCGGCGGCCAGCGCCTGGGCGGCGGCGACCTCCTCGGGGAGGTCGTCGTCGTTGTGGTTGCGGCGGCCGGGCAGGGCCAGCACCAGGACGGTGAGGCCGAGCAGCAGCTGCAGCGCGATCCAGCCGGTGTGCACCAGGTTCGACTCGCGGGTCACGTCGAGCCGGCCGCCCTCGGCGGGGAGCTTGAACCCCTGCGCCCAGCCGTCCAGGGTGACCGCCTCCAGCGGCTTGCCGTCCAGCGTGGCCTGCCACCTGGGGTCGGCCTGCTCGGCGAGGCGCAGCTGGCGGCCGGCCGACCCGGCCGGCAGCTCGGTCCAGATGTCGTGCACCCCGGAGGCGAGCGGCACCGGGAGGCCCTTGGGGTCGGTCAGCACCGCCCGGGCCCCGGCCGCCCCGGTGACCTGCCAGAGCGCGATGCCGTTGCCCTGGTTGAGCCTGGTCAGGCCGGGGGTGGTGTCCAGCACGTCCCGGACCTTGGCGGTGATCGGGTCCTTGGTCTCGATGTACTCGACGCCGTAGCCGGCCAGCGCGGCCGCCTGGTCGCCGCCGGAGCCGGCCAGCAGCTGGCTGGTCAGCTTGGTGAGGTCGCCGGCGGTGCCCGCGTCCACGGTGCCCTCGGCCTGGCCGAGCGTCAGGCCGGAGCCGCGGACCAGCGCGTAGGAGACCGAGGAGGCGTCGGCGGGGCCGGCCAGCACCAGGGTGCGGGCCCGGTCGGAGGTGCTCGCCTCCTCGGCGATGAAGGCCGGGACCTGGGCCTGGGCGGTGCGGGTCAGCGGGCCGTGGGCCCCGGTGACGGCCCACCAGACGGCGGTGCCCAGCGGCGCCAGGACGGCGCTGAGGACCACCACCGCGGCGAGCGGCTGGCGCCAGCCGAAGGCGATGCCGGAGACCCGGGCGTTGGCGCCGTCGGCGCCGATCGCGGCGGCGGCCAGCAGGGCGACACCGGTGAGCAGGGTGGCCGGGCCGGCCCAGGCGGCCGCGGCGGGCCCGCCGGAGGCCGGGGTGACGGCGGTGCCGGCCACCGCGACCGAGAACACCAGGCCGGCGCCGGCCGCGCCCCAGGCGGCGAGCACCGCGCGCCGCCGGTCGGCGCGCAGCAGCGCGGCCAGGGCGGCCAGCACCACGCCGACCGAGAGCCAGACCGGCGGCACCCCGGCGCCGCCGGGGTTGACCAGGACCAGGCCCAGGGAGGTGGCGGACGGGCCGTTGAATCCGGCCACCCCCGCCTCCAGCAGCAGCCGCGAGGGGTGCGCGAGCACCTGCAGCGACCAGGGGGCGAGCACCAGCACGGGCACCCCGAGGATCACCAGCACCCGCAGCCCGAGCAGCCGCAGTGCCTCGCCGCCGGAGCCGTACGCGCCGCCGCGGACCACCGCGAAGGCCAGCGCGGCCAGGCAGAGCGGGACGGCGATGGCCCAGGCGAGCGGGACGAAGGCGGTGCAAAGGACGAGCATCAGGGCCGTCATCCAGGTCGACCGCCAGCCGGGGCGGGCGCCCTTGGCGGCGGTCTCCTTGCGGATGCCGAGGCCGGCGCTGATCGCCGCGGCGCGGGCCAGCGGCGGGAGCAGCACGGCGAGCACCGCGGTGCCGATCCGGCCCTGGGCGAGGGCGCCGGTGGCGGCCGGGAGCAGCGCGTAGCTGGCGCTGGCCCAGGCCCGGACCAGCTTGGACTCGATCAGCGGGCGGGAGACCAGGTAGGCGCTGACCGCCGCGAGCGGGATGGAGAGCACCACCAGCAGGGTCACCGCGAGGTCGGCATGGCCGAACAGCGCCCAGGACAGCACCGAGAGCACCGCCAGGTACGGCGGCGCGGTCGCGGTGGAGCCGCTGCCGACCGGGTGCCAGGAGTCCGCGTACATCCGCCACAGGCCGGCCGCGCCGTCGGTGGCGGGCAGCAGGGCGCCGCCCTGGAGCAGCCCGGAGCCGATCAGGCCGCGGCAGGCGACCAGGGCGAACAGCAGGAGCGCGGTGAACAGCAGCGGCGCGGGGCGCTTGACGAGCTTCTTGAGCAGGGTGAACTGCTCGACCACCAGGTCGTCGGCGTCGTCGTCGCCGGGCCCGGACTCGACCGAGCCGTGCCGACCGGCGCCCGGGTCCTCGCTGCCGCCGATCCCCAGCGAGCTGATCATCTGCTCGACGGCGAGCCGGGCGGTGGCGCCGGGGGCGGGGAAGAGGCTGCGGTCGTCGCCGGCGTCGGCCGAGCGGGTGCGCTTGCGGCGCTTGCGGGCGAGCAGCAGCCGGGGCAGCCGGATCAGCTCGTGGCCGAGGCCGGCCAGCTCGTCGAAGGCCTGCCGCGGGTCCTTGCCGACCAGGTTGGTCCCCACCCGCAGCAGGGTGCCGAGCACCAGCCGCAGCAGCATGTACGGGAGCAGCGCGCGGCGGGTGTTGGCGAGCAGGGTGTAGACCGCGCCGGCCTTGTCGACCCGGTGCGGGTGGTCGGGGCCGCAGTCGATGGCGCGGCGCTCGCGGCTGGCCGCCTCGGCGTGCCGCAGCACCGCGTCCGGGGCGACCACGACCCGGTGGCCGGCCGCGTTGACCCGCCAGCAGAAGTCGGTGTCGTCGCGCATCAGCGGGAGCGCCTTGTCGAAGCCGCCGAGCTCCTCGAAGACGTCCCGGCGGACCAGCATGCCGGCGGAGGAGACCGCCAGCACCGGGCGGACCTGGTCGTGCTGGCCCTGGTCCTGCTCGCGGCGGTCGAGCCCGGTCCAGCGGCGGCCGGAGCGGGCGATCGTGACGCCGACCTCCAGCAGCTGCCGGCGGTCGTACCAGCTGCGCAGCTTGGGGCCGACCACGGCGGCGGTCGGGGTGGAGTCGGCGACCTGGAGCAGCCGGCGCAGGGCGTCGGTCTGCGGCTCGCAGTCGTCGTGCAGCAGCCAGAGCCATTCGACCGGGCGGGTCTCGCGCGGGCCGCCGCGGCCGAGGTCGTCCTCGTGGCCGAGCGGGTCGCCGTAGTCGTCCCAGCCACCGGTGACCGGGTCGTAGCCGGACGGGTCCAGGCTGTACGGGAGGTCCTCGGGGCGCAGCGGCGGGCTGTTGAACACGGCCTGGCCGACGGCGGTGCCGAAGCCCGTGCGGCGGCCGAGGACCAGCGGGCCGCTCTCGGGGAGCCAGTCGCCGAGGGTGTCCTGGAGCAGCTGCGGGGAGGTGTCGGTGGACCCGGTGTCGACGGCGAGGATGCGCTGCACCTGGCGGTCCTGGCCGAGCAGTCCGGCCAGCGCCTGCGGGAGCCAGCGGGCACCGTCGTGCGAGACGATCACGGCGGTGACGAGGTGGCGCGGGTACGCGGGCGGCCTGGCGGCGGCGAAGCCGCTCTGGTGGCTGTAGACGGTCATCGAGTGCGCGGGCCCCGGTTCCGGTGGGAGGGCGGTTGGTGTCGCAGTGCCATCCGGGCGGGCCGTCGGTCCGAACGCGGGTGGCGGTTGCGCATGCCGGATGCCGGACATCCGGATGGCGCACCACACTAACGGCTCTGGATGGCCGCGATGCCCCCGGTCCTGGTGAAGATGTGGCTGGGAAAGGAGTACGGGCATGGAGAAGCGCCCCACCGCTCAGGTGAGGCGCTGCCACGGGTGGGGGGCCCAGGGCCGCCGCCCGGGGGTCCGGGCGGGGGTCAGACCGCGCTCTTCTTGAGTCGGCGGCGCTCCCGCTCGGAGAGGCCGCCCCAGATGCCGAACCGCTCGTCGTTGGCGAGCGCGTACTCCAGGCACTCGGCCCGGACCTCGCAGGCGAGGCAGACCTTCTTGGCCTCGCGGGTGGAGCCGCCCTTCTCGGGGAAGAAGGACTCAGGGTCGGTCTGGGCGCACAGCGCGCGCTCCTGCCAGCCGAGTTCCTCTTCTTCCTCTTCGATGCCGTCACCGATCAAAAGCTCAAAGAGCTCGCTCATCTGGCGCGCCTCCTCTGCCCCTCTTGGCGTCCCCGTGGTGTTGCCGTTGCCTGGAGCGGCGGAACGACACGAGTGAAATTACAGTTGCGTCACTCTGGCCCAGTCAAGCCGAGCTCTGGTATTGGGCCAAGGATTCACTCCCCGGAACCAAGCTGTTACGAATAGTGTACATATCCGGACAACCCGGACATTCGTAGCAGCTGTTGGCAGATCGCCCCAGAACCACTTGCGGGTCGACGCACCGTCAACGCTGACCGGAACGGCCCTCCTTCCGACAGGAGGGACGCGTGCGGCCCGAGTGCGGTTGCCGGGTCACCCGGCTGCCTTCCCGGCGATCTTCGCATCGAAACCTAGAGGGTGATTTATCACCCCATCCGGTGGTTCAGTCGGGATGTGACCTGAATGTCCGTCCGCTCGGGTTGACACTCTCGCCTCTCTTGCGGTCTCCTTGCTCCCATGTCAGAGTTCGCCGTCCACCGGAGCCGCCGCCAGGCCGCGCTCCGTCGTGCCGCGAGCTCGCTCTCCTGTCGCCTCTGTTCCCGCTGTATCTAGGCGCTCGCGTCCCACCGCGCGCCGCCCAGGTAAGCCAGAGGCCGCCCGCGAGACAGTCCCCCTCGAAAGCTCCGCGGACCCGGCTGAATCCCCGCCGAACCAGCCGATCCAAGGACTATCGACCGTGCGAATGCCCCGTATCCGCAAGCGCAATCGGGACCGCGCCAAGCTTTCCCTGCGTTCCCTCCCCGGCACGTCCGCCCGCTGGGCCGACGGTCTGAGCGACGTCTCCATCGCCGGCGACCCGCTGGCCTTCCCGCACCTCGCCCGCACCGACCTGCCGGCGCACCCGACCACGGTGGCCGGCTACGCGCGCCTGGTCCGGGAGATCGCCGCCGACCGCGACCGCTGGGCCCCGCTGGTCCGCTACGACGCCCTCACCCGCTGGTACGCGCGGCTGGAGACCGGCCCCGGCTACGAGGTCTGGCTGCTCAGCTGGCTGCCCGGGCAGAGCAGCGGCTTCCACGACCACGGCCGGTCGGCCGGGGTGATGACGGTCGTCCAGGGCGAGCTGGTCGAGCGTTCGCTGACGGACGCGGGCGAGGGCAGCCGGGTGCTGGCGACCGGCCGGCAGCGGGTGTTCTCCGCCGGGTACCTGCACGAGGTGGTCAACGGCGCGCTGGAGCCGGCCGTCTCCATCCACCTCTACACGCCCGGGCTGGTGGAGATGAACCAGTACGGCGGCGCGGTCGTCCCCGAGCACCGGCACGAGCAGCAGCCCCAGCAGCACCAGCGCCAGCCGCAGGCCTGACGGGTCGCCACCGGGCCGCCTGGCAGGATGGGGCCATGCGCATCGTGGCACTGGCAGGCGGAATCGGTGGGGCGCGCTTCCTGCGCGGGCTCAAGGAGGTCGTCGCCCCGGGCGACGAGATCACGGTCATCGGCAACACCGGTGACGACATCCATCTGTTCGGGCTGAAGGTCTGCCCCGACCTGGACACCGTGATGTACACCCTCGGCGGCGGGATCCACGAGGAGCAGGGCTGGGGCCGGGCCGAGGAGACCTGGTCGGTCAAGGAGGAGATGAAGGCCTACGGGGTCGGCCCGGAGTGGTTCGGCCTCGGCGACCGGGACTTCGCCACCCACATCGTGCGTACCCAGATGCTGGCCGCCGGCTACCCGCTGAGCGCCGTCACCGAGGCGCTCTGCGACCGCTGGCAGCCCGGCGTGCGGCTGATCCCGATGAGCGACGACCGGGTGGAGACCCATGTCCGGATCACCGACGGGGCCGGCACCCGGGCGGTCCACTTCCAGGAGTACTGGGTCCGGCTGCACGCCGCCGTGCCGGCCGAGGCGATCGTGCCGGTGGGCGCCGACACCGCCGCGCCGGCCCCAGGCGTGCTGGAGGCGATCGCCGCGGCGGACGTCATCCTGCTGCCGCCGTCCAACCCGGTGGTGAGCATCGGCACCATCCTGGCCGTGCCCGGCGTGCGGCGCGCGGTCGCCGAGGCCCCCGCGCCCGTGGTCGGGCTCTCCCCGATCATCGGCGGCGCCCCCGTCCGGGGCATGGCCGACAAGGTGCTGGCCGCCGTCGGGGTCGACAGCACGGCCGAGGCGGTGGCCCGGCACTACGGCTCCGGGCTGCTGGACGGCTGGCTGGTGGACACCGCCGACCAGGGTGCGGTGGCCGGGGTCGAGGAGGCCGGCATCCGCTGCCGGGCCGTCCCGCTGCTGATGACGGACGTCGCGGCCACCGCCGCGATGGCCCGGGCGGCGCTGGCGCTGGCCGAGGAGGTCCGGTCGTGATCGGCGTCCTGCCGGTGCACGGGCTGCCGGAGATCGGCGCCGGCGCCGACCTGGCCGAACTGATCGCCAAGGCCGGCGGATTCGAGGACGGCGACATCCTGCTGGTCACCTCGAAGATCGTCAGCAAGGCCGAGGGCCGGCTGCTGCGGGCCGACGACCGGGAGGCCGCGATCGACGCGGAGACCGTCCGGGTGGTCGCCCGGCGCGGCGCGACCCGGATCGTGGAGAACCGCAACGGCCTGGTGATGGCCGCCGCCGGCGTCGACGCCTCCAACACCGCGCCCGGCACCGTGCTGCTGCTGCCCGAGGACCCGGACGGTTCGGCCCGCGCCCTGCGCGCCCGGCTCCAGCAGCTGACCGGCCGCCGGCTCGCCGTGCTGATCACCGACACCTTCGGCCGCCCCTGGCGCAACGGCCTCACCGATGTCGCCATCGGCGCGGCCGGCCTGCCGGTGCTGGAGGACCACCGGGGCCGGACCGACAGCCACGGCAACCAGCTGGCGATGACCGTCACCGCCACCGCCGACGAACTCGCCGCCGCCGCCGACCTGGTGAAGGGCAAGGCCACCGGCACCCCGGTCGCGGTGGTGCGCGGCCTGGCCGCCCTGGTCACCGCCGAGGACGGCGAGGGCGCGCGGGCGATGGTCCGCTCCCCCGCCGACGACATGTTCCGGCTCGGCACCTCGGAGGCCGTCCGCGAGGCCGTGACCCTGCGCCGCACCATCCGCTCGTTCACCGCCGAACCGGTCGATCCGGCCGCCGTCCGCCGCGCCGTCGCCGCCGCCGTCACCGCCCCCGCGCCGCACCACACCACACCCTGGCGGTTCGTGCTGCTGGAGGGCGCCGAGGCGCGGACCGCGCTGCTGGACGCGATGCTCGCCGCCTGGCGGCGCGACCTGCACGAGCTGGACGGCTGGGACGAGGAGAAGATCGCCCGCCGGACCGCCCGGGGCGACGTGCTGCGCGACGCGCCCTACCTGGTGGTGCCCTGCCTGGTGATGGACGGCTCGCACGACTACCCGGACGCCCGGCGGGCCGCCGCCGAGCGCGAGATGTTCACCGTGGCGATCGGCGCCGCCGTGCAGAACCTGCTGGTCACACTGGCCGGCGAGGGCTACGGGTCGGCCTGGGTCTCGTCCACGATGTTCTGCCGCGACACCGTCCGCGGGGTGCTCGACCTGCCGGCCGGCTGGGACCCGATGGGCGCCGTCGCGGTCGGCCGCCCGGCCGAGGCCCCCCGGCACCGCGCCCCGCGCGGTGCCGAGCCCTTCGTCACCGTCCGCTGACGACCGCCACCGGGGCGCGCTACCTGCCGCGGTGATCGTTGGGGGTGAGCCGGGGGCCGTAGCGCGGGGCCCGGGCGCCGGAGAGCAGGAGCAGGCGGCAGAGCCGGTGGCGGTGCGGGCGGTAGGGCTCCAGGAGGGCCAGCATCTGCTCGTCGTCGCTGCGGGGTCGGCCGGCCAGTGCCCAGCCGACCAGGTTGGGGAGGTGGAAGTCGCCGACCGAGACCGCGTCCGGGTCGCCGTTGCTGCGCTGCAGGGTCTCCGCCGCCGTCCAGCGGCCGATGCCGGGCACGGCGGTGAGCCGGGCGAAGGCCTCGGGCGGCTCGAAGCCGGCGGCCTCCTCCAGCCGGGCCGCCAGGCGGGCGGCCCGCACCACGGTCGCCGAGCGCTTCGGGTCGACCCCGGCCCGGTGCCACTCCCAGCTCGGGATCAGCGCCCACTCCCGGGCCGAGGGGGCGACCCGCATCCCCTCGGCCGGACCGGGCGCGGGGGTGCCGAAATCGCGCAGCAGGGTGCGCCAGGCCCGGTACGCCTCGTCGGTGGTGACCTTCTGCTCCAGCACGGCGGGGACCAGCGACTCCATCACCAGCCCGGTCCGGCCGATCCGCAGCCCCGGATGGGTGCGCTGGACCTCCCGCAGCGGGCCGGGCGGCAGCACCAGCGCGGCCGGGTCGTCGGCCGCGCCGAGCAGCTCGGGCAGCCGCGCCAGCAGCCACCCGGCGCCCGGACCCCAGGCCCGCGCCGCGACCTCGCCGCCGGCCGCCGCGATCCGGAGGGTGCCGGGCCCGTCCGGGGTGCGGGAGGCCCGCCAGAAGGCACCGTCCGCGGTGCTCCGGAACGCGGGGTCGGCCGGGCCGCGGCGCAGCGGGAAGAGGATCCTCGGCAGGTCGACCGGGAATCCCGGCCGCCACCGCCGCTCCGTGCCCGGCATCGCCCGTCACCTCTTCCGCCGCCCGGGGGTCGGGCCACAGGAACCATACGCCCGGCGGCCCGGGCGGATCAGCGGCCCTGGAGGTGGGCCGCCCTGGTGCGGATGTCGCCGAGGCTGTTGTAGAGGGTGTCGCCCGGGCACTCGGTGGCGAAGGCGTCCCGGTGGCCCGAGATCGTCTTGAAGCCGACCGAGGTGCCCTTCTTGTAGCGGCTGCCGTCGGAGGCGGAGACCAGGGTGGTCGAGCCGGCGGCGTCCTGGTCGGTGAGGCCGAGCTTCCAGGCGGCGATCTTGACGATGCCGTCCTGCTGGGCCTGCGGCGCCGAGGCGGAGCCGAAGCTGCCGATCGCGGCGACGCCCGAGGTGTCGGTGTTGAAGCCCAGGGTGTGGGCGCCCAGCACCGGTTGGATCACCCCGCCGGCCCGGCCCTCGAAGATGGTGCCGCAGCGGTCGACCAGGAAGTTGTAGCCGATGTCCCGCCAGCCGTTGCTCTGCACGTGGTAGAGGTAGATGGAACGGATGATCTTGGCGCTGTCGGTGCAGGCGTAGTTGTTGGCGGTGTCGGTGTGGTGGACGAAGACGGCCTTGACCGTCCCGGTGTAGACGAATCCGGGCTCCCGGATGGACTCGTCGGCACCCCAGCCCGAACGGGTGACGATGCCGGGCCGGGGGCCGGGGTGGTCGACCGAGGGCAGGGCGCGGTCGGCGGAGGCGGCGCCCCCCTCGGCGACCGGCAGGCCCTGGTCGGCGGCGGGCGAGTTGCCCGGGTCGACCAGCTCGACCCGCAGGCCGGTCGGCAGCGGGTGGCCCTCACCCCGGACCCGGACGGCGACGCCGTTGCTCGGGCCGACCCAGAGCGGCGCCGTCGACCCGCGCCCGGTCGGCTCGTCGGGGCGGTCGTCCGCATCGGTGGACAGGTCGAGCCAGCCGCTCCAGCGCCCGGTGCCCGCGGCCCGGGTGCGGACCTGGACGGTGCCCTTGAGCTGCGCGGCGGGGTCGTCCCAGCTCACCCCGACCATCGAGAAGGGCTTGGTGGACTGTGCGGCGAGGGTGTGGTCGGCGACGGCGGAGCGTTGCTCGGCGGTCAGGGAAAGGGTCGTGACCCCGCCCGGAGTCGCTCGGCCCTGGCTCGGCGGCGCGTCGGCGCCGGCGGCCACGGGCTGGAGCAGGAGGAGCGCGGTGGACCCGATGGCGAGAGAAGCTAAGTATGTAAAACGCATAAAACGGATATTGACGGCAAATCACTCCTGACGCCACGTCGACCACCCCCTGCGATCACCCTCCCGGCGGACCGCCGGGAGGCCGTAGGCTGGACCGCACCATGACTGCGCCTTTCGCTGCCGACGCCCGCACCCCCGCCGAGCTGCTGAACGCCTATCTGCGCCCCGGGGCCACCGATGCCGACTCCTCCCGCCCCCTGGTCACCTTCTACGACGACTCGACCGGCGAACGCGTCGAGCTGTCCGCGAAGACCTTCGACAACTGGGTGGCCAAGACCGCGAACCTGCTCCAGGACGAGCTGAACGCGGGGCCCGAGGACCGGGCCGCGCTACTGCTGCCCGCCCACTGGCAGACCGCCGTCTGGCTGCTGGCCTGCTGGTCCGTCGGGGTCACCGTGATCCCCCGCGGTGACCCGGCCACCACCGACCTGGTGGTCAGCGGTCCGGACGGGCTCGCGGCCGCCGAGGCCTGTACCGGCGAACGGGTGGCGCTGGCGCTGCGCCCGCTGGGCGGCCGCTTCCCGCAGCGCCCGGACGGCTTCCTCGACTACGCCGCCGAGGTGCCCGGCCAGGGTGACCGGTTCGCGCCGTACTCACCGGTGGACCCGCAGGCCCAGGCGCTGGAGACCAGCACCGAGGGGCTGCCGCTCAAGCTGACCGGCGAGCAGACCGTCGAGCTGGCCCGGGCCGGCGCCGCCCGGCTCGGCCTCGGCCCCGGCGACCGGGTGCTGAGCACCCTCTCGTACGACGACTGGGCCGGCCTGGAGGCGGGGCTGCTGGCACCGCTGGCCGCCGGTGCCTCGGTCGTGCTGTGCCGCAACTCCGAGCAGCTGACGGCCGATCAGTGGGAGAAGCGGATCGAATCCGAACGGGTGACTCTGCGGCTGAGCTGATCCTCGCCGCCACCCGGGGGTACGGATCCCCGCGATGGCAGTGGAGGAGGAGGACGGCGAGCGCCCCCCGACCCGCGAGGGCGAGGGGCGCCGCCCGTTCCTGCGGCGCCACTGGCTGGCGCTGACCGCCGGGCTGCTCGCCGGGCTGCTGCTGGTCGGCGGCACGCTGGCCTGGCTCGCCTACCGGAAGCTGAACGGCAACATCAGGACCGACACCGTGACCGGCCCGCTGCTGGAGCACGAGTCGGACCGGCCCACCCCGGCCGGCACCGCCGAGAACATCCTGCTGATCGGCAGCGACGACCGCAGCGGCGACAACGCCGCGTACGGCTCCACCGGCGGGCAGCGCTCGGACACCGTGATCCTGCTGCACCTGTCCGCCGACGGGCGCCGGGCCACCGCCGTCTCCGTCCCGCGGGACGTGATGGTCACCATGCCGCCCTGCGACCTGCCGGACGGCACCCGCTCCCGGGGCGGGCTGCTCCAGTTCAACCTGGCCTTCGAGATCGGCGGCCCGGCCTGCACCATCCGTACCGTGGAGCGGCTGAGCGGGATCCGGATCGACCACCACCTGATCCTCGACTTCTCCGGCTTCAAACGGATGGTGGACGCCGTGGGCGGCGTCGAGGTCTGCGTGGCCACCCCGATCCACGACCGGGACGCCAAGCTGGACCTGCCGGCCGGACGCCAGGTGCTGCACGGCGAGCAGGCGCTGGGCTACGTCCGGGTCAGGGAGAGCCTGGGGAACGGGAGCGACACCGACCGGATGGGCCGCCAGCAGCAGTTCCTGGCCGCGTTGATCCGCAAGGTGCAGTCCCAGGGGGTGCTGCTCAACCCGACCAAGCTCTGGCCGCTGCTGGACGCGGCCACCTCCTCGATCACCGCCGACCCCGGGTTGAGCCGGCTCGGGGCGCTCTACGACCTGGCGCAGCGGCTGCGCGCGATGGACTCCTCGGACATCGCCTTCCTGACCACCCCGCGCCGGCCCTACCGCTACAACGCCAACCGGGACGAGTTCGTCCAGCCGCAGACCGACCAGCTGTTCGCGGCCCTGCGGGCGGACCGGGCGGTGACGGTGCAGCCGGGCGCCGCACCCACCGGCGGCGCCGCGCAGGACGCGGCGCCCGGCCCGACCCCCGCGCCCGGCGCACCCGGGAGCGGATCGGGAAGCGGACCGGCGGGCCCGGACGACTCGCCCTCCGGCACCGACGGCACCGGCACCGGCGCCTCCGGGACGGGCGCCCCCGGGACGGGCGGGCCGCTGGAAGGGCGGACCGCCGACCAGGACGACTGCGCGGCGCGCTGACCCCGGTCCGGCGGGCGGTCGCCGGACCGACCGACGCCCTAAATGGGTACGTTATGTGAAGACACCTCAGACACTTTGCCCCGGTTCGCTCCGGATCGACCATGTGGCAGCTGTCACAACGTGACCAACCCACCGTTCCGGCTCGTCTAGGGTGTCCGGGGTGAACAGCGGACACCGGCAGCCGAACCACTTCGTGGACCCGCTGCCCCAGGAGGTCGACCCGGCCGACCAGTGGGTGCTCGACCCGGCGACGGGCGAGTTCCGGCTGAACCTGGACGGGCCGCCGCCGGCCGGAGTCCCGGCCCAGGCCGGGCCCGGGCGCAGCGCGCCCGCGCGGACGCCTCTGCCCCGCCCCCGCCCGGAGCCCTCCGGGGAGCCCGTGCTCCCCCGCGGCCCCGAGGTCGGCGGCCGGGCCGCCCGGCGCAAGGGCGGACGCTCCAAGCCGCGCCGGGCGCTCAAGTGGACCGCCGGCGTGGCCGCGCTGGTGCTGGTGGCCGGCTGCGGCGGCGCGTACTACGTCTACCAGCACTTCAACAGCAACATCAGCTCGGTCGAGGTGCAGCTCGGCAACGAGGCGGAGCGCCCGCAGGCGGCCGGGGACGCGCTCAACATCCTGGTGATCGGCACCGACAGCCGGCAGGGCCTCGGCCGCGACTACGGCGACGAGGGCAGCACCGGGCACGCCGACACCACCCTGCTGTTCCACGTCGCCAAGGACCGCAGCAACGCGACGGTGATGAGCATCCCGCGCGACCTGATGGTGCCGATCCCGGAGTGCAAGTCCGGCACCAAGAAGATCCCCGGCAGTGCCCGGGCGATGTTCAACACCAGCCTCGGCCAGGACGGCCGGGATCCGGGCTGCACCTGGATGACGGTGGAACAGGCCACGAAGATCCGGATCGACCACTTCATGATGGTCAACTTCGAGGCGGTGAAGACGCTCTCCACCGCCGTCGGCGGGGTCGAGGTGTGCGCGGCCAAGGAGATCAACGACCCGGACTCGCACCTGAGCATGACCAAGGGCAAGCACGTGGTGCAGGGCGAGGAGGCGCTGGCCTTCGTCCGCACCCGGCACGCGGTCGGCTTCGGCGGCGACCTGACCCGGATCCCGCTGCAGCAGCAGTTCATCAGCTCGATGATCCGCAAGATCAAGAGCAGTGACACCCTGACCAGCCCGACCAAGCTGTGGACCCTGGCCGACGCCGCCACCAAGGCACTCACCGTGGACTCCGGCATCGGCAGCGTCGACAAGCTCAAGGACCTGGCGCTCGAACTGAGCAAGGTGGACACCAAGAACATCACCTTCACCACGGTGCCGGTGCTGGACGACCCCAAGGACAAGGACCGGCTGATCCTCAAGCCGGGCGACGCCGATCAGCTCTTCTCGATGATCGCGAACGACCGCTCGCTGACCGAGGTCCAGGCCGCGGCCGGCGCCGGGTCGGCGGCTCCGGCCGAGCCGAGCACGCCGCCCGCGCCGAGCGTTCCGCAGGTGGACGCCGCGGCGGTCCGGGTGACGGTGCGCAACGGCACCGGCCAGCCGCAGCAGGCCGCCAAGGCCGTGACGGCGCTTCAGGGCAAGGGCTTCGGCAAGGCCGCCACCGGGAGCAACGCCGACGCGGCGCAGGCCAGCACCGTCTCGTACCCCGCGGGGAAGGGCGACCAGGCCGCCGCGCTGGCGGCCGCGCTCGGGCTGCCGGCGAGCGCCGCCCAGCAGAGTTCCCAACTCGGCGCCAAGGACTCCCTGGTGGTGGTGCTCGGCAAGGACTTCCTGGGTGGCGGCGCGGCCGCCGGGGCGGCTGCCGCGCCGGCCGAGGCACCGAAGGACCTGCAGCGGGTGCAGGCCGACGACACCAACGTCTGCGCCAAGTAACTCCGGCCGCCCGCAGGCCCGTTCGCCCCGCCCGTGCGCTCCGCCCGGGGCGCCGCGGGGTGGCCGTGCGCCCGCTGCCGTCCGTGACCGCCCGTTCGACGGAGCGTCAAACCTGTTTCGCCCTAACGTTTCCGTCATGTGATCAACCTGCAATCCAGGAGTTCTCTCGGGTAGCTTGTCCGTTCGAACACTCACGGGGTATCGAACGGCGGGCGGGGGATCAGGCATGGGCGAGGACGACGTCACGGCGGCGAGCGGTGGTCGAGCCGCTGCCCGCCGGGCCGCCCGGGGCGGCTCCCGGCGGCGCGGCCGGGCACCGCGCACCGGGATCCGCCGCTGGCTCAAGCCGGTCGCGCTGACCACCGGATCGGTCGTGCTGGCCGGCTGCGGCGCCGGCTACCTCTACCTGCGGCACCTGGACGCCAACATCCAGCACGCCCCGCTCGGGGCGGGCAACCCCCCACCCCCCGGCGGGCAGGCCGACGCCGAGGGCCGGGTGGCGATGAACATCCTGATCATCGGCACCGACAGCCGCAAGGACCTCGGCGGCGACTACGGCGACCGGGACAACACCGGCATCGGCAACAACGACGTCAACATCGTCCTGCACATCTACCCGGACAAGCGCGCGGCCGTCGCCCTCGACCTGCCCCGGGACACCCTGGTGGACCACCCCAGGTGCACCGATCCGAGCGGCAAGGTCGCCCCGGCGTTGGCCCACCGGCCGCTGAACGCGGCGCTCGGCCGCGGCGGCCCCGGCTGCGTCCAGGACACCGTGCAGTCGATCACCAAGCTCAAGATCGACCACTACCTGCTGGTCAACTTCCAGGGCGTCAAGGACCTCACCGACGCGGTCGGCGGCGTGGAGGTCAACCTCTGCCAGCCGATCAAGGACCCGGACTCCCACCTCGACCTGCCGGCCGGCGCGACCAAGCTCAGCGGCGAGCAGGGCCTGCAGTTCGTGCGCACCCGTCACTCCGTCCAGGACGGCACCGCGATAGGCCGGTTCGCGATGCAGCGGGCCTTCCTCTCCGCGCTGCTGAAGAAGGTCACCGACCAGGGCACGCTGCTCGACCCGGGCAAGGCCTTCGGCGTGATCGAGGCCGCCACCAGGTCGATCACCGTGGACGACCCGATCGCGGGCACCACCAAGCTGGCCGCGCTGGCGGGCAGCCTGCGCAACATCAAGCCCGCCGAAGTCACCTTCGTCCAGCCGCCGATGGCGTACACCCACGACGAGCCGCTGAAGGAGCTCCAGGAGAAGGCCAAGTTCGTCCAGCCCGGGGCGGACGACCTGTTCCGGCTGATCCTCGCGGACCGGACGCTGAACGGGAGCGAGGACCACACCGGCGGCGCGGATCCGGCCGCCGCCCCGCCCTCCCCCTCGCCGTCACCCTCCGCCGCACCCACGGTGGACCCGGGCACCGTCACGGTCACCGTGCACAACGGCACCACCAGGGCCAGGCTCGCCGCCGACACCAGCACGAAGCTGGCCGGCCTCGGGTACCACGCCTCGTCGGGCAGCGGGGCGGGTAGCGTCAGCCAGAGCACCGTCCGCTACGGCCAGGCCGACCAGAAGGACGGCGCCCTCGCGGTGGCCGCGGCGCTCGGCCTGCCCGGGTCGGCGGTGGCGGCCGGGGGCAGCGGGCGGACCGTGGTGGTCACCCTCGGCGCGGACTACCAGCCGGCCGGCGCCGCGGCGGCAGCGGCCCCGGTGCCCACCGCGGTGCCGTCCGACGTGGCGGTGCACCAGGGTGACGAGAGCAAGTGCGTCCAGGGCTGGACCGGGACGCACTGACCGGCCGTCAGTCGGCCTGGCTCAGCACCCCGTCGGATTCGAGGTACCCCTCGCCGGTGCGCGGGCAGCGCCACCGCCCGCCACCGGCGTCCTCCAACGGCTCGCCGGCCCGGCCGACCCACTTGATCCGCCGCGCCGGGACACCGGCGACCAGCGCGAAGTCGGGGACGTCCCGGTGCACCACGGCGCCGGCCGCCACCAGCGCCCAGCGGCCCACCGTCACCCCGGCGACCAGCACCGCCCGGCCACCGATCGAGCAGCCCTGCCGGAGCGTCACCCCGCGCGCGTGCCAGTCGTCACCGCGCTTGAGCCGGCCGTCCACGTCCACCGAGCGCGGGTAGAGGTCGTTGGTCAGCACCGCGGCCGGGCCCACGAACACGCCGTCCTCGACCACCGCCGGCTCGTACACCAGCGCGTGGTTCTGCAGCTTGACCCGGTCGCCGATCCGCACGCCGGGGCCGACGTAGGCGCCCCGGCCGATGATGCAGTCCGCCCCGATCTCCGCGTGCTCGCGCACCTGGGCCAGGTGCCAGACCGTGCTCCCCGGGCCGATCTCGGCCCGCTCGTCCACGTCGGCCGTCGTCTCGATCCGGACGTCCGCCCGCACCCGCGCCCCCTCAGCAATCCCCATGGCGGGGACGATAGCGCCCGGGGCACCCCGTCCGGGGCACAATCGCGGGAGCCGGTCAGCCGTTCTCCGCGGCCGGGGTCATCGGGGCCGGCGCGGTGCTCCCGATCACCCGGCGGGCCAGCGAGCGCGGCGAGGTGAGGAAGCCGAAGCCCCAGCTCATGTGCATGGTCACGAGCGCCACCGGGAGCAGCGCCCGGGCCTTGCCGGACAGCCCCCGGCCCTCGACGGCCGAGCCGCCCAGGATCGCGGCCAGGTAGCCGAGCGGGACCGCCAGGAAGCCGGGGTGCACCGCGGCGCCGAGCAGCAGGCCGGCGAGCACCGCGGCCAGCGCGAGCGGCGGCGCCAGGTAGCGCAGGTTGACCGAGCCGCGGTGGTAACGGGTCACCACCCGGCGCCAGCGGCCGTAGTCCCGGTACTGCTTGGCCAGCGCCCGCACGCTCGGGCGGGGCCGGTAGGTCACCCGCAGCTGCGGGCTGAACCAGATCAGGCCGCCGTCCTGGCGGATGCGGTAGTTCAGCTCCCAGTCCTGGGCGCGGATGAACTCCTCGTTGTAGCCGCCCTGCCGCTCCAGCACCTCGCGGCGGAAGACGCCCAGGTAGACCGTCTCGGCCGGGCCGGCCAGTCCACCGGTGTGGAAGGCCGCGTTGCCGACGCCGATCTTGGAGGTCATGGCGGCGGCGACCGCCTTCTCCCACTCGGTCTCGCCCTCGGCGTGCATGACCCCGCCGACGTTGGCCGCGTCCATGTCGCCGAGCAGCCGGACCGCGGTGGTGATGTACCCGGGGGTGAGGAGACCGTGGCCGTCGACCCGGACCACCACCGGGTGCCGGGAGCCGCGGATCGCGGCGTTCAGCGCCGCGGGCGTGCGGCCCGTGGGGTTCGCCACGGTGCGTACCCGGGGGTCCTCGGCGACCAGTTCGGCGGCGATCTCGTCGGTCCGGTCGGTGGACGGTCCGAGCGCGATCACCACCTCGATCTCACCGGCGTAGTCCTGGTCCAGGATCCGGCGCACAGCGGTGCGGAGGTGACGTTCCTCGTTGAGCACCGGCATGATCACGGAGACCGCCGGCAGCTCCTCAGCAGCCTTGGTGTTCATCGGGCCCAACCGTACCGGCGCGGCCCCGCGCTTGTCAGATGCGGGGGCCCCCGATGTTCGACCGCGCGACCCCGGCGACGTGGGCGGCAGCCCTCCGGCTTCGCCCGGACGGCGCGGCGCGCCGTGCGCCACCCGCTCCGGACCGCCCCTACGATCCACAGGGTGCCGTCATCGCCCGTGCGCCGACCCGCCCGCCCGCCCCGCCGCCGCTGGGGGCAGTGGACGGCGGGCAGCCTCGCGGTGGTCCTGCTGGCCACCTCCTGCGGGGGCTGGGCGATGCTGAACGGGGTCAGCGACTCGATCGGCCGGGTGAACGCCTTCGGCGGGGAGCACGAGCGACCGGCGGACGACGGGCTGACCACCTTCCTGGTGGTCGGCACCGACGATCGCGAGGGCATCGCGGAATCCACTCTGAAGGAGGACCTGCACGCGGGCGGCGAGTCCTGCCACTGCACCGACACCATGATGATCGTCCAGCTCGCCGGGCACGGCGGCCGGGCCACCGTGGTCAGCATCCCGCGCGACTCCTACGTGGACATCCCCGCGCACCCGGACCAGGCGACCGGCCGGGAGGTGGCCGCCGCCAAGGGCCGGATCAACGCGGCGTACGGGATGGGCGGCGCCCCGCTCACCGTGCGCACCGTGGAGCAGAGCACCGGCCTGCGGATCGACCACTACCTCCAGATCGACTTCCTCGGCTTCGTCGCCGCCGTGGACGCGGTCGGCGGCGTGGAGGTGTGCAGCGCCAAGCCGCTCAAGGACGAGTACTCGGGACTGGACCTGCCGGCCGGCACCAGCCGGTTGGACGGCGCGGGCGCCCTGAAGTACGTCCGGGCGCGGCATGTCGACGGCAGTTCGGACCTGGGGCGGATGCACCGCCAGCAGAAGCTGCTGGCCCAGCTGCTGCGGCAGGCCACCGCGAGCGGCACCCTGCTCGACCCGGCCCGGCTGGGCGCGGTCACCGAGACCGTGCTGCGGTCGGTCAAGGCCGACGAGCAGCTGACCAGCGACGACCTGCTCCAGCTGGTCACCCGGCTCAAGGGCCTGTCCGCCGCCGACGCCGACTTCACCACGGTGCCGCTGGCGGTGGTCGACCACCAAGTCGCCGGGTGGGGATCGACCGTGCTCTGGGACGCGCCGGCCGCCAAGGCCCTGTTCGACGCGCTGCGGGAGGGCCGGCCGCTGATCGACCGGCCGAGCCCGCTCCCGTCCGCCTCCCCCGTGCCGGCCGGCACCACGGCGCCCGGGCTGATCCGGGTCCAGGTGCTGAACGGCACCGGGATCCAGGGGCTCGGTGCCCGGGTGGACGGCGATCTGCGCACGGCTGGCTTCGCCACCACCGGGACGCCCTCCAACGCGGGCGGAACGGCCTTGGCCAGGACGGCCGTGCGGTACGACCCGGCCTGGGACGGGTCGGCCCGGACGGTGGCGGCCGCGCTGCCGGGGGCCGAGCTGGTCCAGGTACCCGGGCAGGGGGCGACCGTCCAGGTGGTGGCGGGCGCCGACTACCGGGGGGTGGCCGGGGCACCGGCGACCGGCCCGCCCTCCTCGCCCGCTGCGGCACCCTCCCCGACCGCCCCGGCCACCCCCGCGGTGAACGCCGAGACCGGCGCCCAGATCAGCTGCCCGTAGCGCGGCGCACCGTGCTCGGGCGGCGGTCTGGCGGGATCAGCGGAATCAGCGGGATCAGCGGGATCAGACGAAGAAGCGCAGGAGTACGAAGGCCAGGCACCCGGTCAGGACGACCCGGTTGACCAGCACCCGGCGGTGGTCGACCGGCGGCCCCCGAGACCAGGCCGGTCGCGAGGACCAGCAGCAGCGCGGCGAGGATCCGCAGCAGCGGCGGGCGCGACGGGTGGAGCAGCGGGCCAGGGCCGTGCGCGGCGGCCCACGGGTACGGCACCGGCGGGCCCATCAGCGCGTCGAGCTGCCGCCGGGCGGCGCGGCGGCCGAGTTCGGCCCGGAGCAGGCCGGCGAACAGCAACCCGTGCGCCAGCAGCGAGATCCAGCGGGTGGCTTCGTCGGGCAGCCCCTGCGGAATGAACCAGAGCAGCGCTCCGGCGACCGCGGGCACCAGCAGCAGACCGCGCGGGCGGACGAACAGCACCATCGCCTCGATCGCCACCACCGCCCCGGAGGCCGTCTCGCCCCACGGGGTGAGGCAGGAGGCCGGTGCCCCGGCAGCCGGTCGGCAACCCGTCGGCGACCGTCCCGAGCACGCCGATCAGCAAGGGCAGCAGCACCAGCCAGCGGGTCGCCAGCGGCCGGCCGACCCTGGCCGCCCGCCACCGATCGGCGTCGGCGGCGGTGAACGTCGGGGCCGGCGGCAGCGGTGGGGTGTCGGACATGGGCGAATGCTCTCAGCCGCCCCGCGGGCGGACGCGGCGGGGGCCGGGCGTGCTGCCCGGCCCCCGCTGGTGGTGCGTTCGGTGCTGCTGGTGCGTCAGTCGGTGGCGATGGCCGCCAGGACGTTCATCCGGCCGGCCCGGAAGGCCGGGACGAGCGCGGCCAGCAGGCCGATCACGGCCGAGGCGGCCAGGATGAACACGATCGTGCCGGTCGGGACGGTGAGCACGTCCAGCCCCTGGTCGGCGAGCACCTTGCGGGCGGTGACGCCCCAGGCGAGGCCGAGGCCGCAGCCGAGCAGAGCACCGAAGACCGCGATCACCACGGACTCCAGCCGGATCATCCGGCGCAGCTGGCGGCGGGACAGGCCGATCGCCCGCAGCAGGCCGATCTCCCTGGTCCGCTCGACCACCGACAGGGCGAGGGTGTTGATCACGCCGAGCACGGCGACCGCGATGGCCAGGCCGAGCAGGCCGTAGACCATGTAGAGCAGCTGGTTGATCTGGCTCTGCACCAGGTCCTTGAGCCCTGCCTGGTCCTGCACCTTGACCTGCGGGTAGGCCTCCAGGGACTTCTGCAGGGCGGTCAGCGTCTGCGCCTTGTCGGCGCCCGCGGCCGCGGTGCCGAACATCACCACGTCCAGGGGGAGTTCGTCGGCCGGCAGCGCCTTCGCGACGGTCTCGACGGAGGTGAAGAACTGCTTGTCGAAGAGCGAGTTGCCGAGCTGGGTGACGATCCCGAGCGGCAGGCTCTGGGTGCGGCCCTGCCCGTAGTCCACGGTGATCGGGTCGCCGACCTTGAGGCCGTGCTCCTTGGCGAAGTTCTCGTCCACCGAGATCCCGCCGGTGAAGGCGGCCTCGGGCTTGCCGGAGGCGACCGGCATGCGGAAGCCCTCGGTGAAGTTCGCGGTGGCGGCGGAGAGGTCGGCCTCGGTGCGCTTGCCGTCCGGGGTGGTGAAGGTGACCGGCAGCGACTTCTGCTCGATCAGGGTCTTCAGACCGGGCGTGCGGCGGGCCGCGTCGGCCATCGCCGGGGTGAGGGTGCCGGCGGCGGTGACGATGTAGTCCGCGCCCACCGACTTGTCGATCTGGGCGGTGACCGAGCTGACCATCGAGTTGGTGACCACCGAGGCGCCGGTCACCACGGCCAGGCCGATCATCAGGGCCGCCGCGGTGGCACCGGTACGGCGCGGGTTGCGCATCGCGTTGCGCTGGGCCAGCTTGCCGGACGGGCCGAACAGGGCCGGCAGCGCGGCGCCGAGCACCCGGACCACACCGGTGGACAGCAGCGGGCCGAGGACCACGAAGCCCACCAGGGTCAGGAAGATGCCGGCGGCCAGCGGGAGCCCGCCGTCGGCGGCCTTGGCCGCCGCGGCGGCCGCGGCCAGACCGGCCGCGCCGAGGCCGGTGAGCACCAGCCCCACGATGGTGCGGATCCGGTTGGCCGAGGCCTCGGCCGGGGTGCCGTGGTCGCGCAGCGCGGCCATCGGCGAGATCCGGCTGGCACGACGGGCCGGGACCCAGGCCGCCAGCACGGTGATCAGGATGCCGACCGCGTACGAGGCCACCGGGACGGTCCAGGTGATCTCCAGCGAGGAGGCGTCCAGGTTCATCCCGAGCAGCTTCATCAGCTGGATCAGCAGCACCGCGAGGCCGAGGCCGGCGGCCAGACCGAGGGTGGAGCCGAGCAGGCCGAGGATCAGCGCCTCGGCCAGCACCGAGCGGTTGACCTGCTTGCGGCTGCCGCCGAGGGCGCGCAGCAGGCCGATCTCCCGGGTGCGCTGGGCCACCAGCATGGAGAAGGTGTTGATGATCAGGAAGCCGCCGACCAGCAGCGAGATGCCGGCGAAGCCGAGCATCACGTACTTCATGAAGTCGAGGAAGGAGCCGACGCCCTTGGCGCCGTCGGCCTTCTGCTCGGCCGCGGTCTTGGCCTGGAAGCCGCTGCCGAGCGCGGTCAGCGCGTCCGACTTGAGCTGCTCGTCGGTGCGGCTGCCGTCGCCGAACAGCTCGACCGAGGTGTAGGCGCTCTGGCCGATCAGGTCGCTCTGGGCGGTGGCGGTGTCCAGGAAGGCGAGCGCCGCACCGGGGTTGGTGGTGCGGAAGGTGGCGATGCCGGCGATGGTGAAGTCGTAGCTGCCGCCGGCGCTGATGATCCGGATCGGGCTGCCGAGGCCGAGGTGGGCCTTCTTGGCGGTGTCCGCGTCCAGCACCAGATCACCGGCACCCTGCGGGACGTGGCCGGAGGTGATGTCGACCGACTTGCGCGGGGTCTCTGTCCAGTTGCCGGTGATCGTGGGCGCGCCCTGGGTCGGGCCGATCGCCTTGTTGGCGACCGGGTCGACCAGGGTGGCCGACTCGATGAACACCTGGCCGACGGCGCTCTTGACGCCCGGCAGGGCGGCCAGCTTGGTGGCGGTGTCCAGCGGGACGGTGGGGGTCTTGGCGCCCTGGCGGGGGCCGTCGGGGTTGTCCGAGGGCCGCTGGACCGACAGGTCGGAGGCGGTGGAGGCGAACAGCTTGTCGAAGGTGCTGGTCGCGGTGTTGGCGAACACCAGGGTGCCGGAGACGAAGGCGACCGACAGCACCACGGCGATCAACGAGAGGATCATCCGCCCCTTGTGGGCGAAGAAGCTCCGGAGCGAGGTCTTGAGCAGCATGGGAGGAGTCCGACCTTCGGATCAGCTGGTGCGCTTGCCGTCGAAACGGCGCATGCGCTCGAGGACGGAGTCGGCGGTCGGGGCGTGCATGTCGTCGACCAGCGCGCCGTCGGCGAGGAAGAGCACGCGGTCCGCGTAGCCGGCGGCGACCGGGTCGTGGGTCACCATCACGATCGTCTGGCCCAGCTCGTCGACCGAGCGGCGCAGGAAGGTGAGCACCTCGGCGCCGGAGCGGGAGTCGAGGTTGCCGGTGGGCTCGTCACCGAAGATGATCTCCGGTCGGGCGGCCAGCGCCCGGGCCACCGCGACGCGCTGCTGCTGGCCGCCGGAGAGCTGGGTCGGCCGGTGCTTGAGCCGGTCGGCCAGGCCAACCGTCGCGATCACCTGGTCCAGCCAGGCGGCGTCGGCCTTGCGGCCGGCGATGTCCATCGGCAGCGTGATGTTCTCCAGCGCGTTCAGCGTGGGGAGCAGGTTGAAGGCCTGGAAGATGAAGCCGATCTTGTCCCGGCGCAGCCGGGTGAGCTGCTTGTCCTTCAGCCCGGTGATCTCCGTCTCGCCGATCCAGATCCGGCCCTCGGAGACCGTGTCCAGCCCGGCCAGGCAGTGCATCAGGGTCGACTTGCCGGATCCCGAGGGGCCCATGATCGCGGTGAACCGCCCCCGCTCGATGTCCACGTCGACCGCGTCGAGCGCCGTCACCCTGGTCTCCCCGGCGCCGTACGCCTTGGTCACCTGGCGGGCACTGGCCGCGTTGGCGGCGGGGCCGCCGGAAAGCTGCGCGCCGTGCACGGCGTTGGCTGCCGTCGTCACTGGATTCTCCTCGTTGATCATGGTTCCACCCGTTGCCCCCCAGCCTGGCGGCCGTGACCGGCGCACCACCATGGTGCTGGCACCCGTCCCCGGCCTGTGGCCGGCACCACCATCGGGTGGCGCGGGGGGATAAGGAACACGTTAGGAGTACCAGGGGGACGGGACCTCCTCCGTCGGGAGGAACCCGGCTGACCGGGAGATGTACGGGGTGCCCCTGCTCTCCCCCTAGGGGACCAGGGGAACCGGATGAGGGTCGGTCCGGGTGGGGTGCTCCCGGACCGACCCTCCCGGGCCGTGGACCGCGGTCGGCTCAGGCCGCCAGCGCCGGGGCGGCCCGGCGCTCCAGTGCGGCCGCGAAGGCCTCCACCACCGGCGTGAGCAGCGCTTCCGTCTCCCGCTCGAGCTCGGTGGAGCCGTCGTCACGGACCGAGATGTGGCGGTCCAGCACGAACCAGCCCTGGGTGATGTGGCCGGCGCCCATCGCGCTGAGCACCGGGCGCAGGGCGTAGTCCACCGCGAGCACGTGCGCGGTGGAGCCGCCGGTGGCCAGCGGCAGCACCGTCCGGCCGCGCAGCGCGTACTGCGGCAGCACGTCCAGCAGGGTCTTCAGCAGGCCGGAGTAGGCGGCCTTGTAGACGGGGGTGCCGATCACCACACCGTCGGCCTGGGCGAAGAGCTCGATCGCACGGGCCAGTTCGGGGTGCGAGACGTCGCCGGCCAGCAGGGCCTCGGCGGGCAGGCTGCGCACCTCGAACGGGATCACCCGGTGGCCGTAGGCGGTCAGCCGGGCGTCGACGTGGCGCAGCAGGCGGGTGGTGCGGGAGGTGGCGGAGGGGGAGCCGGAGACGGACAGGACGGTGGCCATGGGTTCACCTCGGGGCGGGGCGGTGCCCTGGGTCGGCGGGCACCGGGCGGGAAGCGGGGGTGGGCCGGCGGGGGCACGCCGGTGACTGCCGTCCGGGACGGCCGGCGGTGCCGGGGCTCAGGAGGGAGCTCAGGTGAGCGGGAGCTCAGCGCAACGGGAGCTCAGCCCAGCGGGAGCTCAGGTGAGCGGGAGCTCGACGCAGCGGGAGGGGTGGCGCGGACTCAGCCACAACAGAGCGCACCACAGACGCGCAGCAGGTCGACGTGCCGCCGCCGCGTGAGGGTCCGTCGCTGTTCCATGCCGGTCATGCAAGCACGGGCGTTTCGGGACGGTCAAGGTTGGTTCCACGGGCTGAACATTCCGGCTGAACGATCCGGGCCCTGCATCAGCTCTGCTACAACGGGCCCCGGAGGCGACCCGGGCGTACTGAGCCCGGGTGGTTTCGGGCATCCTTCCCCACATGAACACGTGGCAGGAGGACCGCCCGGGCGGCGGCGGGTACGGGGCGTACGGCCAGGGCCAGGGCCAAGGCGGTGCGGCCCAGGGCGGTCAGGGCTACGGCGGCGGTCACGGCGGTGCCGGGGCCGAGCCGCCGCTGCCGCCCGAGCTCAACCCGCGCGGCACGGGCGCCCCCGCGCCGTCCGCGGCGCCGGCGGCGGCGCCCGGCAGACCCGTGCCGCGGCAGCACCCCGTCCGGCCCGCGCCCGGTGGACCCGGGGGGCCCGGGGGGCCCGGCGGGCCGGCCGGCCCCGGCGGCCCGGGTGGACCCGGCGTACCGACGGCCCCGCCGGCCGCCGGCCGCTCGCGCTGGCCCCGCCGCCGGAAGATCAAGGTGGCCGCGCTGGCAATCGTCACCACGCTGCTGGTCACCGGCATCGGCACGTACTTCTGGGCGGATTCGCAGCTCAACCACGAGAACGTGCTCGCCGGCTACGCCGGCCGCCCCGCCGAGGGCAAGGGCACCAACTGGCTGATCGTCGGCTCCGACAGCCGGGCGGGGCTCTCCGACGCGGACGAGGACTCGCTGCACACCGGCTCCGCCGAGGGCAAGCGCAGCGACTCGATGATGATCCTGCACATCGGGGACAACGGGAACACCCTGATGTCCATCCCGCGTGACTCCTGGGTGCAGATCCCGGCGCACGCCGACACCAGTGGCAGCGGCAAGACCGTGCCGGCCGGCACGTCCAAGATCAACGCGGCCTTCGCCCGCGGCGGCGGCCGGCTGCTGGTGCAGACCGTCGAGTCCAACACCGGCATCCACATCGACCACTACGCCGAGATCGGCTTCGCCGGGTTCGTCGGCATCGTGGACTCGGTCGGCGGCGTGGACATGTGCATCGAGCAGGCCGTCTCCGACAAGGACTCCGGCCTGAACCTGAAGGCAGGCTGCCAGACCCTGACCGGCGCCCAGTCGCTGGCCTTCGTCCGGCAGCGGCACCAGATGGCCGACCAGGACCTGGGGCGGATGCGCAACCAGCAGAAGTTCCTCGGCGCGCTGGCCAAGCAGGCGGCCTCCCCCGCCACCCTGCTCAACCCCTTCACCTTCTACCCCATGGTCAGCTCCGGGCTGGGCACCCTGATCGTCGACGACGACGCGGGCCTGACCGACCTCGGCTCGCTCTTCCTGGCGATGAAGGAGGTCTCCGGCGGGGAGGGCAAGAGCATCACGGTGCCGATCGGCAACCCGGACTTCCACACCCCGACCGGCGAGTCCGCGGTCAAGTGGGACCCGGCCAAGTCCAAGCTGGTCTTCGACGCGATGAAGAACGACAGCCCGGTGCCGGACACGAAGTAGGCACCGCAGGCGCCCGGTTGACGGCCCGGCGGCGCGGCGCGCGCCACCGGCCGGCCGGCGCGAAGGCGCCGGGTCACACTGTGCGGCATGTCGCTGGTGACCGCTCTCATCCACCGCCGCCGCCACCGCCTGTTCGGGCGGCTGGTCCAGGAGGCCCTCGCGCTCTACGGGATGGAGGTCCCGGCCGCCGTCCAGATCGGGCCCGGACTGACCGTCTTCCACCGGGGCTTCGGCACCGTCCTGCACCCGTACACCACGCTCGGGGCCGACGTGACGCTGTACAACGGCGTCACCATCGGCCGGGCCGATCCCTGGGTGCCGCAGGAGGCGAGCCCGATGCGGCGGGTGGTGCTGGAGGACGGGGTGGTGGTCTGCGCGGGCGCGAAGATCATCTGCAAGAACGGCGTCCTCACCGTCGGCGCGGGGACGATCGTCGGCGCCAACGCCGTCCTGACCCGCTCGACCGGACCGGGCGAGATCTGGGCGGGCGTACCGGCCCGGCGGGTGGGGTGGCGCCGGGCGGCCGATGCCGCTCCGGTCGATTCGGCTCCGGTCGATTCGGCTCCGGTCGATTCGGCTCCGGTCGAGGGGGCGACGGGAGCGGGTTCGCGGTCGGCACCCTGACCGGGCGACCGGCCCCCTCGGCGCGGCCGAGGGGGCCCGGTGACACCGCGCCCGCCACTCCCTACGGCAGGTTGCGGGCCATCACGATGCGCTGGACCTG
>NZ_JBFAQT010000051.1:0-41945 GCF_040678895.1 Kitasatospora sp. NPDC049258
CCGCCGCGAACGGAGCGATCTTCGCCTCCGCCAGCGAACGCACCGCCGCACGGAGCATCTCGTGCTCCTCGCTGAGCCGGAAGAGGTCGAAGTCCGCCCCGGAGCTGCCCGCCATGTGACACAACCCTTCGTACGTTCATTACCGTTCAGTAGTAACGGACATCCTAGGCTCGGCCGCGGGCCCGGCACAGGTGAGATGGGTGACACGGCGGACGGCTCAGCGCACGCTCTCCCCCAGGGTGTCGCTGGTGGTCCGGTGCTGGGCGAGGTAGTCGGTCATCCGGTCGTTGCGGATGGCCTCCCAGAGGGTGGCGGAGGCCGCGGTGTCGAGCTTCACCACGTCCTGGCCGCCGATGTTGTCGAAGCCGCCGAACGGCGCGTTCATGAAGCGGACGTCGTCCGGACGGACGTCACGCAGGCTCCACCCCAGGTCGTAGAGGTCGGAGTTGCTGAGCCGGTCATCGACGCTGACCACGTCGCCGACGGCCTGCAGCAGGCCGGTGAGCCGGCCCGGATTGCCGAGCGTGCCGGCGTTCATGGTCTGGATCATCAGGGCGCGCAGGAAGTTCTGCTGGCGCTTGGTGCGGTCCAGGTCGCCGTTGGGCAGCCCGTGCCGCTCGCGGACGTAGAGCAGGGCCTGCTCGCCGCTCATGTGGTGGGTGCCCTTGAGCCACTCGCGGGCGTCGCCCTTGGCCTCGATGGTCTGCGGGATGGTGATGTCGACCCCGCCGACGGCGTCGGTGAGCTTCTTGAAGCCGTTCCAGTCGATCACCGCGATGTGGTCGATCCGGATGCCGGTGAGCTTCTGGACGGTGTCGACCATCAGCGGCGGGCCGCCCCAGGAGTAGGCCGCGTTGATCTTCGCCATGCCGTGGCCGGGCACCGGCACCCAGGTGTCCCGGGCTATCGAGACCAGCGAGACGCTCTTCCGGTCCGCCGAGAGGTGCATCAGCATCATGGTGTCGCTCCGGCTCGCGCCCTCCTTCCAGGCGGGGGCCTTGGCCTGGCCGCCGGTGGTGGGCACGTCCGAGCGGGCGTCCAGGCCGACCAGCAGGAAGGTGGTGCCGGTACCGGGGACGGGCTTGGGCTGGGCGGACTCGGGGACGCTGGGGAAGGCGCCGGGGATCCGCTCGACCGAGGAGGCGTAGTGCTCGGCCGTCCAGTAGATCCCGCCGATGCCGCCGCCGACCATCACCAGCAGGGTGGCCAAGGTCCAGATCAGCACCCGCCTGGTCCGGCGGCGACGCCGGCCGCGGCCCGCCGCGGCCTCCGGGCTCTCCTCCTCGGGCGGCCCGTCGGCCTCGCCCCGCCCGTCCGCCTGGCCCCGTCCATCGAAAAGGCTCAGCGACCTGGGCTGCCCGTCCGCCCCGTCCTCGTGCTCCCGCGCGTCCATGGGCGGCATTCTGTCGGTCCTCCCACCGCCGCGGTATTGAAACTTCAGTTCCCACCGCGACCGATACGCGCAGGTGGTCATCCCGTTACCCAGAGCGTCGAACGCCGCTTCGGGGGGACCGGCCCCTGGCCCGGCGTCCGGCGGATACCATCGGGGCCTGCGGCCTCGGGTCTCCGACGACCCGCCCGGCCAGAGTCCCGACCACAAAGGGGAAGCACGTGACCCTCCGGCTCACCGTGATCGGTACCGGCTACCTCGGCGCCACGCACGCCGCCTGCATGGCGGAGCTCGGCTTCGAGGTGCTCGGCCTGGACATCGACCCGGAGAAGGTGGCGGCGCTGTCGGCGGGCCGGGTGCCGATGTACGAGCCGGGTCTGGCCGACCTGTTGGTCAAGCACGTGGCCGGCCACGAGGGCTCGACCGGGCGGCTGCGTTTCACCGACTCCCCGCAGGAGGTCGCCGAGTTCGGCGACGTGCACTTCATCTGCGTGAACACCCCGCAGAAGAAGGGCGAGTTCGCGGCCGACATGTCGTACGTCGACGCCGCGCTGGACTCGCTGGCCCCGCACCTGACCCGGCCGACCCTGGTGGTCGGCAAGTCGACCGTGCCGGTCGGCAGCGCGGCCCGGCTGGCCGAGCGGCTGGCCGCGCTGGCCCCGGCCGGCGAGGCCGCCGAGCTGGCCTGGAACCCGGAGTTCCTGCGCGAGGGCTACGCGGTCGGCGACACCCTGCACCCGGACCGGCTGGTGGTCGGCGTGCGCAGCGAGCGGGCCGAGCAGCTGCTGCGCGAGGTCTACGCGACGCCGATCGCCGAGGGCGTGCCCTTCGTGGTGACCGACTTCCCGACCGCCGAGCTGGTCAAGGCCGCCGCCAACTCCTTCCTCGCCACCAAGATCTCGTTCATCAACGCGATGGCCGAGGTCTGCGAGAGCGCGGGCGCGGACGTGGTCCAGCTCAGCCGGGCGCTGGCGCACGACGAGCGGATCGGCGGCAAGTTCCTCAACGCCGGCCTGGGCTTCGGCGGCGGCTGCCTGCCCAAGGACATCCGGGCGTTCATGGCCCGGGCCGGGGAGCTGGGCGCCGACCAGGCGCTGACCTTCCTGCGCGAGGTCGACTCGATCAACATGCGGCGCCGCTCCCGGATGGTCGAGCTGGCCCGGGAGCAGTGCGGCGGCGGCTTCCTCGGCCGCCGGGTGGCGGTGCTGGGCGCCGCCTTCAAGCCCAACTCGGACGACATCCGGGACTCGCCCGCGCTCAACGTGGCCGGGCAGATCCAGCTGCAGGGCGCACAGGTCACGGTGTACGACCCGAAAGCGATGGACAACGCCCGCAAGATGTTCCCGAGCCTCGCCTACGCGGCGACGGCGACGGAGGCCGTCGAGGGCGCGCACGTGGTGCTGCACCTGACCGAGTGGCAGGAGTTCCGCGAGCTGGACCCGGCCGTGCTGGGCGAGCTGGTGGCCGAGCGCCGGATACTGGACGGCCGCAACATCCTGGACGTCGAGCGCTGGCGGGCGGCCGGCTGGACGTACCGGGCGATGGGCCGGCCCGGCGCGGAGTAGCGGCCGGCCGAGCACGGGCCGGCCCGGCATAGGGCCCGGCAAAAGGCCCGGCAAAAGGCCCGGCGAAAGGCCCGGCGAAAGGCCCGGCGGAATGCGCTGCCCCGCGCGGTCGTTGGCCCTGGCATGAGCTACGGAGACCGGGAAACGGTCCGCAGGATCCTCCAGGACAGCGGCGACACCTGGGCGGTGGTCGGCCTGTCGAACAACACCCGCCGGGCCGCGTACGGGGTCGCCCAGGTGCTCCGGCGGGCGGGCAAGCGGGTGGTGCCGGTGCACCCCAAGGCCGAGACGGTGCTGGGCGAGCAGGGGTACGCCACGCTCGCCGACATCCCGTTCGGGGTCGACGTGGTGGACGTGTTCGTGAACAGCGGCCTGGCCGGCGAGGTCGCCGACCAGGCCGTGGCGGTGGGCGCGAAGGCGGTCTGGTACCAGCTCGACGTGATCGACGAGGCCGCCTACGCGCGCACCACGGCCGCCGGGCTGGACATGGTCATGGACCGCTGCCCGGCGATCGAGCTGCCCCGGCTCGGCTAGCCGATCGGCACCGCGATGTCGCAGACCGGATCGCCCGGGGCGGCCGCGTCCCAGTTCACGAAGTAGACCTCGCGGGGCCCGGCGGTGACCGCTTCGTCGTGCTCCTTGGCCCACTGGAAGACGGCGTCGTAGGCCGAGAGGATCTGCGGGTACACGACCTGGGCCTTGGTGATGGTGGTGTAGGCCTCGCGGTGGGCCGGCTCGATGCGGCCCGCCGCCCCGACCTCGGCCGCGCGGGCCGGGTCGACCGGGACGCACACCTCCGCCGGCCCGTCGCTGTCGTCGTTGACCTCGCCGTGGTAGACCACGAACGGCGCCCCGAACACGCCGCCGAGGGCCTCGGCAGCGGCGAACAGCCGCTCGCAGGCCGTCGGGATCCAGGTCGGCAGCTCCTCCGGCCGGACGTGCCGCCGCTCGGTGAGCACCAGCTGCTCGGGCACCTCACGCTGCTGAATGTCGAACATGTCCAGAATCCCTTCGCCACCGGTCAGTTGGATGCGGAGGTAGGCGGCCAGCTCGCGCTGGGCGGCGGTCCGGCGTTCGACCCGCTCCCAGTACTCGGCGACCAGCGCGGCAGCCTGCGGCCCGGGCGCGGCCAGCACCTCGGCCACCGCCGCGAGCGGCATGTCCAGGCCGCGCAGCAGCCTGATCCGCCGGGCGTCGACCAGCCGGCTCTCGCGGTAGTAGCGGTAGCCGGTGACCGGATCGACCCGGTCGGGCCGCAGCACGCCCTGACTGTCGTACAGCCGGAGCGCCTTCTGCGACAGCCGGGACCGGCGCGCGAACGCTCCGATGCCCAGCAGGGCGTCCTCCTCCACGTCCTGCACGCTGCCGTCTGCCCCAGGGGGAAGGTCAACCACGGCCGTCGAGCCGGTCGATGGTGGCCAGGGAGGGGCCGGTGGTCGGCCGGAGGTCGGCGGCCACGTCCTCGGCCGCCCGCAGCACCCGGACCGCGTTGTGCCAGGTGAGCTTCCCGAGATCGGCCTCGGACCAGCCCCGGCCGAGCAGTTCGGCGATCAGGTTGGGGTAGCCGGCGACGTCGCCGAGGCCCTCGGGCAGGAAGGCGGTGCCGTCGAAGTCGCCACCGATGCCGATGTGGTCGATCCCGGCCACCTCCCGCATGTGGTCCAGGTGGTCGGCCACGGTGGCCACGGTGGCGACCGGCCGCGGGTGGGCGGCCTCGTACGCGTGCTGGACCGCCATCGCCTCCGGGGTGGTCTCCAGCGGGTGGAAGCCGTGGGCGCGCAGGTTCTCGTCGGCGGCGGCGGTCCACTCGATGGCCGCCGGCAGGATGAACTTCGGTACGAAGGTGGCCATCGCCAGGCCGCCGTTGGCGGGCAGCTGGGCGAGCACGTCGTCCGGCACGTTGCGCGGGTGGTCGCAGACGGCGCGGGCGGAGGAGTGCGAGAAGATCACCGGCGCGACCGAGACCCGCAGCGCCGCCCGCATGGTGTCGGCCGAGACGTGCGAGAGGTCGACCAGCATCCCGAGCCGGTTCATCTCCCGCACCACCTCCTCGCCGAAGGCGGTCAGGCCGCCCACGGCCCGGACATCGGTGGCGGAGTCGGCCCACGGCAGGTTGTCGTTGTGGGTCAGCGTCAGGTAGCGCACGCCCAGTTCGAACATCATCCGCAGGGTGCCCAGCGAGCAGTTGATCGAGTGCCCGCCCTCCGCACCGATCAGCGAGGCGATCCGGCCACCGGCCCGGGCCGCCTCCATGTCGTCGGCGGTGCGGGCCAGTTGCAGCACCGCCGCGTGGCGCTGGGCCATCGTCCGGACGAAGTCGACCTGTTCGAGGGTGGCGCTGACGGCCTGGTCGCCCGTGTAGTCGGAGCGCACGAAGACCGACCAGAACTGCGCACCGACCCCGCCGGCGCGCAGCCGGACGAGGTCGGTGTGCAACCGGCCGCTCTGGTCCGCCGTCAGGTCGAGGGCGTCCAGGTCGTAGCCGGCCTGGACGCGCATCGCCCAGGGGAGGTCGTTGTGGCCGTCCACCACCGGGGTGTCGCGGAGCACGGCACGGGCGCGATCGAGCAGTTCAGAGGTCATGCCCCTGTTCTACCGCCTGCCCCCGCGGGGCGGAGCGGCTACTTGCCGAAGCCGAACGAGCCGGAGCCGGCCACCTTGGCCCGCAGCTTCTTGCCCTTCTCGGTGGCCTGGGTGTTCAGGTCGGCCTGGAACTCGACCATCCGCTCGGCCAGCTCGGGGTCGAAGGCGGCCAGCATCCGGACCGCCAGCAGCCCGGCGTTGCGCGCCCCGGCGACCGAGACGGTGGCCACCGGCACGCCGGCCGGCATCTGCACGATGGAGAGCAGGCTGTCCATCCCGTCGAGGTAGCGCAGCGGCACCGGGACGCCGATCACCGGCAGCGGGGTGACCGAGGCCAGCATGCCCGGCAGGTGGGCCGCTCCGCCCGCGCCCGCGATGATCGCCTTCAGGCCGCGCTGGTGCGCCCGCTCGCCGTACGCCACCATCTCGCGCGGCATCCGGTGCGCGGAGACCACGTCGACCTCGTACGGGATCTCGAACTCGTCCAGGGCCTGGGCGGCCGCCTCCATCACGGGCCAGTCGGAGTCCGAGCCCATGACGATGCCGATGATCGGGTCAGTCATTCTGTGATGGTCCCTCGCAGGTAGGCGGCCGCGTGGCGGGCGCGCTCGCGGACGTCGTCGAGGTCGTCCCCGAAGACGTTGACGTGGCCGACCTTACGGCCGGGCTTCACGTCCTTCCCGTACATGTGGATCCGCAGGCCGGGATCGCGGGCCATGCAGTGCAGGAAGGCGTGGTACATGTCGGGGTAGTCGCCGCCGAGGACGTTGACCATCACGGTCCACCTCGCGCGCGGGCGCGGGTCCCCCAGCGGGAGGTCCAGGACGGCTCGCAGGTGGTTCTCGAACTGCGAGGTGACGGAGCCGTCCTGGGTCCAGTGGCCGGAGTTGTGCGGGCGCATGGCCAGCTCGTTGACCAGGATCCGGCCGTCGCGGGTCTGGAACAGCTCGACCGCCAGGTGACCGGTGATGTCCAGCTCGCCGGCGATCCGCAGGGCCAGCGCCTGGGCCTCGCCGGCGAGTTCCGGGTCCAGCTCCGGTGCGGGCGCGGTGACCTCGGCGCAGACGCCGTTCTCCTGCACGCTCTCCACCACCGGGTACGCCACGGCCTGGCCGCTGGGCGAGCGGACCACGTTGGCCGCCAGCTCGCGCAGGAAGTCGACCTTCTCCTCGGCCAGCACCGGCACGCCGGCCAGGAACGGCGCGGCGGCCTCCTGCTCGTCGTCGACGACCCAGACGCCCTTGCCGTCGTAGCCGCCCCGGACGGTCTTCAGCACCACCGGGTAGCCCGCGCCCTCGGCGGCGAACGCCGAGACGTCGGCCGGGTCGGCGACCAGCCGGTGGCGCGGGCAGGGCACGCCGATCGAGTCCAGCTTCGCCCGCATCACGCCCTTGTCCTGGGCGTTCACCAGCGCGTCGGGGCCCGGGCGGACGGCGATGCCGTCGGCCTGGAGCGCCCGCAGGTGCTCGGTGGGGACGTGCTCGTGGTCGAAGGTGATCACGTCACAGCCGGCCGCGAACCGGCGCAGCGTTTCGAGGTCACGGTAGTCACCGAGGACCACGTCGGAGACCACCTGCGCGGCGGAGTCCTGAGGGGTGTCGGCGAGGAGCTTGAACCGGATGCCCAGCGGGATGCCCGCCTGGTGCGCCATCCGCGCCAGCTGTCCGCCGCCGATCACACCGACCACTGGAAAATTTGCCTTGCCCGCGAGAGTCACGCCGCCCAGGATATCCGGGCCGGTCATCGCGGGTGCACCGGCCGCCCGCGGGGCGGTGGGCGGCTGCCGGGGTGCGGACGGGGCGCCGGGGAGCGAGTAGCCTGGATGGCCGGGCCCCACGAAGCACAATCCGATCATCTGTGTATCTGGGGGTACCGCCCGTGCCGCCGCGGCACGTGCACGGCATCCTACGCAGGCGAGCACAGGAGACAGTCGGGTATGACGACCACCACCGCGCCGAAGCCGTCGCTCGTGAACCGCGTCCGCGGGGTCTCGGGCGAGGTGGTGAAGTTCGGGATCGTCGGGCTGAGCGGCGTCGTCGTCAACTTCATCGTCTTCTGGGCCTGCATCAACGGCCTCGGGCTGGCCTCGCTGCGCTCCAACGTCGCCGCCACCCTGGTCGCCATCGCGACCAACTACCTCGGCTACCGCTACTGGCTCTACCGCGACCGGGACGCGGCCTCGCGCAAGCGCGAGATCACCCTGTTCCTGCTGTTCAGCGGCGCGGGCATGCTGATCGAGACCGGGATCCTCGGATTCTCGGTCTACGTCCTCGGGCTGACCACGCACGTGGAGCAGCTCGCCGCCAAGGTGGTCGGGCTCGCCGCCGGCACGGTGTTCCGGTTCTTCTCGTACCGCACCTGGGTGTTCAAGGCGCTGCCGGAGCTGGCCGAACCCGCCGAGCCCGAGGCGGTGGTGGCCGAGGCCGAGCTGGTACTGGCCGCCAAGCGGCAGCCGTTCGTCGAGCAGCGCTAGGGCCGACGACCTAGCGGCTCAGCCCCACGAAGAGCGCGAACACCGGTGGCTGGAGCGAGAGCAGTTCCAGCCGGCCGCCGTCCGCCTCCGCCAGGTCGCGGGCGACCGCCAGGCCGATGCCGGTGGAGTTGCGGCCGCTGACCGCCCGTTCGAAGACCCGGTTGCCCAGCTCCGGCGGCACCCCGGCGCCCTCGTCCTGGACCTCGGCGACGATCGAGCTGCCCGAGCGGCGCACCCGCAGGGTGATGGTGCCCGCGCCGTGCATCAGCGAGTTCTCGATCAGGGTGGCCAGCACCTGCGCCAGGGTGCCGGGGGTGCCGGTCACATGGGCACCCTGGAGCCCCTCGATGACCAGCCGCCGCCCGCTGTCGCGCAGCGGCGGCCCCCACTCCTCGACCTGCTGCTTGATCACCTCGTCGAGCGGGAAACCGACCGCGGCCGGGCTGCTGCGGTCGCGCTGGTTGGTGAGCAGCCGCTGCACCACATCGGTCAGCCGCTCGACCTGCTGGAGGCCGATCGCGGCCTCCTCCCGTACCGTCCCCGGGTCCTCGGCGAGTGCGGTGATCTCCTCCAGCCGCATCGAGAGCGCGGTCAGCGGGGTGCGCAGCTGGTGGGAGGCGTCGGCGGCGAGCCGGCGCTCGGCGGTGAGCATCCGGGCGATCCGCTCGGCGCTGGCGTCCAGCACCTCGGCGACCCGGTCGAGCTCGGGGACGCCGTAGCGGCGGTCGCGCGGGCGCGGGTCACCGGAGCCGAGCCGCTCGGCGGTCTCGGCGAGGTCGGTGAGCGGGCGGGCCAGCCGCTTGGCCTGCCAGACCGCGAGGGCCACGGCGGCCTGGACGGCGAGCAGCGCGACCACCCCGAGCAGCAGCAGCATGTTGCCGATCTCGTGGTCGACCGCCTCGCGGGACTGCATCACGGTCACGGTCTCGCCGCTCGCGCCCTCCTCGGTGGCGGTCAGCGCGGCGCCCTGCACCGGCCGGCCGGCCGCGATCAGCGGCTGCCCGGGGATGTCCACCAGGACGAACGAGCCGTCGGTGACCTGGGCGGCGAACTTCTCGCCGGTGACCGGCTCGCCCGCGGCCAGCCGGCTCTCCACCAGGCCCAGCACCCGGACGGCCGCCGCGTCGACCCGGTCGTTGGCCGCGCTGACGATGCTCTGCTTCTCGATCAGGGCCAGCGGCACGCAGAACACCGCGACCACCACCAGGACCACACCCAGCAGCGAATTGATCATCCTGCGCTTCACGCCGGGCGGTCCTTCGTCGTCAGTTCTTCTCGAAGCGGAAGCCCACACCGCGGACGGTGGCGATGTAGCGCGGATTGGCCGCGTCGTCGCCGAGCTTCTTGCGCAGCCAGGAGATGTGCATGTCCAGGGTCTTGGTCGAGGTCCACCAGGTGGTGTCCCAGACCTGGCGCATGATCTCCTCGCGGGTGACCACCCGGCCGGCGTCCCGGACCAGCACCCGCAGCAGCTCGAACTCCTTGGCGGAGAGGGTGAGCTCCTCCTCGCCGAGCCAGGCCCGGTGCGACTCGATGTCGATCTTCACGCCGTGCGCGCCGGTGGTCAGCTGGTCCACGTTGCCGCGGCGCAGCAGCGCCCGGACCCGGGCGAGCAGCTCGGCCAGCCGGAACGGCTTGGTCACGTAGTCGTCGGCACCCGCGTCCAGGCCGACCACGGTGTCCACCTCGTCGGCGCGCGCGGTGAGGACCAGGACCGGGAAGCTCTTGCCGTCGGCGCGCAGCCGTCGGCAGACCTCCAGGCCGTCCATCTCGGGCAGGCCGAGGTCCAGGACGATGAGGTCGACCTCCTCGGTGAGCCCCGCCCCCAGCGCGGCGGGCCCGTCCTCGCGGACCAGCACCTCATAGCCCTCCCGGCGCAGCGCGCGGGCCAGCGGTTCGGAGATTGCCGGGTCGTCCTCGGCCAGCAGCACACAGGTCATGGGCTGATGGTAGACCGCCGGGCGCCCCCCGATCAGGGAGCGTATCGGCCCTTGACCTCCGCATGACCTGCCGACGGGGCAACCATGGCAGGCCCCGTGCGGCCTGTGAACTAGTTCACAGGCTGTGATCGCCCGTTCGGCCCCGCCATGGTTTCGAAGGCTCGGTCACTCGCCGTCGTTCACCGAAGATTTCCACGTGCTACCTTCACTTCAAAGGACATTTTCCGCTTGGGCCATTGAATTGGCACCCCAGGGCCAGCTGAGCTTTGCTTGCGCGTTACCTGGTCTGCGAGGTTTGTCCGTCCATGTCATGGAATACCGCCACGTACAGTGGTTTGGTCCCCGTCCGCCTCCACCCCCCTTGGCGGACGAAGTCAGGCAAGGAACCCACGACACATGGCGTCTACCACCCTGGACCCCGGCATTCAGTCGGCTCCCCCCAGCGGCAAGACCTTTCTCGGGCACCCCCGGGGCCTCGCCACGCTCTTCATGACCGAGATGTGGGAGCGCTTCAGCTTCTACGGCATGCGGGCCCTGCTGGTGCTCTACCTGGTCGCCGACCACGCGGACGGCGGCCTGGAGTACAAGGCGGCCGTCGGCGCCGCGATCGTCAGCGTCTACAACGCGATGGTGTACCTGACCGCGCTTCCCGGCGGCTGGATCGCGGACCGCTTCTGGGGACCGCGCAAGACCGTGGCGGTCGGCGGCGGGATCATCATGGTCGGCCACTTCCTGCTGGCCGTGCCCGGCTCCGCGCTGTTCTTCGCCGGACTCGCCTTCATCGCGGTCGGCTCCGGCCTGCTGAAGTCCAACATCTCGACCATGGTCGGCCACCTCTACGACGGGCCGAACGACCCGCGCCGCGACGGTGGCTTCACCATCTTCTACATGGGCATCAACCTCGGTGCCTTCGCCGCCCCGCTGGTCATCGGCACGGTCGGCCAGAAGGTCGACTGGCACCTCGGTTTCGCGCTGGCCGGCGTCGGCATGGCCCTGGGCCTGGCCCAGTACCTGCTGGGCACCCGCCACCTCAGCGCGCAGAGCAACGTGGTGAACTCGCCGATCTCCCCGGCCGAGAAGCGCTCCGTCCTGCGCAAGGCCGCGCTGTGGCTGGCCGCCGCCGCGGTGTTCTACGCCGTGGTCGCGCTTTCCGGCCGCTTCACCGTCGACTGGGTGATCTGGCCGCTGTCCATCGCGGGCATCGCGATCCCGGTGATCTACTTCGCCCGGATGCAGCGGGACAAGGACCTCAGCCGGGACGAGAAGTCCAAGATGACCGGCTACATCTGGTTCTTCGTCGCGGCCGCCGTGTTCTGGATGATCTACGACCAGTCCAGCTCGACGCTGAACATCTTCGCCACCGACAGCACCTCCTCCACGCTGTTCGGCTTCGACTTCCCGTCCAGCTGGTTCCAGTCGCTGAACCCGCTCTACATCATGGCGCTGGCCCCGGTCTTCGCCTGGCTATGGGTCTGGCTGTCCCGGCGCGGCAAGAACCCCAGCACCACCGTCAAGTTCGCCATCGGCCTGCTGATGATCGGCGCCTCGTTCCTGGTGATGATGCTGGCGATGGCCGCCGCCTCCGGCGGTGCCAAGGTCTCGCCGCTGTGGCTGGCCATGGTCTACCTGATCCAGACCGTCGGTGAGCTGACCCTCTCCCCGGTCGGCCTGTCGGTCACCACCAAGCTGGCCCCGGCCAAGTACGCCAGCCAGATGATGGGCCTGTGGTTCCTCGCCGTCACGGCGGGCGACTGCGTGGCCGCCGTGGTGCAGCTGGTGATGGGCGACTCGACCGGCTCCACCTGGTACTTCGCCTCCCAGGGCGTGCTGGCGATCATCGCGGGCGTCGCGCTGTGGATGTACCGCCGCCGGGTGGTCGCCCTGATGGGCGACGTGCACTGACCCGACCGCTGCACGCCGAAGGGCCGGTACCCGCGACGGGTACCGGCCCTTCGGCGTGGACGGATCAGAACTCGCGCGCCCCGGCCCGCCAGACCGCGGCGGTGAGCGGCACCCCCGGCCGGTAGGCCAGGTGGACGTGCGAGGGGGCCTCCAGCAGCAGCAGGTCGGCCCGGGCCCCGGGGGTGATGACGCCGACGTCGCCGCGGCGCAGCGCCTTGGCCCCGCCCGCGGTGGCGGCGTGCACCGCCTCGTCCGGGGTCATCCCCATCTCGCGGACCGCGACCGCGATGCAGAAGGCCATCGAGCTGGTGAAGCTGGAGCCGGGGTTGCAGTCGGTGGAGAGCGCGACGGTCGCCCCCGCGTCCAGCAGCCGGCGGGCGTTCGGGTACTCCGCGCGGGTGGAGAACTCGGCGCCGGGCAGCAGGGTGGCCACCGTCTCGGAGCCGGCCAGCGCCGCGACGTCCTCGTCGGTCAGGTGGGTGCAGTGGTCCGCCGAGGCGGCGCCCAGCTCCACCGCCAGCTGCACGCCGGGCCCGTACGAGAGCTGGTTGGCGTGCACCCGCGGGATCAGGCCGCGCTTGGCGCCCGCGGTGAGGACGGCGCGGGCCTGGTCGCCGTCGAAGGCGCCCCGCTCGCAGAAGACGTCCACCCAGCGGGCGTGCGGGGCGCAGGCGTCCAGCATCTCGCCGGTCACCAGGTCGACGTAGCCGGCCGGGTCGTCGGCGAACTCCGGGGCGACCACGTGGGCGCCCAGGTAGGTGGTCTCGGGGGTGTGCGAGGCCGCGATCCGCAGGGCGCGGGCCTCGTCGGCGACGGTCAGGCCGTAGCCGGACTTGCACTCCACGGTGGTGGTGCCCTGGTGCAGCGCCTCGCGCAGGAAGCGCACCAGGTTGGCGTCCAGCTCGGCGTCGGTGGCCGCCCGGGTGGCGGCGACCGTGGTGCGGATCCCGCCGGCGCTGTAGGCCTGGCCGGACATCCGGGCGTTGAACTCGGCGGTGCGGTCGCCCGCGAAGACCAGGTGGGCGTGCGAGTCGACGAAGCCGGGCAGCAGCGCGCGGTGCCTGGCGTCGTAGCGCTCGTCGGCGGCGGGCGCGGACGCGGCCGGGCCCACCCAGGCGATCCGGCTGCCCTCGACGACCACGGCGGCGTCCTGGAGCAGGCCCAGCGGGCCCGTTCCGAGCGCGGGGTCGTTGGTCACCAGGGTGCCGATATCGGTGATCAGGAGGCTCAAGGGGACCCTTTCACGTCGGGTTCACGTCGGGACCCGGGTGCGGGCCCCACCAGATCAGCCCTGGTGGAGCCCGCACCCGGGATTCTATGACTGGAGAGCGGCGATCGAGTCGCGCAGAGCGGCCGGCACGTCCGCGACCAGCTGGTGCACGCCGTCCTTGACGATGTGCCGGCCGCCGACCACCACGTGCCGCACGTCCGCGGCCGAGGCCGCGAAGACCGCCGTCTCCGCGCCCAGGGCGGGGCGCGGGCCG
The DNA here is from genome assembly GCF_040678895.1 of Kitasatospora sp. NPDC049258. NCBI lineage: Bacteria > Bacillati > Actinomycetota > Actinomycetes > Kitasatosporales > Streptomycetaceae > Kitasatospora > Kitasatospora sp. NPDC049258. The sequence continues at coordinate 13,338 of NZ_JBFAQT010000051.1, forward strand.
GCCGTGCGGACGCTGTCCAGCGCGACGGCGGTGAGGTCGGCCAGCGAGCCGGCCTCGATCCGGCCGGCCTCCGGCCAGCCCAGCGAGGCGTGGCCGTCCTCGGTGCCGGCCCGCAGCAGCGCGTTGGCCGTCCAGTGGCCGCGGGTGCGGGTGCGCAGGCGCTCGTCCAGCTCCAGCGCGCGGGCCTCCTCGAACGGGTCGATCACCGCGTGGCTGTCGCTGCCCAGGCTGATCGGGCAGCCCGCGCTCGCCAGCCGGCGGGCCGGCCCGATGCCGTCCGCCAGGTCCCGTTCGGTGGTGGGGCACATGCAGATGGTGGTGGAGGAGTCCGCGAGCAGCCGGATGTCGTCATCGCTCAGATGGGTGGCGTGCACGGCCGAGGTGCGCGGGCCGAGCACCCCGTGGTCGGCGAGCAGCCGGGTCGGGGTGATCCCGTGCGCGGTGAGGCAGGCGTCGTTCTCCGCGGTCTGCTCGGAGAGGTGCACGTGCAGCGGGGCCTTGTGCATCGCCGCCCAGTGCGCGACGGTGCTCAACTGGTCGGCCGGGACGGCCCGGACGGAGTGCACGGCGGCACCGATCCGGGCGTGCTCGGCCCCCTTCAGCGCGTCCACCCGGGCCGCCCAGGCGTCCGCGTCGCCGTCGCTGAACCGCAGCTGTGGCTTGGTCGGCTCGGCGCCGAAGCCGGCCGAGAGGTAGCAGGTGTCCAGCAGGGTGATCCGGATGCCGGCCCGCAGCGCGGCCTCGATCAGCGCCTCGCCCATCGCGTTCGGCTCGTCGTAGCGGCCGCCGCCCGGAGCGTGGTGCAGGTAGTGGAACTCACCGACGGCGGTGATGCCGGCCAGCGCCATCTCCGCGTAGACGGCGGTGGCCAGCGCCAGGTAGCTCTCCGGGTCGAGCGCACCGGCGAACCGGTACATGGTGTCCCGCCAGGTCCAGAAGGTGCCCGAGCCGACCTGCACGGTGCCGCGCAGCGCCCGGTGGAAGGCGTGCGAGTGGGCGTTCGCCTGGCCGGGCAGGACCAGCCCGCCGAGCCGGACGGCCCCGGGCGGGCAGGGCCCGCTGTCCGGGGTGACCTTGGCGATCCGGCCGCCCGGGCCGACGGCGATCAGCACCTGTTGCTCGACCACCGGCCCGTTGGCGTGCGGCAGCCAGGCGTGCTCCGCCCAGTACGTCACCGCTGCTGACATGCGAGGTCCTCCAGTACGTCGGCGAGAGCGGTCACGCCGGCGAGGCAGTCGGGCTCCTCGGCGTGCTCGGCCGGGGAGTGCGACACACCGCTCGGGTTCCTTACGAACAGCATGGCGGTCGGGATCGCCGATGCGAGGATTCCGGCGTCGTGTCCCGCCCCGGTCGGCAGCACGGGCACCTTGCCGAGCCGCTCGGCCAGCCGGTCGCGCAGCGGGCCGTCGAAGTCCACCACCGGGGTGTAGGACTCCCGGGTCAGCTCGACCCGGACGCCGTCGCGCCCGCCGCGCTCGGTGGCGGCCGCGCGGATCTCCTCCACCAGCGCGGTCAGGGTCGGCTCGTCGGCGGCCCGGGAGTCCAGCCAGCCGCGGATCAGCGAGGCGATCGCGTTGGTGCCGTTGGGCTCCACCGCGACCTTGCCGAAGGTGGCCAGGGCGCCGGCCAGTTCGGCCTTCTCCCGGGCACTGAGCACGGTGCTCGCGAAGGTGAGCATCGGATCTCGGCGGTCCTCGATCCGGGTGGTGCCCGCGTGGTTGGCCTCGCCGTGGAAGTCGAACCGCCAGCGGCCGTGCGGCCAGATCGCGCTGGCCACCCCGACCGGGTGCTCCTCGGTCAGGTAGCGGCCCTGCTCGACGTGCAGCTCCACGTAGGCGCCGACCCGGCCGAGCCGCTCGTGGTCGGCCCCGATCGCGGCGGGGTCGTAGCCGGCCCGCTCCATCGCGTCGGGCAGCCGGACGCCGTCGGCGTCGCGCAGCGCGTACGCCTGCTCCTTGCCGAGCACCCCGGCGGTGAGCCGGGAGCCGATGCAGGCGACGCCGAACCGGGCCCCCTCCTCGTCACCGAAGTTGACGATGGCCAGCGGCTTGTCGAACTCGGCGCCCCGGGCGCGGAGTTCGTCCAGCGCGGCGAAGGCGGAGACCACGCCGAGCGGGCCGTCGAAGGCGCCGCCGTCCGGCACGGAGTCCAGGTGCGAGCCGGTGACGATCGCCCCGCCGGCGTTCGGATCGCCGAGCCAGGCCCACTGGTTGCCGTTGCGGTCCAGCTCGTAGGCCAGGCCGCGGGAGCGGGCCTGCTCCTCGAACCAGGCCCGGCACTCGGCGTCGGCGGAGTTCCAGGCGAAGCGGCGGTACCCGCCGGAGGAGGCGGAGCGGCCCACGGGGAGCAGCTCCGCCCACATCCGACGGAAGGAGTCCTCGGTCACAGCTCGTTCATGGGGACGCGGACCCCGCGCTCGTCCGCGACCTCGACCGCGCGGTCGTAACCGGCGTCGACGTGCCGGATGACGCCCATGCCCGGGTCGTTGGTGAGCACCCGGCGGATCTTCTCGCCCGCGAGCGCGGTGCCGTCGGCGACGGTGACCTGGCCGGCGTGGATCGAACGGCCGATGCCGACGCCGCCGCCGTGGTGGATGGAGACCCAGGAGGCGCCGGAGGCGACGTTGACCATCGCGTTGATCAGCGGCCAGTCGGCGATCGCGTCCGAGCCGTCCAGCATGGCCTCGGTCTCGCGGTACGGGGAGGCCACCGAGCCGCAGTCCAGGTGGTCGCGGCCGATCACGATCGGGGCGGACAGCTCGCCGCGCGCGACCATGTCGTTGAAGCGCTCGCCGGCCTTGTCCCGCTCGCCGTAGCCGAGCCAGCAGATGCGCGCCGGCAGACCCTGGAAGTGCACCTTCTCCTGGGCCATCTTGATCCAGCGGTGCAGCGACTCGTTCTCCGGGAAGAGGTCGAGCACGGCCTTGTCGGTCTTGTAGATGTCCTGCGCGTCGCCGGACAGCGCGGCCCAGCGGAACGGGCCCTTGCCCTCGCAGAACAGCGGCCGGATGTACGCCGGCACGAAGCCGGGGAAGTCGAACGCCCGCTCGTAGCCGGCCAGCTGGGCCTCGCCGCGGATCGAGTTGCCGTAGTCGAAGACCTCGGCGCCCTTGTCCTGGAAGCCGACCATCGCCTCCACGTGCCGGGCCATCGACTCGCGCGCCCGGCGGGTGAAGTCGCCCGGCTCGGCGGCCGCGTAGGAGGCCATGTCGTCGAAGTCGACACCGATCGGCAGGTAGCTCAGCGGGTCGTGCGCACTGGTCTGGTCGGTGACGATGTCGATCGGCGCGTCCATCGCGAGCAGCTGCGGGAAGAGCTCCGCCGCGTTGCCCAGCAGGCCGATGGAGAGCGGCTGCTTCTTGTCGCGGGCGGCGACGGCCAGCTCCAGCGCGTGGTCGAGGTTCTTGGCCTCGACGTCCAGGTAGCGGTGCTCGATCCGGCGGGAGATCCGGGACGGGTCGCAGTCGACGCAGATCGCCACGCCGCCGTTCATGGTGACGGCCAGCGGCTGGGCGCCGCCCATGCCGCCGAGGCCGGCGGTGAGGGTGATGGTGCCTTCGAGGGTGTCGTTGAACTTCTTCGCCGCGACGGCGCCGAAGGTCTCGTAGGTGCCCTGGAGGATGCCCTGGGTGCCGATGTAGATCCACGAACCGGCGGTCATCTGGCCGTACATGGTGAGCCCGAGGCTCTCCAGCCGGCGGAACTCCTCCCAGTTGGCCCAGTCGCCCACCAGGTTGGAGTTGGCGATCAGGACCCGCGGCGCCCACTCGTGGGTCTGCATCACGCCGACCGGCCGGCCGGACTGCACCAGCATGGTCTCGTCCTGCTTGAGGGTCTGCAGGGTGCGCACCATCGCGTCGTACGAGCGCCAGTCGCGGGCCGCCTTGCCGGTGCCGCCGTAGACGACCAGCTTGGACGGGTGCTCGGCCACCTCGGGGTCGAGGTTGTTCATGAGCATCCGCAGAGCGGCCTCCTGCTGCCACCCCTGGGTGGTCAGGTTCGTCCCGCGCGCCGCGCGGACCTCGCGCGGACCACTGCCCGTCTGCTGCTGCACCATGCTGCCGGCCTCCCTGCGGATGGATTCATTCAGGATTACGTAGTCTGAATATATCCAATCAATCGACGGTCGGCCAGAGCCCCGCCCATGGACATTCGTCCCGTTGTGTGCAACAGGGGGCCGCCGGGCGCGGCGGCGGGCGGGCCGACCGGCGGCTCAGGCCGCCGCGTCGCCGTCCCAGTCGATGCCGATCTCGGCCAGCCAGCGGCGGTCGTCCGCGCCGACCGCCTCGGCCCGGCCCGGCTGGGCGGGCCCGGACTGCGCCCCGGCCGGCTGTGGGGCGCGCGGGATCTCCCGGATCGGGCCGAGGCCGTACTTCTCCGCGACGCCGGCCGCCGCGTCGGGGTCGATCACGCCGACGTGCACGGCCGTCTCGTCGCCTGCCTCCAGCACCACCAGGTCGGGCTCGGGCGGCTGCTTGAGCGAGATCCGGCGGCCGCAGGTCGGGCAGGACCATTCGTCCGCCCCCGAGGCGAGCCGGCCGGTCAGTCTCATCTGGTGGATCGGACCCATCGCTGCCACCCCCGTCCGGCCCTGGCGCCAGGACCTGCAGAAGGGATGCCCGCTGGAGGGCGCCGGACAACCCACCGACGCCAAGCTGTGCCCATGACGGGCCGCGCCTGCTCCGGGCGGCCCTGCTCCGGGCGGCCCTACTCCAGGAAGAGCCCGCGCGCGGCGGCCGACTGCTCGATCGCCTCCAGCCGCGCCTCGGTGCCGGGGATCTCGTCGCACATGGTCTGCAGCAGCACCCGCCCGAGCATCATCGGCGCGCAGGCGGTGTCGAAGACCAGGCCGGTGCCGACCGCCGCCGGCAGCATCAGGTCGGAGAGCTTGGCGACCGGTGCGAAGGCGCTGTCCGCGACGGTCAGCACGGTCAGGCCGCAGTCCCGGGCGACCGCGAGGGCGTCCATCAGCTCGCGCGGGTAGCGCGGCAGCGCGAAGCACAGCAGGGCACTGGCGCCGGCGAAGGCCGCCTGTTCGATCCGGTCGGCGAGCATCGAACCGCCCTCGTCCAGCAACCGGACGTCGGGGTGCACCTTGGCGGCGAAGTACGCGAAGCCGCGGGCCTGGGCGGAGGCGGCCCGCAGCCCGAGCACCGGCAGCGGCCGGGAGGCGGCCAGCAGGCGGGCCGCGCGGACGATCGGCTCCGGGTCCGCGAGCAGGGCGGCCAGGTGCCGCAGGTGCTCGATCTCGGCCAGCACGGCCTGCTGGTGCTCGTTGCGCACCACTTCGGCCGGGGTCTCGGGGGTGGCGCCCTCGCCGGCGCCGAGTTCGCGCAGCTGCTTGCGCAGCGCCGGGTAGCCGTCGTAACCGAGCGCCACCGCGAAGCGGGTGACGGAGGGTTGGCTGACCCCGGCGAGTTCGGCGACCTCCACGCTGGACAGGAACGGCGCCTCGGTGGCGTGCCGGACCAGCGAGTGCGCGATCCGGCGCTGCGTCGGCGTCAGCCGGTGGCCCTCGAAGAGCTGCAGCAGGCGGGCGGACGGGCCGACGGCGCCGTTCTCCTCCGGGGCGGTCATCGGCGGTACCTCCGAGCTCGGGTTGTGGCGTCCACCGCTGGCGGCGGCGGCAGGACGACTGTGGCGCAGTCCCGCCGGTCGGGCAATGGTGTTTCGGGGTACGGGACGGACGGATTCTCGGGGTGACCCTGACTTCCCCCTGAACCTTCCCCGAAATCCTGGCCTTCGGGTGGCCTTTCCGCTCTCCCGGCCCCGACCATGGAGCCCATGAACACTTCCCAGGACGAGCTGCGGCGCGACCTCGATGCCGCCCTGCAGACCCGCAAGGAGCTGGGCAAGGAGTACGAGTCGGAGATCGTCGACTCCTTCCTGGCCCGGATCGACTCCCGGCTGGACGCCCGGGTCGAACAGCGGGTCGCCGAGCGGCTCGACCGCTCGGGCGGGGGCCCGAGCGGGGTCCGGGGGCGCGGAGCGCGCCTCGGGCTGAGCATCGTCTCGCTGGTGATGGGCATTCCGCTCACCGCCATCGCCTCGGAGAGCGCCGGGACCACCGGCCTGATCGCATGCTGGATCGGGATCGTCGGGGTCAACGTGGCCTCCGCCCTGGGCGATCGCCACCGGGGGCGGGAGCTGCCCCGCGACACCCGGAGCGAGTGGGTCTGACGCCCACCCGCCCCGGGCACCGGGCGGGTCAGGCCAGCGGGCCGGTGACCCGCTCGACCGCGTCGACCAGGTCGCCGGAGGCGACCAGGGCGTGCGCGGCCTCCAGGTCGGGCGACAGGAAGCGGTCCCGGCCGGGGCCCTGCACGCCGGCCGCGCGGGCGGCGGCGATCGCGGCGGCGGTGGCGGGTGCCAGCGGGCCGCTGCTGCCGTCCGCCCGGATCTCCAGCGCGCGGGCCGAGGCGAGCAGCTCGACGGCCAGCACCCGGGCCAGGTTGTCCACGGCCTGGCGCAGCTTGCGCGCGGCCGACCAGCCCATCGAGACGTGGTCCTCCTGCATCGCGGAGGACGGGATCGAGTCGACCGAGGCGGGCACGGCGAGCCGCTTGTTCTCGCTTACCAGGGCGGCCTGGGTGTACTGGGCGATCATCAGACCGGAGTCCACGCCCGGGTCGTCGGCCAGGAAGGCCGGCAGGCCGTGCGAGCGGGCCTTGTCCAGCAGCCGGTCGGTGCGGCGCTCGGAGATCGAGGCCAGGTCGGCGGTGGCGATGGCGAGGAAGTCCAGCACGTAGGCGACCGGGGCGCCGTGGAAGTTGCCGTTGGACTCGACCCGGCCGTCGGACAGCACGACCGGGTTGTCGACCGAGGCGGCCAGCTCGCGCGAGGCGACCAGCTGGGCGTGCGCGAGGGTGTCGCGGCCGGCGCCGGCCACCTGCGGGGCGCAGCGGATCGAGTAGGCGTCCTGGACCCGCGGTGCGTCGTCCTGGTGGTGGCCGGTCAGGCCGGAGCCCTTGAGCACGGCGAGCATGTTGGCGGCGCTGAGCGCCTGGCCCGGGTGCGGGCGGATCGCGGAGTGCAGCTCGGGGGCGAGCACCCGGTCGGTGCCGAGCAGCGCCTCCAGGCTCATCGCGGCGGTGATGTCGGCGGTGGTGAACAGCCGGGAGAGGTCGGCGATCGCCATCACCAGCATGCCGAGCATGCCGTCGGTGCCGTTGATGAGGGCCAGGCCCTCCTTCTCCAGCAGCTCGACCGGCTCGATGCCGGCCTCGGCGAGCAGCTCGCCGGCCGGGCGCTCGACGCCGTCGGGGCCGTACGCGACGCCCTCGCCCATCAGCACCAGCGCGCAGTGCGAGAGCGGCGCCAGGTCGCCGGAGCAGCCGAGCGAGCCGAACTCGCGGACGACGGGGGTGATGCCCGCGTTGAGGATGGCGGCCATCGTGTGGGCGACCAGCGGGCGCACCCCGGTACGGCCGGAGGCGAGGGTCTTCATCCGCAGGAACATCAGCGCGCGGACCACCTCGCGCTCGACGGCCGGGCCCATCCCGGCGGCGTGCGAGCGCACCAGTGAGCGCTGCAGCTGGGCGCGCAGCTCCGGGCTGATGTGGCGGACGGCGAGCGCGCCGAAGCCGGTCGAGACGCCGTAGACCGGGCGCGGTTCGGCGGCGAGGGCCTCGATCGTGGCGCGGGCGGCGGCCATCTCGGCCTGCGCGTCCGGGCCGATCTCGACCCGGGCGTTGCCGCGCGCGACGGCGAGCACGTCCTCGGCACTCACGTCGGCCTTGCCGACCTGGATCACGGGGGCATCGGCGGCCACAGCACTGTGCATATCCATATGCACAATCAGATCAGGTGAATGAGGATATGACAACCGCCCGGGGCAGGACTGGAGGGTCGGGTGTGACGCAGGTCACCCGACCGGAGTCCACCGGGTGCCGCCGCTTCGACCATGACACGGGGGCCGGGCGCCCGCACGCGCCCGGCCGCCCCTCCGACCCGGCCGGCGGATTTCCCGACCGGGCCGCCCGTGGCGCAAGCTGGATCGGGACCGGCGAGCGGAGGCGGTAGGGCGATGGCGCGGGCGACGGTACGGCGGCGGGTGGTGCGACTGGCGGGCGCGGAGCAGTCGACCCGCCCGGACGCGCTGGCGGCGGAGGAGCCGCTGGAGATCAGGCTGGGCGGCGAGCCGCTGACGGTGACCATGCGCACCCCGGGCCACGACTTCGACCTGGTGGCCGGCTTCCTGGTCGGCGAGGGCCTGGTGCACCGGGGCGAGCAGCTGGCGGCCCTGCGCTACTGCGCGGGCACCGACGCGCAGGGGGCCAACACCTACAACGTGGTCGACGCGACCGTCCACGGCGGCGCGGTCCCGCTGTCCGCCCACCGCAACCTGCTGACCACCAGTGCCTGCGGCCTGTGCGGCCGGGACACCGTGGAGGCCGTCCGCACGCACAGCCACTGGCCGGTCGCGCAGGACGGCCTGAAGGTCCGCCAGCAGGTGCTGTACGAGCTCCCGGACCGCCTGCGCGCCGCCCAGCGGACCTTCGAGTCGACCGGCGGGCTGCACGCGGCCGGCCTGTTCGGCGCCGACGGCGAGCTGCTCTGCGCCCGCGAGGACGTCGGCCGGCACAACGCCGTGGACAAGGTGATCGGCTGGGCGCTGCGCGAGGGCCGGCTCCCGCTGACGGGGCATCTGCTGCTGGTCAGCGGCCGGGCCTCGTTCGAGTTGACCCAGAAGGCGGCGCTGGCGGGCATCCCGCTGCTGGCCGCCGTCTCGGCCCCGTCCTCGCTGGCGGTGGACCTGGCCGAGGAGCTCGGACTGACCCTGGTCGGCTTCCTGCGCGGGCAGAGCGGCAACGTCTACACCCGGGCCGACCGGGTCGGCTGACCCTCGGCCGACGCCGCGCTCAGGTCCGACGGCGGGAGCGGCGGACCAGCCAGAGGCCCAGGACGATCAGCGGGACGGCGATCATCAGCACCAGCGCGATCAGGACGATCCCGAGGATGCCGGAGAACAGCCCGCCCTTCTTCTTTTTCTTCAGCTTGCTCTTGGCCAGCTCGGTGCCGGCCCGACGGGTGGCACTCGGGTCGGTGACCGCGGCGACCGCAGTGACCGCTGCACCGGGCGTGCCGGCCGCGGCGGGCGGACCGGCCGCGGACCGCTGCACCACCGCCGGGGCCGTCGTGGCACCGGCCGGTGCGGCGGCCAGCGTGGCACCACCGAACGCCAGCACCACGGACAGGGCCAGACTCGCCCAACGTGTCGTCGTCACGTCAACCTCCCGGGTTCCGGCGGGGATCCGCCGCGGCCGAGCGGCTCGGCCTGCCCCGGCTCGGCTTCCTCGCCGGGCCCCGCCGCAAACCTCGCCGGCTCAGGAGCGCCGGGTGCTCCGGCGGACCAGCCACACCACGAGGGCGATCGCGAGGATCACCAGGATCGCCACCACGAGGAAGCCGATCAGGCCGCCCTTGGACTTCTTCTTCGACTTGCTCTTGCTCTTGGCCAGCTCGGTGGCGGCGTGCGCCCGCTGCCCGGTCGGCGCCTGGGCCTGCGCACCGGCCGCCGGCGCCGCCGCGGGCGCCTGCTGGACGGCCGCGACCGCGGCGGTGCGCGGCGCCGCCACCGCCGTACCGGTCGCCAGCGTGGCACCGCCGCCCGCCAGCGCCAGGGCGAGCAGTACCCCTGCCAGACGTGTTCTCATCTGCCTACCTCGTTCCTGCCCCGGCCCCCATGGCCTGCGACCGGCTCACTGTGGCAGGCGCCGGCCGCACCGCGACAGGGGGGCGGCCCGGCCCGTTCCCAGACTGTGACGGTGTAACGGCTCAGCGTCACCCGGCCGCTTCGGCGTCGGCCCGCTCGGTGACGACGGCCAGCACCCGGGCGGCCACCGCCAGGTCCTCGGCCGGCAGGCCGCCGTACAGCCGCGCGGTCAGCCCGGCCACCGCGGCCCGGACCTCCTCCTGCCGCGCCCGGCCCCGCTCGGTGAGCGCGAGACGGCCGGGCCCGTCGGGCGACTCGGCGAGCAGACCGGCGGTGGTCAGCCCGGCCAAGGCGGCCAGCACCACCGGCGGGTCGACCTTCAGGGCTCCGGTCAGCCGGGCGACCAGCTGCTCGCGGTCGGCCGAACCCCCTTGATCGGCGGTGGCGTTGAGCGCCAGCGACTGGTGGAAGGTGAGGCCGGCCGGCGCCAGCAGGCGCTCCAGCAGGGCCCGGGTGGCGTGGTGGGCGCGGCCGATGATCTGGCCGTTCAGCGACGGGGTGGTGGACATGGCCTACTCCTCGTTCGTCTCGTCGGTCTCTTGCGCGGGGAGGTCGAGCGGTGCGTCCAGCAGGGCCGTCAGCTCGGCGACGAACACCGCGGCGCGCTCACCGGACCGGCCGCCGAGCGGCTCCATCAGCCGGTCGAGCAGCCGGCGCACCACGGCGATCGCGCGACCGGTGACCTCGTGCCCCTCGGCGGTGAGCGACAGCTGGACGGCCCGGGTGTCGGCCGGATCCGCGGCGCGCTCCACCAGGCCGGCCGCCTCCAGCGCGCGGGCCAGCTTGGAGACGTACAGCGGCTCCAGGCCGGTGTGGTCGGCGAGCCGGCGCTGACTCGGTCGGGCGCCGGCCCGCTGCAGGCCGTACAGCGAGGCCAGCAGCGTGTACTGGGCATGGGTCAGCCCCAGTGGGCCGACCGCCCGGTCGACCGCCACCCGCCACTTCGTGGACAACCGCCAGACCAGGAAACCGGGGGTCGGGCCCTCGGGGGATGCGCTCATGAAAAATACGGTACATGGCTACTAAGTACATGGCTAGCATTTCCGGAGGGCGCAGCACCGGCCGCCCCGAAGGACCCCTGCCGGGGGCCGACGCGGCGCCGACCGAGGACACCCGTGGGCGCGCCCGAGCACCGCCCGGGCCCGAGGCGGCCCTCGCCGGAGACACCCCCTGCGGGGGGCCGGTGGCGCGTCGACCGGCACGCTCCGCCGGCGGCGTTGAATCGGCCCTACCCGGAGACCGGGGGTCAGCCCGGGGGTGGGGAGGCCGGGCCGGAGAGGGCGACCGCGACCAAGGCCCGCAGGGCCGAGGAGGCCTGGCCGAGCGGGAGGGTGGAGTCGTCCGCGAACAGCTCCACCAGCCAGCCGCCCGCCGGGTTGGCACCGCCCGCCGCGACCATGCCGCGGTAGCCGCTGACCACCATCACGGCCTCCTCGGCCGGGTCGTTGCCGGTCGCACCGGCCCGCAGCGCGAACGCGCCACCCCGCACGGCACGCAGGGTGGTCGGGTAGTGCCCGAGGTCGAAGACCGCGTCCGGGGCCTCGATCTGGGCCCGCTGGGTCTGCGCCTTGTTGCCGCTGGGCCCGCTGGTCATCCGGTAGACGGCGTGCTGCGCGGTCCGCATCAGCTGGGAGCCGGGCGGTACGTACGAGATCCACCAGCCGACCGCGTTCAGCAGCCGGGCCGAGGTCTCCGCCACGGTGGCCAGCCGGGCCAGGGTGTCGGCGGGGTGGCTGCTGCGCCGCTCGCTGCCCTGGTCCAGCGCGGCCAGCACCGCGGCGAGCAGCTGGCCCGGATCGGCGCTGTGCGCGGCGCCCCGGAAGCGGCGGCGGTCGTGGTTGCCGAGCCGCCCGCTCTGGCCGGGCTTGCGGCCGTCCGCGCGGTGGTGCGGATCGGCGGCGTCGGCCAGCAGCACGGTCGGATCGGGGGCCAGCCCGGGCCCGTGGCTGCGGCCGGCCACCACCGGGTGGGCGGCCCGGGCCGCCTTGGCCCGGTACTGCGCGGCGTCGGCCAGCCGGAACAGCCGGTCGGGGGTGGTGACCGGGCCGATCGAGTCGCCGGTGGAGGCCACCCCGCAGGCCACCCCCTCGCCCTCGGTCAGCTCCAGTGCCCTGGTGCACAGCTCCTCGGCGACGGCGACCACCTCGTCGGCCTTCTGCCCCTCGGCGAGCAGGCAGAACTCGTCGCCGCCGAGCCGGGCGGCCAGGCTGCCGGGGAGCCGGGCGGCGGAGAGCGAGAGCTGCTGGGCGAACCGCTCCAGCAGCCGGTCGCCCATCTCGTGCCCGAGCTCGTCGTTGACCCGCTTGAGCCCGTTGACATCGCAGACCACCAGGCTGACCACGGTGTTGTCGCGGTTGTGCGCCTTCAGCGCGCTCTCCAGCCGGGCGTCCACCGCGCGCCGGTTGGCCAGCCCGGTGAGGCCGTCGGTGAAGGCCAGCCGGCGCAGGTCCGCGACCCGCTCGGTCTGGGCCAGACCGGCCGAGATCTGGGCCGCCAGCAGGGTGGCGTAGTCGGCGTCGGCGTCGGTGAACACCGGCAGGCCGACCGCACGGGCGAGGTAGAGCTCCCCCCAGGCCCGCCCGTGCAGCACGATCGGGGCCACCAGGCAGCAGGCCCGCCCCCGGCGGCGCAGCCCGGCGGCCCGCTGCTGGCCGAAGGCACCGGCCGCCGGATGCGGGTCGGCGGTGTGCGGGGGGTGGTCCTCGGCGGTCTGCACCCAGGCGCGCGGCAGCCGGCCGGTGGTCCAGTGCTCCTCCAGGTAGCTGACGATCTCCGGGAAGTCCGCGACCGGGTAGGACTCGTCCTCGGGCAGCTCCTCCTCGCCCGCCGCCAGCTCGCCGTGGTTGACCAGCACCCGCAGCCGACCCGACTCGCGGTCCCAGACCGAGACGGCGGCCATGGTGGCCGACAGCGCGCCGGTGGCGCGCACGGCGGCGGCGCGGACCGCCTCCAGCGGGGTGAGCGCCCCGGCCATGTCCTGCGCCAGTTCGACCACCGCCTGGAGCCGCAGGTCAGGGGCGGGCTCGGGGTGGGAACAGCCGTTGGTCATGGTCGCCTCGCCACTCACGGATCGCCTCGTCCCTCGCCGCGGGTCCAGTCCTGGATCAAGACTATGGCGGCTCATGAGTGCTATGCCCGATTTGTCAAGGTCAATCCCGGCAAACGGGCCAGGCTCTCCACCTGCCCGCCGGAGCGGGGCCGGCAGGGCGGGGCAGGGCGACACGGGGCGGGACGGCGATCAGCCGAGGCGGGGCGGGGCGGCGATCAGCCGAGGCGGCCGGGGCGGGCCAGCATCCAGGGCTCGACCAGGCCCAGCCCGCGGACCGGGCGGCGCCACATCGGCTGCAGGTGGAAGCGGTGCTCCCCGGCGGGCGCGGGCCCGTCCGCCGCGGCACCCTCCTGGGTGACCGGCGGGGCGGCCCCGATCTGCTCCAGCGCGATGGCCATCTCCCCGTCCACCAGCACCGCGTCGCGCGGCGCGATGGAGGTCAGCCGGCTGGCCAGGTTGACGGTGGTGCCGAAGACGTCGCCCATCCGGGAGGTGACGGTGCCGAAGGCCATCCCGACCCGCAGCGCGGGCATGATGTCCTCCTTGGCCAGCGTCTCGACCAGGCTGAGCGCGATCTCGGCGGCGGTGGCCGGGTCCTCGGAGACGTAGAGGATCTCGTCGCCCAGGGTCTTGATCACCCGGCCGCCCTGGCCGGCGATCAGGTCGGAGCAGGTGTTCTCGAAGGTCTCGACCAGCTCGCCGAGCTCCTCCTCCTCCAGCCGGCGGGAGAGTCGGGTGAAGCCCACCAGGTCGGCGAAGCCGACGGCCAGGCGCCCGCTGGTCATCTCGGTGTCCTCGGCGGCCTGCACCACCCGGCCGGTGACGGCGGCCAGCTGCCGGCGCCAGACGTAGACCAGGAACTGCTCCAGCTCCGGCAGCAGCAGCTCGACCAGCGGGTAGGCCACATCGGCCCGGGTCATCCCTGGTTCGACGGCCTGGGTGAGGTTCTCCAGGAAGGTGTCCATCTGCCAGCCGGCCAGCCGGGCCGTGGTCTGCCCGGTGGAGCGGGCGACCTGGATCGCCATCGGCTCGCTCAGCAGGCCGGACTCCACCAGGCCGGCCAGCCGGCGCAGCGCGATCACGTCGTTGTCGGTGAGGGCCCGGGACTGGCCGATGTCGGGGAAGCCCATCGCCCGCCAGAAGCGGGTGGCGAGCTCCATCGGCACGTCGGCGGCGCGGGCCGCCTGGTACGGGGTGTAGCGGCGGGGCGCGTCCAGGATCAGCCGCTCCAGGTCGAGCGCGACCGTCAGGTCGTCGTCGTCCTCGTGCTCGCCACCGCCGCCGCTCTCGTCTGCCACCGATCCGTCCCCGTGCGGTCGCCGCACTTGCCTCATGTCCTGCCTGTCCGATGGCGCGCGACCACCCCTCGGGTAGTGGCGCGCCTCACACCGCTGCCAGGTGGAATGTTCGCACGGAATTGCAGGGCATGTCTCCTGAGCTGTACCGACGGCCCGGCCACCGGGCGCGTCCCCGGTGGTCAGCCGGTCAGGACGGCTGCGGGCGGACGTGCACCACGTCGCCGGCCGCCACCGGGTGGCGGGCACCGTCCTCGGTGCGCACCACCAGGCGGCCGTCACCGTCCACCGCCACCGCTTCGCCGCGCAGCTCGCGCTCGCCCGGCAGCTGCACCAGGACCGGCCGCCCGAGGGTGCCGCACAGCGCGGTGTAGGCCGGCAGCAGGCCGCTGGCGTGCGGGTCGCCCGCCGCGGCCGTCCACCCCCGGTACAGCTCGGCGAACTCGCGCAGCAGCGCCCGCAGCAGGGTCTGCCGGTCGGTGACGGCGCCCCCGGCCAGCGCCAGCGAGGCGGCGGCCGGCACCGGCAGCTCGGCCGCGCGGAGCGAGACGTTGACGCCGAGGCCGACCACCACCGCGCCGTCGGCCAGCTCGGCCAGGATGCCGCCGACCTTGCGCTCGGCACCGTCCACGGTCACCAGCAGGTCGTTGGGCCACTTCAGGGAGGTCTCGACCTCGGCCACCCGGGCCAGCACCGCGGCGGCCGCCACGCCGGTCAGGATCGGCAGCCAGCCGTAGCGCTCGACCGGCACCCCGGTGGGCCGCAGCAGGACGGAGAGGAAGAGGCCGGAGCGGGCGGGGGCGGACCACTGCCGGTCCAGCCGGCCGCGCCCCGCGGTCTGCTCCTCGGCGATCAGCACGGTGCCCTCCGGGGCCCCCAGCTTTGCCCGGGCGGACAGGTCGCTGTTGGTCGAGCCGGTGTCGGTGACCACGTCGAGGGAGGTCCACAGCCCGCCCGGCACCACCAGGTCGCGGCGCAGCACGGCGGCGTCCAGCGGCGGGCGGTCGAGGTCGGTCCACGGCGAGGGGCCGTCGTGGCCGAAGCCACGCAGTCCGCTGCGGCGGGGAGGGGTGGGGCCGGTGGGCGCGGTGGGCTCGGTCACCGGCCCAGCGTACCGACGCGGTGTCAGCCGACCGCCGAGGCGGCGGGGCGCGCGTCGGGCCCGGCGGCGGCACCCGGCCGTAAGCCGCCCCATCATCGCGCAGAACGGCGCCGGACACACTGTGTCGCCTGCCATAACCGGAACGGCCCGGCGCTGGCTACGCTACTCAACGGTAGTTCGCAGCGCCGCCCTGCCCGGAATCCCACCCCTGCGTCAGGCCGCGGCCCATGGACCAGGGAGAGCCACCGGATGACCGAGGCCCCGTACGACCCGCACACCACCGCCGGCAAGCTGGCGGACCTGCGGCGCAAGCTGGACGAGGCGGTGCACTCGGGCTCCGCCGCCGCCGTCGAGAAGCAGCACGCCAAGGGCAAGCTGACGGCCCGTGAGCGGATCGTCGAGCTGCTGGACGAGGACTCCTTCGTGGAGTTCGACGAGTTCGCCCGGCACCGCTCCACCAACTTCGGCCAGGAGAAGAACCGGCCGTACGGCGACGGCGTGGTGACCGGCTACGGCACCGTGGACGGCCGCCAGGTGGCGGTCTTCGCCCAGGACTTCACGGTCTTCGGCGGCTCGCTCGGCGAGGTGTTCGGCGAGAAGATCGTCAAGGTGATGGACTTCGCGCTGAAGACCGGCTGCCCGATGATCGGCATCAACGACTCCGGCGGCGCGCGGATCCAGGAGGGCGTGGTCTCGCTCGGCCTGTACGGCGAGATCTTCCGCCGCAACGTGCACGCCTCGGGCGTGATCCCGCAGATCTCGCTGATCATGGGCCCCTGCGCGGGCGGCGCGGTCTACTCCCCCGCCGTCACCGACTTCGTGGTGATGGCGGACCAGACCTCGCACATGTTCATCACCGGGCCGGACGTGATCAAGACCGTCACCGGCGAGGACGTCGGCATGGAGGAGCTGGGCGGCGCCCGGACCCACAACACCAAGTCCGGCAACGCGCACTACCTGGCCGCCGACGAGAAGGAGGCGATCGAGTACGTCAAGAACCTGCTGTCGTACCTGCCCTCCAACAACCTCTCGGACCCGCCGGTGCTCCCCGAGCAGGCCGACCTGGCCGTCTCCCAGGAGGACCTGGAGCTCGACACCCTGGTGCCCGACTCGGCGAACCAGCCTTACGACATGCACACCGTGATCGAGCACATCCTGGACGACGGCGAGTTCCTGGAGGTCCAGGGGCTGTACGCGGGCAACATCCTGACCGGCTTCGGCCGGGTCGAGGGCCACCCGGTGGGCATCGTCGGCAACCAGCCGATGAACCTGGCCGGCTGCCTGGACATCGCCGCCAGCGAGAAGGCCGCCCGGTTCGTGCGCACCTGCGACGCCTTCAACATCCCGGTGCTGACCTTCGTCGACGTGCCCGGCTTCCTGCCCGGCACCGGCCAGGAGTGGGACGGCATCATCCGGCGCGGCGCCAAGCTGATCTACGCCTACGCCGAGGCCACCGTGCCGCTGATCACCGTGATCACCCGCAAGGCCTTCGGCGGGGCCTACGACGTGATGGGCTCCAAGCACCTGGGCGCCGACCTCAACCTGGCCTGGCCGACCGCGCAGATCGCGGTGATGGGCGCGCAGGGCGCGGTCAACATCCTGCACCGGCGCGAGATCGCCGCGGCCGAGGACGTCGAGGCCAAGCGGGCCGAGCTGCTGGCCTCGTACGAGGACACCCTGCTCAACCCGTACCTGGCCGCCGAGCGCGGCTACGTGGACGCCGTGATCGCGCCGAGCGAGACCCGGCGGCACATCGTGCGCGGGCTGCGGGCGCTGCGCGGCAAGCGCGAGACCCTGCCGCCCAAGAAGCACGGCAACATTCCGCTGTAGCCCCCGAAGGGAGAGGATGGACCCATGCCCCCGATCCATGTGCTGCACGGGCAGCCGACCCCCGAGGAGCTGGCCACCGTCCTGGCGGTGGTCTCAGCCCGGGCCGCCGCCGCGCAGGCTGCCGCAGAGGCAGCCCGCCGGACGGACGGCCCGGCCTCCCCGTGGCGTGACCACGCCCGGCGGGTACGCCCGGCGCTGCGCCCCGGCGCGCACGCCTGGCGCACCTCCGGCTGGGCGCACTGACCGACCGAAGGCCCCCGGCAGGGGGCCTTCGGCCCGTCCGGGGCTCAGACCTCGGCCGTGACCAGCTCGTCGGCCGCGGCGGGGGCCTGGGCCCGCCGGGTCAGCACCGCGCCCAGCGCGAAACTGCCCGGCCCGGCGAAGGCGATCAGCAGGAAGACCCAGGAGAACAGCGCGGCGCTCTCGCCGCCGTTCTGGATCGGCCACAGCGCCTGTTCCTGGTGCACGTCGAAGTAGGCGAAGGCCATCGAGCCGGAGCACAGCAGCGCGGCCACCCTGGCCCCCAGCCCGACCAGCACCAGGCCGCCCGCGACCAGCTCGATCAGCCCGGCGTAGAAGCCGGGCCAGGCCCAGGTGTCCACCGTGGCACCGTCCCCGACACCGCCGAGCACGCCGAAGAGCTTGGCGGCGCCGTGGCAGACGAAGAGCAGGCAGACCACGATCCGGAACAGGCCGAGGACGTGCGGTCGGGCGGCCTCGACGGCCTCGCGCGGGACGAACGGCATGGGACGACTCCTCGTTCGGGGGGATGAGCCGGGGCTTACTTAGGCTTGCCTAAGCTAAGAAACCTCGGCAATCCCGGCGCCGAGGAATTCACCTGCGCGTGACAAATCGTCACGCCGTCGGCACATCAGGTGACCTGCGCGGTGCGGGAGTCCGGCCCCACCGGCGACGGACCTGAGTACCCGTACTCAGGCGGCCGGACCGCCCCGCGGCGCAAGCTGATGATGTGCTCTGGTCAGACCCTCGCGACGAGCCCTCGCCCGAAGCCCGCCAGGCGCAGCGGATGCTGCGCCGGGCCGGCCTGCTGCTGGCCGTCGTCACCGTGCTGGCGGCCCTGCTGCTGATGTACCAGCGGGTGCCGTGACGGCCCGGGCCCTGCCCGGCAGGCCCTAGGCTGGGCCGCATGACCGACCGTCGCACCCTGGTACTCGCCTCCGCCTCCCCCGCCCGGCTCGGGCTGCTGCGCCAGGCGGGCCTCGACCCGCGGGTGCAGGTGAGCGGGGTCGACGAGGACGCGCTCAGCGCCCCCACCCCCGCCGAACTCGCCCTGGTGCTGGCCGAGGCCAAGGCCAAGGCGGTCGCCGCCGGGCTGACCGCCGGCGAGCTGGTGATCGGCTGCGACTCGGTGCTGGAGCTGGACGGGCAGGCGCTCGGCAAGCCCGCCGACGCCGCCGAGGCGCTGCAGCGCTGGCAGTCGATGCGCGGCCGGGCCGGCGTGCTGCAGACCGGCCACTGCGTGATCGACACCGCGAGCGGCCGGCAGGTCTCGGCGACCGCCTCCACCACGGTGCGGTTCGGCACCCCGGACGACGCCGAGATCGCCGCCTACATCGCCAGCGGCGAACCGCTGCACGTGGCCGGCGCGTTCACCCTGGACGGCCGCTCGGCGCCGTTCGTCGAGGGCATCGACGGCGACCCGGGCAATGTGATCGGCCTGTCGCTGCCGCTGCTGCGCCGGCTGCTCGCCGAGCTCGACGTGCGGATCACCGACCTCTGGGTCTGAGCCCGGGAGCCGCCGGCCGCCCGGCATGGGCAGCCGGCGCGCCCGGCAGGTCCGCCCAGGTGGCGCGGTCAGCCGGCCGGCGGCGCGTACCGGGCGAGGAACGCCTCGACGTCGGGCAGCGCGCCGTCCTTGAGCAGCGAGGCGCCGTGGTTGCCGCCCGGGTAGACCTTGAGCTGCTTGTCGGCCGAGACCGCCGCCGCGTGCAGGCTCCGCGCGTCGGCCGGGAACGCCCCGTCGTGCTCCTCCACGGCGAAGAACACCGGCACCGTGAGCCGCTTGACCGCGGTGGCCGCGTTGTCCGCGCCGAACGACTCCGGGCCGCTCAGCGAGACCACCGCGGCCACCGGCACCGCCAGGCCGGGGAGCGCGCCGGCCACCAGCGAGCCGGTGCCGCCTTTGGAGGCACCGATCAGCACCAGCCGGGTGGCGCCCTTGGTCTTCAGGTAACCGGCGACCGACTCGATGCCGGTGGCGACGTCACCGTTGGCGGTGAACGGCAGCACGGCGTACCCGGCCCGGGTGAAACCGTCCAGGTAGGGCAGCCAGTCGCAGAGGCTGCCGCCGTTCTGGTGGGAGAACACGATCGCGACCTTCGCGCCGCCCGCGTCGGAGTCCCGGAAGTACCCGTCCACACTGCTGACGTCACTCGGTACGGTGATCGCGCCCTTGGCGCCCTGCTCCTTCGTCAGGCACCCGTAGGTGGCCACCGTGGCGCTCGGCACGGGCCGGGCCACCTCCTTCCCGCCGCTCGATCCGCACCCGACGAGCAGCAGCGCGAGCGCCGCCGGGCCCGCCGTGGACCAGGTGATCCGCCTCATGACTCCCCCGTGAATCAGCCGTCACGGCCACCTGCGGGCCGTGCGCCGCACGCTAGGGACCGGGCCCATGGAGCGTCAATGGTCTGGACCATTACGGTTGAGGCGCGACCGATCCGGAGCACTCCGCTCCGATTCGCCGTTGCGGATCCGGACAGAACCGGCCGCGTACATCTGTCGCAGTGACCCACCGCCCCGGGCCCGCCCGCGCCGCTAGGCTGGCGCAGCCGTCCGACCGGAAAGGAGGCCCGGGGATGACCGACAGCGTGCTGAACGTGGTGCTCGGCCTGGTGGCCAGCGCCATCAGCGCAGGTCTCGGCTGGCTCGCGCAGTCCCTGCGCCGTCGGCGGCGACTCGGGCGGATCCGGGCGTTCTTCGGGATGCCCGCCGGCACCGAGTGCCTGCTCGTGGTCAACCACCATGCCGCGTCCGAGAGTTCCAAGAGCGTGTCGCGCCACGACGTGTACGCGCTGATGGAGCTGTCGGCGCTGGTGAAGGAGTGCGGCGCGCAGGCCGAGATCGTGGTGCACGACCAGGTCCGGCAGGGGCTCGGCAACAAGGCGGAGTTCTGCCTCGGCGGCCCGGCCAGCAATGCCCGCACCGCGGCCCACCTGGCCTCCTGGCTGCCGGGCGTCGACTTCGCGATACAGAACCCGGACGGGCCGTACGGCGACACCACCATCAAGGTGGGCGAGCAGGAGTTCGCGTACGTGCACCCGGACGCCGCGCCGGAGGGGCAGACCTACGTCCTGCTGGCCCGGCTGCACCCGCGGCCGGGCAGCCGCCCGGTGTTCCTGATCGCCGGCCAGACCGCGACCTCGAACCACGCGGCGGTGCGACACCTGGTGGCCAACCACCGCGCGCTGTCCCGCCGGCACGGGGTGGACGGCACCTTCGCGCTCGTCCTGCGGGTGGTCAACGCCCGGGCGTACGGCCCCGACGTGGTCGAACTCGCCGCCGACGTGACCGCGGCGGCCACCACCCGGACGGCCCCGGTGGCCGCCTGACCGACCCTCATGTGGCCAAGACCACACCCCCGACCGCGCGGCTCCAGCCGCCCGCGGGCCCGGCTCTACGGGCGCGCGTAACGTCACCACCAGCGAGGTGTCCCGCTCCGTGACCGGATGATCACGGGCGTGCGTCACGCTCCGCGTGGGCTAGCTCACCACCTGGGGCTACTCGCCGGTACGACCCCGCAATCCCTAGACTCAACGAGGTTCAAGAAGGGAGCCACAGTGCGCAAGGTGCTCATCGCCAACCGCGGAGAAATCGCCGTCCGGGTCGCCCGGGCCTGCCGGGACTCCGGTATCGCCAGCGTCGCCGTGTACGCCGAGCCGGACCGGGACGCGCTGCACGTCCGCGCGGCCGACGAGGCCTACGCGCTCGGCGGCGACACCCCGGCCACCAGCTACCTGGACATCGCCAAGGTCCTCAAGGCCGCCGCGGACTCGGGGGCGGACGCCGTCCACCCGGGCTACGGCTTCCTGTCCGAGAACGCCGAGTTCGCCCAGGCCGTCCTCGACGCCGGGCTGACCTGGATCGGCCCGCCCCCGCAGGCCATCCGGGACCTCGGCGACAAGGTCACCGCCCGGCACGTCGCCCAGCGGGCCGGCGCGCCGCTGGTCGCGGGCACCCCGGACCCGGTGGCCGGGGCCGACGAGGTGGTCGCGTTCGCCTCCGAGCACGGCCTTCCGGTCGCCATCAAGGCGGCCTTCGGCGGTGGCGGTCGCGGCCTCAAGGTCGCCCGCACCCTGGAGGAGATCCCGGAGCTGTTCGAGTCGGCGGTCCGCGAGGCGGTCGCCGCCTTCGGCCGCGGCGAGTGCTTCGTCGAGCAGTACCTGGACAACCCGCGGCACGTGGAGACCCAGTGCCTGGCCGACCAGCACGGCAACGTGGTGGTCGTCTCCACCCGTGACTGCTCGCTGCAGCGCCGCCACCAGAAGCTGGTCGAGGAGGCGCCCGCGCCGTTCCTCACCGCCGAGCAGAACGCCGAGCTGTACCGGGCGTCCAAGGCGATCCTGCGCGAGGCCGGCTACGTCGGCGCCGGCACCTGCGAGTTCCTGGTCTCCCAGGACGGGCTGATCTCCTTCCTGGAGGTCAACACCCGGCTCCAGGTCGAGCACCCGGTCTCCGAGGAGGTCACCGGCCTCGACCTGGTCCGCGAGATGTTCCGGATCGCGGACGGCGAGGAGCTCGGCTACGACGACCCGGAGGTCCGCGGTCACTCGATCGAGTTCCGGATCAACGGCGAGGACCCGGGCCGCAACTTCCTGCCGGCCCCCGGCACGGTGACGCTGTTCGCGCCGCCGTCCGGCCCCGGTGTCCGGCTGGACGCGGGCGTGGAGAGCGGCTCGGTGATCGGCCCGGCCTGGGACTCGCTGCTGGCCAAGCTGATCGTCACCGGCGCCAGCCGCAAGCAGGCGCTCCAGCGCGCGGCCCGCGCGCTGGCGGAGTTCAAGGTGGAGGGCATGGCCACCGCCATCCCGTTCCACCAGGCGGTCGTCACCGACCCGGCGTTCGCGCCGGAGCTGCACGGCAGCGACGAGGCCTTCACGGTCTTCACCCGCTGGATCGAGACCGAGTTCGACAACACCATCCCGGCCTTCACCGGCGCGGGGCCGGACGCCGAGGAGGCGGACCAGCGGGAGACCGTGGTGGTCGAGGTCGGCGGCAAGCGGATCGAGGTCTCGCTGCCCTCCTCGCTGGGCGTCTCCACCGCCCCGGCGGCCGGCGCGGGCGCGGCCAAGACCAAGCGCCGCGCGGGCGCCAAGAAGGCCGGGTCCGCGGTCAGCGGTGACACCCTGGCCTCACCCATGCAGGGCACCATCGTCAAGGTCGCCGTGACGGAGGGCCAGACCGTCGCCGAGGGCGAGCTGATCGTCGTCCTGGAGGCGATGAAGATGGAGCAGCCGCTCAACGCGCACAAGGCCGGCACCATCGTGGGTCTCAAGGCGGAGGTCGGCGCGAGCGTCAGCAGCGGCGCCGCGCTCTGCGAGATCAAGGACTGACGCCGGATCCGGTCCGGGAACCGGTCCGTGTGCCCTCGGGGGGCGCGCGGACCGGTTTCCTTTTCCGGCAGCGGCTGACGAGGTCACGACATCGACTCATCGGTGTGACGAGTGCGTGGTACTCGTCGGTATTCGGTGATGGGGATTCCGATACCCGGACGTAGGCGCTAGTTTGCCCGAATCGCGTGATTCCGTCCCCACATCCCTCCGGCAGCAGTGGCCGAGGGTCCGGGCTCGCGCGGGAAAGGCAGTACCTCCTCATGAGCGCGGACACCACCCAGCGCACCGGGACCGGCCCCGCGGCCGCCGACGGCAACCTGCAGGCCGGACTCAAGAACCGCCACCTGTCGATGATCGCCATCGGCGGCGTGATCGGCGCCGGCCTCTTCGTCGGCTCCGGCGCGGGCATCGCCGCCACCGGCCCCGGCATCCTGCTCTCGTACGCCCTGGCCGGGGTGCTGGTCGTGATGGTCATGCGGATGCTCGGCGAGATGGCCGCGGCCGACCCGCAGAGCGGCTCCTTCTCCGCTTACGCGGACCGGGCGCTGGGCCGCTGGGCCGGGTTCTCGATCGGGTGGCTCTACTGGTTCTTCTGGGTGGTGGTGCTGGCCGTGGAGGCCACCGCCGGCGCGAAGATCCTCAACAGCTGGGTGCCCGGCGTCCCGCAGTGGGCCTTCGCCCTGCTGGTGATGGCGGTGCTGACCGCCACCAACCTGTTCTCGGTCGCCTCCTACGGCGAGTTCGAGTTCTGGTTCGCCGGCATCAAGGTGGTCGCGATCGCCGCCTTCATCGTGATCGGCGTGCTGGCCGTCTTCGGCCTGCTGCCCGGGACGGACGCGGTGGGCACCACCAACCTGGTCGGCCACGGCGGCTTCCTTCCGCACGGCGTGGGCGCGGTCTTCACCGGCATGCTGACGGTGGTCTTCGCCTTCATGGGCAGCGAGATCGTCACCCTCGCCGCGGGCGAGTCGGCCGACCCCGAGCGCGCCGTCAGCAAGGCCACCAACAGCGTGATCTGGCGGATCGGGATCTTCTACCTGGGCTCGATCGCGATCGTGGTCACCCTGCTGCCGTGGGACTCGACCGCCGTCAAGGGCAGCCCGTACGTGGCCGTGCTGGAGCACGTGGGCATCCCCGGTGCGGGCCGGGTGATGGACGTCATCGTGCTGACGGCCGTGCTGTCCTGCCTCAACTCGGGCCTGTACACGGCCTCCCGGATGGCCTTCTCGCTCGGCCGCCGGGGCGACGCGCCGGCCGCCTTCGCCAAGGTGAGCAGCCGGGGCGTGCCGACCGTGGCGATCCTCTCCTCGGTGGTCTTCGGCTTCGTCGCGGTGTTCTTCAACTACACCTCGCCGAACACGGTGTTCCAGTTCCTGCTGAACTCCTCGGGCGCGGTGGCACTGTTCGTCTGGCTGGTGATCTGCTTCTCCCAGCTGCGGATGCGCAAGATCATCGAGCGTGAGTCGCCCGAGCGGCTGACCGTGCGGATGTGGCTCTACCCGTACCTGACCTGGGCCACCATCGGCCTGATCGGCTTCGTGGTGGTCTACATGTTCACCGACCCGGACGGCCGGGTGCAGATGTACCTGTCCCTGGTGGCCGCGGCCATCGTGCTGGCCGCGGCGCCGATCGTGCAGCGGCGCCGGGCCGGCCGGGCCCTGGCCGCGGAGGCTGCCGGCACCTCCTGACGGCCACCCCGCCCCGGGTGGGCCCCGGGCCGCGGCAGGCGCTAGCGGACCCGGGGCCCACCCAGTTCGGCGAGGCGGGTGGGCAGCTGGCCCGGCGGGCCGCTGTGCGCGCCGGGGCGGCGCTGGCCCGGCAGCGGGGCTCCGCCGGGCGGCGGGGCGACCCGCCGCGGCACCGCGGGGCCGGCCGTCAGCGGCTGGTGCCGCTCAGGCCCGCCGTGCGCCGTCGACTCGGCCGGCAGGCCCATCGGGGCGACCGAGATCCGCACCCCGCAGTCGGCCAGCGCGCCCAGCTCGCAGGCGGTGGCGTCCTCGGCGGCGGACTGCTCGTCCGTGACCAGATGGGTGATCGCCTCGGTCGGCACCGTCTGGAACATGGTGTCGGCCCCGAGCTTGGTGTGGTCCGCCAGCACGATCACCTCGGCGGCGGCCTGGACCAGGGCGCGGTCCACGCTGGCGGAGAGCATGTTGGTGGTGGACAGGCCGCGCTCGGCGGTGAGGCCGCTGCCGGAGATGAAGGCCTTGGAGACCCGCAGCCCGTGCAGGGACTGCTCGGCCCCACTACCCACCAGGGCGTAGTTGGAGCCCCGCAGGGTGCCACCGGTCATCACCACCTCCACCCGGTTGGCGTGCGCGAGCGCCTGGGCGACCAGCAGGGAGTTGGTGACCACCGTCAGGCCCGGCACCCGGGCCAGCCGGCGGGCCAGCTCCTGCGTGGTGGTGCCGGCGCCGACCACCACCGCGTCGCCCTCCTCGACCAGGCCGGCGGCCAGGTCGGCGATGGCGCTCTTCTCGGCGGCGGCGAGATGGGTCTTCTGTGGATAGCCGGGCTCCCGGCTGAAGCCGCCGGGGAGCACCGCGCCGCCGTGCCGGCGGTCGAGCAGCCCTTCGGCCTCCAGCGCCCGGACGTCCCGACGGACGGTGACTTCGGAGGTCTGGACGACGCGGGCCAACTCCCGGAGCGAGACTGCTCCGTTGGCGCGCACCATCTCAAGGATCAACTGGCGACGTTCTGCTGCAAACACAGAACCGACGGTAACTGAATGACCGTCTGCTTTCAGGCGTTTGCAGCTGGTAGCGGGAAATGCTCACCTCGGCCCAGCGCGCGACCGTACAATGCGCGCCGCTGTCCGCCGGCTCACGCGCTCCACCGCGCGGGTGGGGCCGACCGGGAACGGCGGAGGCGGCCGCCACCGGCGACCGCCTCAACTGGGCTGCGTGGATCAGGAGTCCGTGTTCTCGCGCTTGCGGATGTGCAGCTGCCGGGCGGCCTCGGCGGTGGAGCCGGAGAGCGACGGGTAGACCGTGAACGCGCTGGCCACCTGTTCGACCGTCAAGTTGTTGTCCACCGCGAGCGAGATCGAGTGAATCAGCTCGCTGGCCCGCGGGGAGACCACCACACCACCGACCACGATGCCGGTGCCGGGGCGGCAGAACAGCTTCACGAAGCCGTCCCGGATGCCCTGCATCTTGGCCCGCGGGTTGCCCCGCAGCGGGAGCTTGACCTCGACCGCGTCCATCGTGCCGCAGGAGACATCGGCGGCGGTGTAGCCGACGGTGGCGATCTCCGGGTCGGTGAAGACGTTGGAGGCCACGGTCTTGAGGTTGAGCGGCTGCACCGCGTCGCCGAGCACGTGGTACATCGCGATCCGGCCCTGCATGGCGGCGACCGAGGCGAGCATGAAGACGCCGGTGCAGTCGCCCGCGGCGTACACGCCGGGGGCGGTGGTCCGGGAGACCCGGTCGACCTTGATCTGGCCCCAGTCGTTGAGCTTGACGCCCGCCTCCTCCAGGCCCATGCCGGCCGTGTTGGGGATCGAGCCGACCGCCATCAGGCAGTGCGTGCCGGTGATCACCCGGCCGTCGGCGAGGGTGACCTCGACGTGGTCCGCCTCGTCCGCGGCGGAGCCGTCCGCGCCCTCGGTCCGCGCGGTGACCCGCTTCACCGTCTCCGCCCGGGAGCGGCCCATCACGTTCATGCCGCGGCGGCGGAAGACCTCCTCCAGCACCTCGGCGGCGTCCGGGTCCTCGCCGGGCAGCACCCGGTCGCGCGAGGAGACCAGGGTGACCTTGGAGCCGAGCGCCTGGTACGCGCCGGCGAACTCGGCGCCGGTGACACCGGAGCCGACCACGATCAGCTCCCGGGGCAGCTCCTCCAGGTCGTAGACCTGGGTCCAGGTGAGGATCCGCTCGCCGTCCGGCTGCGCGTCCGGCAGCTCGCGCGGGTGCACGCCGGTGGCGATCAGCACCGCGTCCGCGCGCAGCGCCTCGGTGCTGCCGTCCTCGCGGTCGACCAGCACCTCGCGGGAGCCGTCCACGCCCTGGCCGTCGGGGCCGAGCCGGCCCTTGCCGCGCAGCACCGTGACCCCGGCCCGGGTGACCGCCTGGGTGATGTCGTGGGACTGCGCGATCGCCAGCCGCTTCACCCGTCGGTTGACCTTGCCCAGGTCGACGCCGACCACCCGGGCCGCGCGCTCCAGCGGCGGGGTGTCGTCGGCCACGATGATGCCCAGCTCCTCGTAGGAGCTGTCGAAGGTGGTCATCACCTCGGCCGTGGCGATCAGCGTCTTGGACGGGACGCAGTCCGTGAGCACCGCCGATCCGCCCAGACCGTCGCGGTCGACGACGGTCACCTCCGCGCCGAGCTGGGCGGCCACCAGGGCCGCCTCGTATCCGCCGGGTCCGCCACCGATGATCACGATCCGAGTCACGTGCTCCATTGTCCTGCATGCCGGAACCTGCGCCACGCCGGGGGCGTTGATTCCACCCGGCCTGCCGCGGATGTGACGGTGAACACTCCCCGGCCCGGAGCGCGGGGCGATCTCCCGTAGGCTGACGGCATGTCGCTCTACGCCGCGTACGCCACGAATCTCGATGCCCGACAGATGAGCCGGCGCGCCCCGCACTCCCCGCTGCGCGGCACCGGTTGGCTGACCGGATGGCGGCTCACCTTCGGCGGCGAGCACCTCGGCTGGGAGGGCTCGCTGGCCACCGTGGTGGAGGACGAGAAGGACCAGGTCTTCGTCTCGCTCTACGACGTGGCGCCGATGGACGAGGAGGGCCTCGACCGCTGGGAGGGCGTCCAGCTCGGCATCTACCGCAAGGTCCGGCTGCGCGCGCAGACCCTGGACGGCGAGGTGCCGGTCTGGACGTACGTGCTGAACGACTACGAGGGCGGGCTGCCCGCCGCGCGCTACCTGGGGCTGGTCGCGGACGCGGCCGAGAGCGCCGGCGCCCCCGACGACTACGTGTCGGACCTGCGGCGCCGTCCCTGCTGACCCTGGCCCGGCCGGCGCCGGCCGGGGTGGGAGATTGCTACAGGCGCAGGCGGCGCATTCCGGCCCCGACCTGTTGTTTCGGGTCAACCGGGTAACAATCCGGCAAGCCTTGGCGCGTTGGTCTACGCGCGTAGGCGAATGGCGACTATTCTCGGCCGTGTGAACGTATCTCCTCAGTCGGTCGTCTCCGCCGACCCCTACGCCGCCGCCCAGGACGCCGCCGAGCGCCTGCGCGAGCTGACCGGTGCCGAGCGCCACGACGTCGCCCTGGTGATGGGCTCCGGCTGGGTGCCGGCCGCCGACGCGCTGGGTGAGACCGTGGCCGAGTTCCCGGTCACCGACCTCCCCGGTTTCCCCGCCCCCTCGGTGGCCGGCCACGCCGGCAAGATCCGCTCGGTCCGCATCCCGGGCGGCGAGGGTTCCGGCGAGAAGCGCGCGCTGATCTTCCTCGGCCGCAACCACTACTACGAGGGCTACGGCGTGGCCACCGTGGTGCACGGTGTCCGCACCGCCGCCGCGGCCGGCTGCAAGACCGTCGTGCTGACCAACGGCTGCGGCGGCCTGCGCCAGGGCTGGGTCCCCGGTCAGCCGGTGCTGATCAGCGACCACATCAACCTGACGGCGGACTCGCCGATCGTGGGCGCCAACTTCGTCGACCTCACGGACCTCTACTCCAAGCGGCTGCGCGAGCTCTGCCGCGAGGTGGACCCGAGCCTGGACGAGGCCGTGTACGTGCAGTTCCGCGGCCCGCACTACGAGACCCCGGCCGAGGTCCACATGGCCCGGGTGATCGGCGGCGAGCTGGTCGGCATGTCGACCACGCTGGAGGCCATCGCGGCCCGCGAGGCCGGCGCCGAGGTGCTGGGCATCTCCCTGGTCACCAACCTGGCCGCGGGCATGACCGGCGAGCCGCTCAACCACGCCGAGGTGCTGGAGGCCGGGAAGGCCTCGGCCGAGCGGATGGGCGCGCTGCTGGGGAAGGTCCTTGAGCGGATCTGATCGTCCGCTGACGCAGAATCAGTAGACAGGGGCCGTCGGACCGATGTCGGATGACAGATTTCACCATCTGTCATCCGACATCGGTC
>NZ_JBFAQT010000052.1:0-41591 GCF_040678895.1 Kitasatospora sp. NPDC049258
CCGACCCGCCCCCCCCCCCCCCCCCACCCCCCCCCCCGCCCCCCCGGGCCGGCCCCCCCCCCCCCCACGCCCCAGCCGTCGGCCAGTGCCTCCACCAGCATCAGGCCGCGCCCGGAGGAGGCCTGCTCCCCCGGCGTGCGTCGGGTCGGCCAGAGGTCGGACTCGTCCTCCACCTCGACCCGCAGCCTGGCCCCGCCGGCCGGCTCCCGGTACAGCCGGGCGGTGAACATCGCGTCCCGGTCGGTGTGCCGGATCGCGTTGGTGACCAGCTCGGAGGAGAGCAGCTCGGCGGTGTCGATCAGCTCCGGCACGCCCCAGCGGCGCAGCGCGTCCCGCAGCTCACCGCGGAGCTCGGCGATCCGGGCCAGGTCGGCCTGGCCGATCCGGCGGCGCAGCTGCTGGGCGGCCAGGCCGCCGGCCGGGCCGTCCCAGCGCAGCAGCAGCAGCGCTATGTCGTCCTCGCGCTCGCTGGAGTCGGCGGCCTGCGCGGCGATCCGGTCCGCGAGGTCCTCCAGCGGCTCGCGGGCGGCCTCGTCGATGCCCGGAAGCCGGCCGGAGATCGCCCGGCAGAGCCGCTCGAAGCCGGTGTCCAGGTCCATGCCGCGGGCCTCCACCAGCCCGTCCGTGCAGAGCACCACGGTCTCGCCCGGGTCCAGGCTGAACCTGGTCACCCGGTACTCCTCGTCCGGCGAGATGCCGAGCGGCAGCCCGCCCGCCACCGGGACGAGGTGGGCGGAGCCGTCCGCCCGGCGCACCACCGGGTCGAGGTGGCCGGCCCGCACGGCGTAGACCACGCCGTAGTCGACGTTGACCTCGGCGTAGGTGCAGGTGGCGAAGTGGTCGGTGTCCAGGTCGGCGAGGAACCGGGAGGCCCGGGCCATCACCGCGGCGGGCGGGTGGCCCTCCGCGGCGTACGCCCGCAGCGCGATCCGCAGCTGGCCCATGATGCCGGCCGCGTGCACGTCGTGCCCCTGGACGTCGCCGATCACCAGGCCCACGTGGCCACCGGGGAGCGGGACCACGTCGTACCAGTCGCCGCCGATCTGCAGGCCGGAGCCGGCCGCCAGGTAGCGGACCGCGGTGGTGACCCCGGGCACGGCCGGTACGGTGCGCGGCAGCATCACCCGCTGCAGGCCGGCGGCCAGCTCGTGCTCGGCGTCGTGCAGCCGGGCCCGGGCCAGCGACTGGGCGACCAGGCCGCCCAGGGTGGAGAGCAGGGTGCGCTCGTCCGTGTCGAGCTCGCGGTCGTCGTCGAAGCTGACCACGCAGACGCCGATCGCCCGGCCGCTGGCCACCAGCGGCAGGAACGCCCAGGCGCTGCGGCCGGTGCCGCGGGCCCAGTCCCAGGCGCCCGGGTAGCGCTCCTGGTACTCGGCGCCGCTGGCGATGAACACCGGCGCACGGTTGCGGACGGCCTCGGCGATCGGGTGCGCCGGGGCGAGCGGCGACCGGTCGTAGAGCGCGACGTCCTCGTCCCGGTAGCCGCTGGCGCCCAGGATGGCCAGTCGGCCGGCCTCCATCGCGGCCAGCACCAGACCGTCCGGCGGCAGGCCGGGGAGCGGGAGCTCGGTGAAGACCCGGGCCACGTCACGGACGGTGACCGCCTCGGCGAGCGCGCGGGCGGCCTCCTTGATGAAGCGCGAGCGCTCCTCGCGCAGCGCGGCCAGCTCGCCGGCCCGCTCCCGCTTGTGCAGCTCGACCGTGGCGTCCCAGACGAAGCCGACCATCCGGGACGGGCGGCCGAAGGCATCCGCGAGCACCCGGCCGCGGAACCGGACGGCGTGCAGCTCACCGCTGGGGAAGACGGTGCGGTAGTAGGCCCCGCACTGGCCGAGCTCGGCCACGGCCCGCTCGACCCGGCGGCGGACCACCGGCGCGTCCTCCGAGTGCAGCATCCGCAGGAAGGCCCCGGCACTGCGGTCGAACCGGTCGGCGGACAGGCCGAGGATGGCGCAGGCCCGCGGATCGGCCTCCAGCACGTCGTGCCGGATGTCCCAGTCGAACGAGCCGATGCCGTTGGCCGCCATCGCCGGTTCGAGCCAGTCCGGCGTGGAGTCGCCGGTGCGGGTGGGCAGACCTCGGGAGACCGCTGGCCCCAGACGGGCCGGGGCCACGCCGGGGGCGGCGCGCAGCGGCTTGGCCGCGGCGATGCTCCTGGTGACCTGGGCCGGCGGGACGCGGCGGACGGGCCCAGGCGCCTCGGGCTCTGTGGCCATGCTTCTCCTGCCGCTGCCGGGGCATGCGGTCCGGTCGGACTGCGTTAGCCGTGGGATTTGTGGAACGGTCGTGGGACTGGTGTGTCACGAGTGGCCGGTCGAGGCACCATTCTCCCCGCCGCACCGGACACACATTCTCACTAGCCTCTCGTATGTTCGGCAAGGCGGCAATGCCGACGAACCATCCGGGGGACAATCGTGGACGATCCGAGTGACTTCCCGGCGCGCCGCGACCACGCCGCCGCCTCTTTCCCGCTGGTCAGGCAGGGCCGAGCTCGAACCAGGTGACCTTGCCGTCCCCGCGCAGCTGCACACCCCAGTCATCGGCCAGCGCCTCCACCAGCAGCAGGCCGCGCCCCGAGGTGGCCCACTCGGTCGGCGGCCGGCGGCCGGGCAGCCTGGTGGTGCCGTCCAGCACCTCGATCCGCAGGCGCTGCTCCGCGGTGAGCACCGCGTCCAGCACCGCGCCCTTGCCGGTGTGCAGCAGCGCGTTGGTCACCAGCTCCGAGGTGAGCAGCTCCGCGGTGTCGGCCAGCTCCGGCACTCCCCAGCGGCTCAGCGCGGCGCGCAGCCGGTGCCTGATCGCACCGACCGCGACCAGGTCGGCCGGGGCGAAGGCGGCGTGCAGCCGATGGTGCAGCACGCAGTCCGGCTCGTGCGCGGGGCCGCTGGGGTGATCGGGGTGGTCGCGCTGGTCACCGGCGTGGTCGCCTGCGTGGTCGATCGGGTGCTGGATCGAGGGCTGGCTCGGATGCTGGGCGGGGTGCTGGGTCGCGGGCCGGGCCGATTCCTCGGCCGGTCGATCCGCCAGGTGGTCGGCCGGCTGGTCGAGGGCCTCACCCGAGGGCCCGGGCCGCGGGGCCGGGGCGCCCGCGCGCGGTGGCGCACCGTGCGGCGCCGGGCCGCTGCTCCGGGGAAGCCTGCTGTGCTGGCTGCTGTGCTGGGAGGCCGGGCCGCTGCCCGAGGCCGAGCGCTGCCGCGGAAACCTTGCCTGTCCATCCATCACCGTACGCCCCCGCCCTTCTCCTGACGGCCGCGCCGAGTCCCCCACCGGCGACGTCCGCTTACCGACCATCCTCCTTCCCACTCAAGGGGCATGGCAACAGTGCATCCCCGGCCACCTGGGGTGAAGCGGGGCTCAGGGGTGGCCAAGTGATCCATCTGGTGGGGGGATCGAGGTTTGCGGCGTCGATGACCTGTTCGGTCCCGACCGGCCCGGCCCCTTTCTTTCGATCTGATGATCCATCAATGTGCCGATCCAACAAGCCTGCTGACCGGCGCGCGCAGCACCGACCCGGAGCGCGGTACGGCCCTCGACCGCCGGTCCCGCGCCTTCCGTCCACTCCACCCGCGCACCCTCCCGGCGCACTCCCCCCGACCGGGGCGCGCCGCCCCCGGAAGGGCCACCGACCCCGGGCGACCGGCCCGCCCAGGTCGCAGCCGGCCGCCGGGCGGCCGTCGCACCGGACGTGATCGATGACCCGCCGACGGGCAATCGGGGCGAGATGCGACCCCGGCGGCGCGCCCGGCACGCGCAGCGGTCCGCCAGGGGCAACGCTGGACATGACGCCCGGGCCCGGGTTCAATGGGCCCACAGATGTTTGAACGCCGTTCTAACCTGATATATCCACCGGCACCCGCGAGCGAGGAACCGTGCGACTGACCCCCACCGAACGGGACCGGCTGCTGATCTTCACAGCGGCCGAACTGGCCCGCGCACGCCGCGCACGCGGCGTGAAACTGAACGTGCCCGAGGCGACCGCGCTGATCGCGGACACCGTCTGCGAGGCGGCCCGCGACGGCCGGCGGCTGGCCGAGGCGATCGAGGCCGGCCGCAGCGTGCTCGGCGCCGAGGACGTGCTGCCCGGCGTGCCGGACGTGGTCACCGTGATCCAGGTGGAGGCGGTGTTCGACGACGGCACCCGGCTCGCCGTGGTCAACGACCCCTTCCAGGGGCGCGGCTCCCTCGGCGACGAGGCACCCGGCGCCGCGCTGATCGGCTCCGGCCAGGGCTACGACCCCGTCGAGGAGACCGTGCTGGTGCCCGTCCACAACACCTCCGAGGTGCCGATCTCGGTCACCTCGCACTTCCACTTCTTCGAGGTCAACCCGCGGCTCGCCTTCGACCGGGCCGCCGCCTACGGCACCCACCTCGCCGTCCCGGCCGGCTCCTCGGTGCGGTTCGACCCGGGCGCCACCGTCGAGGTCGGGCTGGTACCGATCGGCGGGGCGCGGGTGGCGATCGGCTTCGCCGGCCTGGTGGACGGCCCGCTGGACGCGCCCGGCGCCAAGGAGGCCGCCCTGGAGAAGGCCCGCGCGACCGGCTACCTGATCAGCTTCGACGAGTCGGAGGTCGAGTCGTGATCCCGCACCCCGCCCTCGTCAACCCCGCGTCCCACACCCCGGAGGTCGGCGCATGAGTGCCATCACCCCCCACGACTACATCGCCGTGCACGGTGCCCGGGCCGGTGACCGGATCCGGCTCGGTGACAGCGGCCTGATCATCCGGGTGGAATCCGACTCCCAGGAACCCGGCAACGAGTTCCTCGCCGGCTTCGGCAAGACCGCCCGCGACGGCCTGCACCTCAAAGCCACCGCCGTCCGCGACACCTGCGACGTCGTCATCAGCAACGTCGTCGTCATCGACGCGATCCTCGGCATCCGCAAGACCTCCATCGGCATCCGCGACGGCCGCATCGTCTCCATCGGCCGCGCCGGCAACCCCGACACCATGGACGACGTCGACGTCGTCGTCTCCACCGGCACCACCATCGTCTCCGGCGAAGGCATGATCGCCACCGCCGGCGCCATCGACACCCACGTCCACCTGCTCTCCCCCCGCATCATGGAAGCCTCCCTCGCCTCCGGCGTCACCACCATCATCGGCCAGGAATTCGGCCCCGTCTGGGGCGTCGGCGTCAACTCCCCCTGGGCCCTGCGCCACGCCTTCAACGCCTTCGACGCCTGGCCCGTCAACATCGGCTTCCTCGGCCGCGGCTCCTCCTCCGACCCCGCCCCCCTGATCGAAGCCCTCACCGAGGGCGGCGCCTCGGGCTTCAAGGTCCACGAGGACATGGGCGCCCACACCCGCGCCCTGGACACCGCCCTACGCGTCGCCGAGGAACACGACGTCCAGGTCGCCCTGCACACCGACGGCCTCAACGAATGCCTCTCCGTCGAGGACACCCTCGCCGTCCTCGAAGGCCGCACCATCCACGCCTTCCACATCGAGGGCTGCGGCGGCGGACACGTCCCCAACGTCCTCAAGATGGCCGGCGTCGAGAACGTCATCGGCTCCTCCACCAACCCCACCCTCCCCTTCGGCCGCGACGCCCTCGGCGAACACTTCGGCATGATCGTCTCCGCCCACGACCTCAAGGTCGACCTCCCCGGCGACGCCGCCATGGCCCGCGACCGCATCCGCGCCGGCACCATGGGCGCCGAGGACGTCCTGCACGACCTCGGCGTCATCGGCATCACCTCCTCCGACGCCCAAGGCATGGGCCGCGCCGGCGAAACCGTCCGCCGCACCTTCGCCATGGCCGGCAAGATGAAAACCGAACTCGGCCCCCTCGACGGCGGCTACGGCACCACCGACCACGGCGACGACAACGAACGCGTCCTGCGATACATCGCCAAACTCACCATCAACCCCGCCATCGCCCACGGCCTCGCCCACGAGATCGGCTCCATCGAACCCGGCAAACTCGCCGACATCGTCCTGTGGCGCGCCGACCACTTCGGCGCCAAACCCCAACTCATCCTCAAAGCAGGCTTCCCCGCCTACGGCGTCACCGGCGACCCCAACGCCTCCACCGACCGCTGCGAACCCCTCGTCCTCGGCCCCCAGTTCGGCGCCCACGGCGCCACCGCCGCCGACATCTCCGTCGCCTTCGTCGCCCAAGCCGCCGCCGACGGCTCCTACCTGGACGT
Source organism: Kitasatospora sp. NPDC049258 (assembly GCF_040678895.1). Taxonomy (NCBI): domain Bacteria; kingdom Bacillati; phylum Actinomycetota; class Actinomycetes; order Kitasatosporales; family Streptomycetaceae; genus Kitasatospora; species Kitasatospora sp. NPDC049258. The sequence continues at coordinate 6,150 of NZ_JBFAQT010000052.1, forward strand.
CGCAGCCGACCAACTCCCCACCCGCAGGCGCCGGGTGGGCGTGCGCAACACCCGCGGCATCGGGCCCCGCAACATGGTCCGCAACGCGCGGATCGGCCAGGTCCAGGTCGAGGCCACCACCGGCCTGGTCTCGCTGGACGGCTCCCCGCTGCGCTCCGAGCCGGCCGACAGCGTCTCGCTCAGCCGCCTGTACTTCCTCTGAACCCTCCCCCACCGCTTAGGACTTGCCTCTCATGACCACTCCCGCTTCACTCGGCTACCGGATGCCCGCGGAATGGCACCCGCACGACCGCACCTGGATGGCCTTCCCGACCGACAACCAGACCTTCGACAACCCCGACCACCTGCACAGCGCCCGGCAGGCCTGGGCCGAGGTCGCCAACACCATCGTCCGGTACGAGCCGGTCACGCTGGTCGTCAACACCGGTGAGACGACGGCGGCCCGGGAGTACGTCGCGGCCGAGGTCGAGATCGTCGAACGGCCGCTGGACGACGCCTGGATGCGGGACATCGGCCCGACCTTCCTGATCGACGGCAAGGGCTCGGTGGCCGCCGCCGACTGGATCTTCAACGGCTGGGGCGCCCAGTCCTGGGCCCGCTGGGACAACGACCAGCACATCGCCGAGCACATCAGCGAGCTCACCGGTGTCCAGCGCTTCGCCTCCCGCCTGATCAACGAGGGCGGCGGCATCCACGTCGACGGCGAGGGCACCGTACTCGTCACCGACACCGTCCAGCTCGGCGAGGGCCGCAACTCCGACTGGACCCGCGAGGAGGTCGAGGCCGAGCTGCACGCCCACCTCGGCACCACCAAGGCCATCTGGGTGCCGCGCGGACTCACCCGCGACTACGACGAGTTCGGCACCCGCGGGCACATCGACATCGTCGCCTCCTTCGTCCGGCCCGGCGTCGTGGTCGCCCACGTCCAGCCCGACCCCGCCCACCCCGACCACGAGGTCTGCCGCCGGATCGTCGCCGGCCTGCGCGACGCCACCGACGCCCAGGGCCGCACCCTGGAGGTCATCGAACTCCCGGCCCCCACCGTCCTGCTGGACGAGGACGACGAGCCGGTCGACTACTCCTACATCAACCACTACGTCGGCAACGGCGTGGTCGTGCTGTGCGCCTTCGACGACCCCCGCGACCAGGAGGCCGCCGCCATCCTCGGCAAGGCCTACCCGGGCCGCGTGGTCGAACTGGTCGACGCCCGCGAGATCTTCGCCAACGGCGGCGGCATCCACTGCATCACCCAGCAGCAGCCCAGGCCCTGACGAACTACGAGGCCAGAAGCTCTGGCCCGCAGGTATGTTCGATCATGACAGAGGGACCGGAGCCGAGTCGTCGAGCGCCTTCGAGGCGCCCGGACCGACTCGGCTCCGGCCGCTCGTGGCGAGGACCCCACGCAGCCACCGCTCCATCTCGGGACCACCCAGGAGCGGTTGGCCGCCCGGGCCTCGCGCTACTCCTGCAGGTCGAAGCCGGACGGTTCTGCGGCGGACGGACCGAGCGGGGTGGGCGATGAGCCGGCGGATCTCGGCGACGGCCGAAAGAGAACTGACTGTCAGTCACTGACAGACGTACCAGCCGGGACAGCGCCCCCTGGCCCGCACTCGGGGCCCGTCGGCGCCGGCGTCCGATCGGGCCTCCGACCTCGACGGATCGACCCTGGGGGATCTCGCCGACCAGCGCACGCTTGCCCCGCGCGAGGCCTTCGCGCTCCGCCGTACGGGTGACGCAGCGTCAACACCCTTGTGGATGCAACACTCGAACGGGTTAATGTATGTATCCGAACCAGTGAGCTTCCCCTCTCTCCGGGGAGCGGCGGCGGACCGAAGCGCTGGCCTCACATCAGCGATCAAGTCCCTCCCGCAAGAGGCCTCCTGGCGAAGGAAGCGCCATACCAACCGGCGCCGTACCTCGACACCGGTTGGTACAGCGGATTCACGCTGTGTCCATGGGGGCGTCATGCGAATGGTGCGCATGACGCCCGGCCCCTCTGCGGGCCACCGTCCTGGACAAGGTTCGGCCGCCCTCCTGACCAACGCGCCCCTGCCCGCGGAGCAGTGGCCGCGAGTCGGCGGCCCGACTCCCGCGCACTGTGGCGATCACCTGGACAAGCCCGGTGACCGCCGTCCCCGGCACTTGACCGTACGCACCTTTCGGCGCCCGGAAACCGACGTGGCCACGTCGAGTCCGAACGGGCGCAGCCAGGGGCAGCATCCAGCGCGCCATCCCACCCCAGTTGCACCTCCAGGAAGCGGAAAGGGAGCACATCTCATGCCTATCTCTCCGAACCAGGGATCCACCGGCGGCGGAACCGTCGTGACCATCACCGGCACCAACCTCGGCGGGGCGACCGCCGTGAAGTTCGGCACCAAGTCGGCCACCATCACCGCCAACACCGCCACCTCGGTCACGGCCATCTCCCCCTCGGGCACCGGGACCGTCGGCGTGACCGTGACCACGCCGGGCGGGACCAGCAACCCGCTGTCGTTCTTCTACGTCGGCGCGCCGTTCAAGTCCGCCCTCAGCGCCGCCTCCGGCGTGCTCGCGGGCGGCAACACCATCACCATCACCGGCACCGGCCTGTCCACCGCCACGGCCGTCAACTTCGGTGCCAACAGCGCGGTCCCGACCGTGACGTCCGACAGCCTGATCAGCGTCATCGTGCCTGCGGGCGCTGCTGCCGGGTCGGTCGGCGTCAGCGTCACCACCGCCGGCGGCACGAACAACGGCCTGTCCTACACGTACGTGGACGTCCCCACGGTCACCACCATCGTCCCCGACTCCGGCCCGACCTCCGGGGGTACGGCGGTGACCGTCACCGGCACCAACCTCACCACCACCCAGTCGGTCACCGTCGGTGGCGCGGTGGCGCCGTTCTCGGTCGTCAACGACACCACGCTGTCCGTCGTCACCCCGCCCGGGGTTGCCGGCGCGGCCAATGTCGTGGTCACCACGACCGGCGGTGCCGTCACCACCGTGGGCGGCTTCACCTACGTGGCCGGCCCCGGCATCTGATCCGCGCGTCGGAGCTCGGCAGGCCACCGGGCTCCGGCCCAGAACTCCGCCGGGGCAGAGGCCTCACCCTCCACGCTCTGCCCCGGCGGGCATCGCCAGTACCACCCCCACCGGGCCCCGGCCGGCATTCCCCGGCCGGCCGGACCCCACCTGCAAGGAGATCGGTCGTTGAACAGCCCTCAGGCTCCACGCAGCTCGGCCGCCTTGGTCGCCTTGGTCGCCCCGACTCTTGGCGTCGTCAGTCCCAACCAGGGCACCAGCGCCGGCGGCACCACCGTCACCCTGACCGGCAGCCACTTCACCGGCGCCACCGCCGTGAAGTTCGGCGCCACCGCCGCACCCTCGTTCACCGTCAGCGCCGACACCGTGATCACGGCCGTGTCGCCGCCGGGCAGCGGCACCGTCCAGGTCACCGTCACCACCCCCGGCGGCACCAGCAACGGCCTGACCTACACCTACACCGGTCCGCCCGCCCCGACTCTTGGCGTCATCAGCCCCAACCAGGGCACCAGCGCCGGCGGCACCACCGTCACCCTGACCGGCAGCCACTTCACCGGCGCCACCGCCGTGAAGTTCGGCACCTCCGCCGCGACCTCGTTCACCGTCAGCGCCGACACCGTGATCACGGCCGTGTCGCCGCCGGGCAGCGGCACCGTCCAGGTCACCGTCACCACCCCCGGCGGCACCAGCAACGGCCTGACCTACACCTACACCGGTCCGCCCGCCCCGACTCTTGGCGTCATCAGCCCCAACCAGGGCACCAGCGCCGGCGGCACCACCGTCACCCTGACCGGCACCAACCTCACCGGCGCCACCGCCGTGAAGTTCGGCGCCACCGCCGCACCCTCATTCACCGTCAGCGCCGACACCGTGATCACGGCCGTGTCGCCGCCGGGCAGCGGCACCGTCCAGGTCACCGTCACCACCCCCGGCGGCACCAGCAACGGCCTGACCTACACCTACACCGGTCCGCCCGCCCCGACTCTTGGCGCCGTCAGCCCCAACCAGGGCACCAGCGCCGGCGGCACCACCGTCACCCTGACCGGCACCAACCTCACCACCACCACCGCCGTGAAGTTCGGCGCCACACCGGCCGCCTTCACCGTGGTCTCCGACACCCAGATCACGGCCGTGTCGCCGCCGGGCGGCGGCACCGTCAACATCACCGTCACCACCCCCGGCGGCACCAGCAACGGCGTGGCCTACACCTACCTGCCCACTCCCACGCTCACCAGCGCGGTGCCGAGTCAGGGTCCCGTCTCCGGCGGAAACACCGTCACCCTGACCGGCACCAACCTCACCACCACCACCGCCGTGAACTTCGCCGCCACCGCCGCGACCTCGTTCACCGTCGTCTCCGACACTCAGATCACGGCGACTGCTCCACCCTCGACCGCCGGCCCCGTCAACATCACCGTCACCAGCCCCGGCGGCACCAGTGCCCCGAACGTCTTCTACTACTACGTCAACCTCCCCACGCTCACCAGCACGGTGCCGAGTATGGGTCCCGTCTCCGGTGGCACCACCGTCACCCTGACCGGCACCAACCTCACCACCACCACCGCCGTGAAGTTCGGCGCCACCGCCGCGACCTCGTTCACCGTTGCCTCCGACACCCAGATCACGGCCGTGTCGCCGCCGGGCGGCGGCACCGTCAACATCACCGCCACCACCCCCGGCGGCACCAGCAACGGCGTGGCCTACACCTACCTGCCCACTCCCACGCTCACCAGCGCGGTACCGAGTCAGGGTCCCGTCTCCGGTGGCACCACCGTCACCCTGACCGGCACCAACCTCACCACCACCACCGCCGTGAAGTTCGGCGCCACACCGGCCGCCTTCACCGTCGTCTCCGACACCCAGCTCGTCGCCACCGCCCCACCGGGAGCCGCCGGACCGGTCAACCTCACAGTCGCCACCCCCGGCGGCACCAGCAACGGCCTCCCCTACACCCGTCTGCTCCCGCCCAGCCTCTAGCTCGAGGTCACCCACCACCCGACCCCCTGGCCCTGACCCGTCCGGCTGATCCTCACCCGATCACCCCCGGGCGCGGGCCACGGGGCGCTACGGTCGGCGCTCAGGAGGTCGCAGCATGCCCGAACCACAGGTCTGCCCCGGCTGCGCCGGCGCCCGGGGCACCGAGAAGGTCCAGCACAGCGTGGAGACCGACTCGAACGGACATCAGGTACCCCGGGAGAGCCGGTACTGGTCGCCCTGCGGCCGGTGCGGCGGAGCAGGAGTGATCCACTGATGCGGCTGGTCTTCGTCTGCCAGGCCTGCTCGGCCCGTTACCTGCCGCCCGACGGCCTCGCCTACCCGGACGGTACCCGGGCCAGCGCCGTGTGGTGCGCGCCCTGCCAGGCCTCGGCCGCCGAGCGCGGCGCCGCCGAGCCGCCCGAACTAGCCGCGGTGGCCGTGCTGCTGGCCGTCCGCGCGCTGCGGGCCGCGCTCGGCGACCGGGCCCGGCGCGACCAGACGCACCGGGCCGACCGGCGCCCCACCCGACCGGCCCGCACCCGGCGCGGGCAGCTCCGCCCCGGTGGCGCCAGGAGCAGGCTCGGCTGACCGCGGAGGGCGGCCGCCGCGGCCGCCGCGGCCTGCTGCCGAACCCCGCAGGTCGACCGCCCGGACGGCCCTCACCTCCCCGACCGCCGCGTTCCGCTCCACCGGCCCGGCCAGCGCCACCCGGACGGCTGCGGACCTCAGCAACGCGGCCCCGATCGCCACCTCGCCCAGGCCCCCGAGCAGCAGGATCGCGCCGGGGCCGACCCCGGGCTGCGCGCCGGCCCACCCGCCGAGCAGGACGGCGAGCGGGTAACTGCCTTGCCCGAGCAGCTTGCGGGCACCGTGGACACCGGCCTGGACGCCCGCCGGGGTGCGCTCCTGCCACACCGCGGTCGCGGGCGCGGCGCTCAGCTGGACGGCCGCGTTCCGCAGTCCGACCGCCAGGAACCACAGTGCGGGCAGTCCGGTCAGCGCCAGGCCGATCCGCCCGAACAGTCCGGCGGCGACCACGCCGGCGCCGACCAGCGTGCCGCGCCCGACCCTCGCGCCGAAGCCGAGGACGGCCGCGGCACCGAGCACCAGCCCGGCGGCGCTCGCGGTGCTGGTCCCGGCGAGGTTCCACGGGCCGTGGCCCGGTGCGGAGCCGGAGAGCACGAAGGCGGTGACCGACGAGACCGCGAGCCCGTTGCAGAAGTTGACTCCCGCGAAGCCGAGTTGGAGCGTACGCAGGCCGCGGTCGCGCCAGATGAAGGCGATCCCGGCGCCGGCCGCGGCGAACGGGTTCGGGTGCCGCGGCACCCGGGCCGCCGGGGTCCAACGGGCCGTCAGCACGGCGAGCGAGCAGGCGGCGAAGCTGGCGGCGTCGAGGAGGTAGACCACCGAGGCGTCCGCCACCGCGAAGGCCAGTGCGCCCAGCGCCGGTGCGGCCAGCACCGGCGCGTTCTCGACCAGCGCGATCATGCCGTTCACCCGGGTGAGGTCGCGCTCGGGCCTCAGCTCCCGGACGGCCGCGGTCAGTGCGGCGGACATCGCGGCGGAGACCGTCGCCGCGAGGAAGGTCAGCGCCACCACCGCCCCGATGGCGGCCCCGGGCCGGTCGCCGACCGCCCGGGCGATCGTCAGTGACACCGCCGCGAGCACCAGGTTGCTGCCGACCAGGAACGCCCGGCGGTCGAACCGGTCGGCGACGGCGCCCGCGATCGGCGCCAGGTAGATACCGCCGAGCAGGCCGCCGGCGGTGATCAGCGAGAGGTACCAGGCGCTGCCGGTCTCCTCGAACACGCTCAGCGCGAGCACGAACGACGCGACGGAGGAGAGCAGCACCGAGCCCAGCTGCCCCGCCCAGACGATCGCGAACGCCGTTGCCCGCCTTACCTCTTCGCATGCCCGCATGATGTGCGAGTCGCCCCCTCCGGTCGGTCCCCGACCAGGCTAGGCGCGCTTCCCGAACCCGAGATCATCCGCAGGAACGGCGACACGGCGGGCCGGCGGCCGGAATACTGGAGGAACGGGAGCACGGGCCCCGGCACCCAGCCCCCCGACGGCGCCCGCGGCAACCGCCCGTCACCGTTGCTCCGGTCGAGCGGTCCTGCCGCGCCCCTGACACCGGCCACCCGGCCCGGGGCCGGTCGTCGTGCTCTGCTGGAAAGCCCACCTAGGTGACCCAGAAGGAGCGACCTTGCCGCAGCATGCCCCCGCCTCCCGCACCCCCCGTACCCCGCGCGCCTCCCGCCTTCCCCGCCTCACCGGTGCCGTCGGCGTCACCTCCCTCGCGCTGACCCTGCTCGCCGCCACCCCGACCGCCGCCGTCGCGCCGCCGCTGTCCGACCCGCACGTGCTGGTGCACTTCGACCTGAGCAAGGGTCAGACGCCGGAGAACATCGCCCTGGAGCCCGACGGCGCCGCCGACCTGACCTTCGTCGGCAGCCGGCAGGTCGCCCGGGTGGGCGTGGACGGCCGGATCGAGGTCCTGGCGACGCTGCCCGACCCGGGGGTGGCCAACACACCGATCGTGGGCGTCCCCGCGGTCACCGGGATCGTCCGCGACCACGACGGGACCCTCTACTTCAGCTACTCCACCGGGACCGCCGAGCTGACCGGCATCTGGCGCCTGGCCCCCGGAGGAACCCCCCGGCGGATCGCCGCCCTCCCCGTCGACGGCCTGGCAAACGGTCTCGCCCTCGACGAGCACGCCCGGATGCTCTACTCCGCCGACTCCGCGCTCGGCGTGGTCCACCGCGTCCCGCTCGACGGCGGCCCGGCGACGGTCTGGGCGAGCGGCGAACGACTCCGGCGGATCGGCTTCATCGGCGCCAACGGCCTGAAGCTCCACCACGACGCGGTCTGGGTGACCAACTCCGACCGGGCCACCCTGCTGCGGATCCCGATCTGCGACGGCGGCACCGCCGGGCCGGTCGAGGTCCGGGCCGAAGGCCTCACCGGCGTCGACGACTTCGCCTTCACCGGGCACGGCGACGCCGTCCTCGCCGCGCTCAACACCGCCGACGCGGTGGCCTATGTGACCCCCGACGGCGCGCACTCGATCGTGCTCACCCGGGAGGACGGCCTGTCCAACCCCACGGCGGTGGCCGTGCGCGGACCACGCGTCCACGTCACCAGCGCGGCCTTCACCAGCGTGCCCCCGGACCCCAACCTGCTGGTCACCCGACTGGACCGGCCCAAGCACCACACCCAGACCCGCTAGCCCCGCTTCCGGCCCCGGCCCCGCTTCCGGCCCCGGCCCCGCTTCCGGCCCCGCCCCCGCTTCCGGCGCACCCGGTGGCCGCCGCCGCCTGGCGCGCCGGAGCGCGGGCTCCCCGGCCGCCGCGCGGCCCGTGGATACGCTGGCGCCATGCAGCGGCTCGTACTCATCGACCTGGACCACACCCTCGTCGAGCGGCGGTGTCCCACCCCGGACTGGACGGCCGAGTTCTGCACGGCGCAGGGCCTCCCGGAAGCCGCCGTGCGGCCGGTCCTGCAGGCACCGAGGCCGGAGACCTTCACCGGGCTAGCCACCACCTACGGACTCGCCAGGTCCGGTCCCGCGCTGTGGGCGGAGTACGTCGACGGCCTGGCCGAACGGGTCTACTGCCTCCCCGGCGCGCTGGACGCGCTCGGGCGGCTGCGGGCGGGCGGCTGGACGGTGGTCGTGCTGACCAACGGGTACACCGCGATCCAGGGCGCCAAGCTCGCCCGGACCGGCCTGCTGGGCGCGGTCGACGCGGTCTGCATCTCGGAGGAGGCCGGGGCCCGGAAGCCCGACCCGGAGATCTTCCGGGTGGCGGCCCGGCGCTCGGGACACGACCTGGCGGCCGGGGCATGGATGGTCGGCAACAACCCGGCCACGGACATCCTGGGTGCCCAGGCCGCCGGGGTCCGCTCGATCTGGATCTCCGCCGGCCTCCCCTGGCAGGCCGAGCAGCCCGCCCCGGACCACGCCGTGCCGGACGTCCCCGCGGCGGCCGAGCTGCTGCTCGGATCAGCTCCGGGGACGGCCGGCTGAGATTGCGTCAGGCGCCGTCCCCCGGCCGTCTCCGGGTGCGAGAATGCGATCACGTTCGAGTGATCATGGGGGATTTCCTGATGCGTAAGTTGACCAAGAGCCTGCCGGTGGTACTGGCCTGCGCCGCACTCGCGATGACCGCGAGCACCTCCGGGGCGGCCGCGGCCGGCAGTACCCGGGGGCTGGAGATCGCGGTGCCGGCGTACGTCTACCCCGGCGACCCGATGCTGACCGGCGTCCAGTCCGCCTCGCCCGCACCGGCGATCGTGATCCTGAACCCGAACAGCGGCAACGACCCGTTCGACGGCCCCTGGCAGGCCCGGGCGGACTCGCTGCGGACCGCCACCACCACGGCCGGCGGCGGGCACACCAAGGTGCTGGGCTACGTCGACACCGCCCGCGGCGCGCGGCCGCTCGCCGATGTCAAGGTGACGATCGACAACTACCTCAAGACCGCCGACCACAAGCTGCACGTGGACGGCATCTTCTTCGACCAGTCCGGCCGTGACTGCGGTACCGGCAACGCCACCCGGGACTACTACGCCGCGCTGCGCAGCTACGTGCAGGAGACCGTCTACGCGCTCGACCACCAGGCCGAGGAGCTGGTGGTCGACAACCCCGGCACCGCCGTCGCGGACTGCTACCTGGAGCCCGGCCACCGCACCGCCGACACCTTCGTCACCTTCGAGGGCAGCTACGCCGCCTACACCGGCGGCGGCTGGCTCGGCGGCAATGTCTTCAACTACACCGTCGGCTACTACTCGGGTGCCACGCTCGACCCGAGCGGCACCTCCTTCTGGCACCTGGTGCACGCCACTCCGGACGCCACGGCCATGCACACGGCGCTCGACACCGCCTTCGACCGCGGCGCCGGCTACGCCTACGCCACCGACGACGTGATGATCAACCCCTGGGACGCCAGCCCGAGTTGGGGCTTCCAGGCGGAGACCTCGTACGCCGCCACGCTCGGCTGAGCCGGCGCGCCCGTCGGGGCCGCCGGCCGGCTCACGGTCGGCCGACGGCCTCGACGGGCCGGGTGACCGGGTGCCACGACGTATCGTGAAGCGTCGTGCCGAGCAGCCGGGAGGAAGAGCAGATGGCGGAGCCACGGGCGCGCCGTGCTGCGCGGCCGCGTGAGGAAGTCTTCGCGGCGGCCCGGGCGGCGATCGCCGAGCACGGACTGGCCAAGCTGACCATGGCCGGTCTGGGCAAGCAGCTCCAGATGAGCGCCGGCCACCTGCTCTACTACTTCGGCAGCAAGGACCAGCTGCTGCTGGAGACGCTGCGTTGGAGCGAGGAGCAGCTCGGTGAGCGCCGACGGGCGGCGCTCGCCCGCCCCGGTGCGTCGGCCCGGGAGAAGCTGGCCGCCTACGCGCAGCTGTACCTGCCCGAGGGCCCCGGCGACCCGCGCTGGATCCTGTGGGTCGAGGTGTGGGGGCGCTCGCCGGCCAGCGCCGAGATCCGGCAGGGGCAGCAGGCCATCGAGATCCCCTGGCACGCGGATCTGGTGGAGCTGATCGAGCAGGGCACCGCCACCGGCGAGTTCACCCCGACCGGGGCGGCGGCCGCGCCGGACCTGGCGACCCGGATCAGGGCGCTGCTGGACGGCTTCGCGGTGCCGGTCGCGATCGGGCTGCCGGGGGCGCGGCGCGGCGAAGCGCTCGCCCAGGTGGCCGCGGTGGCGGACGCCCTGCTGGGGCGCGGCTAGGCCGTGCCTCACCATTCGCGTCGGTGAGATGCGGCCTAGGGCCGTGCTACTCCGTCCAGAGTGCGATCGCGGTGCGGTCGTCGGCGTAGCCCTTGGCCCGGACCTGGACCTGGCGCAGGAAGTCGACGGTGCCGGGCGGGTGCGGGTGCGCCCAGTGGTTGGAGAGGAAGTGCGCCACGGCCGGCTCCTGGGCGATGGGCTCGGCCAGGCCGGGGGTGCAGAGCAGCAGGATGTCCCCGGCGGTGGCGGGCACCAGGCGGAAGCGGAACGGGCGCGGCGGGCCGGCCGGCGCCGCCGGGAGCGGGGGCTGGCCGTCGGGGTGGTGCAGCAGGCGGGCCGCGTAGGCGTCGATCCAGTGGCCGGAGCGGAGCAGGTAGAGCGCGCCCGGGCCGGTGCCGAACGCGGCCCGGTGGCCGGCCGCCGGGTCGAGCGAGACCAGCAGGCAGTGCAGCGAGCCGAGGTCCGCCTCGCGCCCCGGGGCCGGTCCGGCCGCGTCCGCACTCGCGTCCTCGTCCTCGTGCTCGTTCCCGGGCGCCGGCCCGGCCTCCACGACGGTGGTGAGCGGCCCGGCCGCGAGGACGGTGAGCCGCTGCAGGCCGTAGCGGAGCCGGTCGCGGGCACCGGAGCGCAGGTCGGCGGCGAGTTCGGCCCGGCTGCGGCCGATCGCGGCGGCCAGCCGGCGGGCGGCCTCGGCCGCCGAACCGGCTCCGGCCTCGGCGGACTCCCGGCGCCCCGGCGCGGCGAGCACCGCCAGCAGCAGGCCGTCCTCGCCCTGGCCGAACCGGGTGACCAGCAGCGCGTCCCGCCGGGGTTCGCCCCGGTAGCGGGCGGAGTCGCCGCGGACGGAGGCGGCGCGCAGGGTGGACGGCCCGTACTGCGCGCCGTCGAGCGCGGTGTCCGGTACCAGGGTGGCGAGGGTGGCCGGCTCGGCGGCGGGCAACGCCGTGGGCTCGGGGCCGTACGTGGGCGGGCGCTCGCCGACGTGCGGGACGGGGGGCTCGGGGCGGGGGCGGCGCAGGGGCTGGACGGGCTGGGCGGGGGCGGCCGCCTTTGCGGGCTCGGGGGACTTGGCCGGTTCGGGGCTTCGGGAGGCCTCGGGTGCGCCGACCGGTACGGCGGCCGTGGCCACCGGCTCGGGTTGCGGCTGCGGTGCGGGCTTGAGCTGTGGCTCCGGTACGGGCCGTGGCTCGGGCCCCGGCTGCGGCTCGGGTTGCGGCTCCGGCTGGGCGACCGGTTCGGGTTCCCGCGTCGGTACGGCCGGCTCGGCCGTGCGCTGGGCGCCGATCATGCCGGCCGCGGAGTCGAACCAGTCGTCCACGCTGCCCGGGCCGGGCACCGCGCCCGGGGTGTCCGGCAGCGTGCCGGCCGGCCCCTGGTAGACCGCGTGCCACCAGCCGTCGTCGGACCGCCGCTGCGCGGGTGCACCCTGGTCGCTCAACTGGCCGCTCCTCGTCCGTGTGTGCCGTCTGTCGAGCGGCCTCGTGCCGGCCTCGACGTCATTGTCCCCAAGAAGAACGACGATGTCCGGGATTCGGGGACAACCGGCCACCCGTTGGGAGGGTGTTCCGGCCAGGTCGTGCACCGATCCGTCCTGGCTTGTCGGAAGTGCCCCACGCAGGGGCCACAAGCTGGGGCGATGAAGCGGCAACCAGCTTGCGACCAGCCGGGGAATCCTGACCGAAGAGAGGAGTCACTTCACTCCTTCGGCTGATTAATATGTGCGCATGACCGTGCCAGGAACCACCGTGCCCCAGCCGGGGAGAGCCGCCTTCGCGGTCTCCCGCCCGGCCGTGGTGCTGTGGTCCCTGCTGCTGATCGGCCTGATGGCGCTGCTGCCCTGTGCGGACCGGGCCGGCGCGGTCGGCACGCACCCAGCCGCCGCCCCGGCGACCACGGTCGTCGGACCGGTGGCCGCCGGGGTCGATCACCACCACCACGGCCCCGCCGCGGCGGCGGACCGGCCCGGCGCGCCGCTGACCTGGTGCACCGCGGACGGCCGGCACCCCGTACCGGGGAGCGGCTGCTCCGACCACCCGTTCTGCGGGCCCGAAGCACAGCTCCCGAACGCTCCACCGCAGCCGACCGCCGTGGTCCCGGCCCGGTTGATCGCCGTCCAGGCGCTGCCGCACGGCACCGGGATCGGGGTCCTGAGCGGCCCCGACCACGCACCCGACCTGCACGCCCTGCAAGTCCACCGGTCCTGAGCGGAACCCACCGCCGGCACCGGCCGACCCCGGTCGGCCCGGCGGCTCCGCCAACCCCACCACCCCGCACACCGCCGTGTCCGAACGCACGGCGGGGACAAGGACATCTCCATGGGTTCCGCCTCCAAGCAGTCCAAGCCGGGCTCCAGCAAGGGCCGTTCCGACGCGCGCGCCGACCAGGCCGCCGACCGCCGGGCCCGGATCGCCGAGCTTCGCGCGGCCGAGGAGCGCCGTGACCGGCGCAACAAGTTCATCGCGATCGGTGTGGCCACCGTGCTGATCGGCGGCATGCTGGCCGTCGGCGGCTGGATCGCACTCGACGCCAAGCAGAAGCAGGACGACAAGAAGGCCGCGGCGGCCGCCGCCGACAAGGCGCGGCAGGATGCCGCCAACGTCCCGATCGAAGGCGTCCAGACCTTCGACAACCTCGCCCGCAACCACGTCAGCACCAAGGTCACCTACGCGCAGACCCCGCCGGTCGGCGGCGACCACAACCCGGCGTGGCTGACCTGTATGGGCAACGTCTACGACAAGCCGGTGCAGAACGAGAACGCGGTCCACTCGATGGAGCACGGCGCGGTCTGGGTGACGTACAACGCCAAGGCCACCCCGGACGACATCAAGACCCTGTCCGAGAAGGTCAAGGTCACCCCGTACTCGCTGATGAGCCCCTACCCGGACGAGAAGGGCACCATCACCCTGAACGCCTGGGGCACCCAGCTGACCGTGGACAGCGCCACCGACCCGCGGGTCGAGCAGTTCTTCACCAAGTACGTGCAGGGGCCGCAGACGCAGGAGCCCGGCGCCTCCTGCAGCAACGGGGTCATGCAGTGACCCCGGGCGCGGGGGCCGGGCGGTCCGGGTCCGGGCAGGTCGGGTCGGAGAAGGTCGGGTCGGAGAAGGTCGGGATCGAGCCGGTCGGGATCGAGGAGCTGCACGGCGGACCGGCCACGGCCCCGCGCCGCCGGCTGTGGTGGCCGGCCGCGCTGGCCGCCGTGGTGGCCCTCGGGCTCGGACTGCCGGCGCTGCTCGCCGGTGGGCCCAGTGCCTCCGGGACGGTCGCGGCCGCCGCCGTGCCCGCCACCGGCTCGCCGGAGGCCGGCTTCGCCCGGGACATGGCGGCGCACCACCAGCAGGCGGTGGACATGTCGTTCATCGTCCGGGACGTGACCACCGACCAGGCCGTGCGCACGCTCGCCTTCGACATCATCAACACCCAGGCCAACCAGCGCGGGATGCTGATGGGCTGGCTCGACCAGTGGGGGCTGACCCAGAACTCCGCGGCGAAGCCGATGGCGTGGATGGGCCACACCTACGAGGCGCACGACGGCTCGCTGATGCCCGGCATGGCGACCAACACCGAGCTGGACCGGCTTCGCGGCCTCAGCGGCCGGGAGGCCGAGGTCTGGTACCTGCAGCTGATGATCGAGCACCACAAGGGCGGGCTGGAGATGGCCCAGGCCTACGTGGACGCCAGCACCAACCCGGCCGAGAAGCGGCTCGCCCAGACCATGATCAACGGGCAGCAGGCCGAGATCGCCCTGATCACGGACATGCTCGCGGAGCGGGGTGCCAAGCCGCTCAAGTGAGCGGCCGACGCCGGCGCCGCGACGCCGTCGACAGCGACAGCGACAGCGACAGCGACAGCACCGACGGGGTGTGCGGGACGGTTCGGTCCGGCCCGGCACACCCCGTCGGCGTCCCTCAGTGCTCGGCGGTGCGCCCGGCGGTGCGTCCGGCGGAGGCTGCGAGCGCGGCGGCCAGCAGTCCGACCGCCGCGAGCAGGAGCAGGACGGCCCGGCCGCCGACCTGCCGGCCCGCCAGGTGGACGCCGAGCACCGGCAACGCCGTCCCGAGTGCGGTGCCCAGGCTGCGCACGGAGTTCAGCATCCCGCCGCCGACCGCCGAGCTCTCGGCCGGGATCGCCCGCATCACCAAGGCGTTGTTGGCGGGCAGCAACAGGCCCAGCCCGAAGCCGACCGCCAGCAGCGCCGGCACCGCGGTCGCCGGGCCCACCGGGAGCACCGCCGAGGCGAGCAGACCGGCCGTCGCGGTGAGGGCACCCCAGCGGCAGCGGGTGGCATCCGTGCAGCCGCGCGGCAGCAGCACCCCGCCCAGGGTGGCCGCGAGAGCGAAGGCGCCCGGCAGCGCGGTGATCACCAGACCCGCGGTGGCCACCGGCACACCTGCGCCGGCGAGCATCACGGGGCCGAGCACCAGCGGGCAGAACAGCAGGAGGTACCCGGTCAGAGCGAGCAGCAGTCCGGCCCTGATCCCGGGCGTATTGAGCAGGCCCGGGGCGATGATCGGCCGGTCCGCCCGCTGCTCCTGCCGGACCAGGGCGACCGAGAGCACGGCCGAGGCGCCCAACAGGGCGAGCACCGCCCAGCCGGGGAGCGGCAGACCGGAGGCGGCCGAGAGCGCGAGCAGCAAGGCGGTCGAGGCGCCGGCGAGCAGCAGCAGGCCGGGCAGGTCGAACCGTCCGTCCTCCGAGCCGGGTTGGGTGGCGCCTGCGGGGGCGGAGGCTGCGACGGTGCGGGACGGGGGGACGGCCGGGCGGGTGCGGGGCAGCAGGTACCACCCGGCCAGGATGCCCAGCAGGCCGACCGGGACGTTGATCCAGAAGGCCCAGCGCCAGGAGGCGTGGGTGACCAGCAACCCGCCCAGGGTCGGCCCGAGGGCGAGGCCGAGCGCCTGCGCGGCGGCCTGGATGCCGAGCGCGGTCCGCATCGCCGCACCGGGCACCCCGCGCGCGACCAGGGCGACGCTGTTGGCCTGCAGCATCGCGCCGCCGACCGCCTGGACCACCCGGCAGGCCACCAGCAGGGCCAGGCTGTCGGCCAGCCCGGCCCCGAGCGAGGCGAGCGAGAAGACGGCGAAGCCGCCGAGGTAGACGGTCTTCCGGCCGACCCGGTCGGAGAGCCTGCCGACCGGGGCGAGCAGCGCGACCAGCACCAGCAGGTAGCCGAGCGCGGCCCATTCGACAGCGGCGAGGCTCGCATGGAAGCCTTCCTGGAGCGCCGGGAAGACCAGCGCGGTGATGCTCGCGGTCAGCTGCCCGAGGAAGGCGCCGAGGCAGACCGTGCCGACGGCCAGCCAGTGCGCGTGCGGCCAGGCGGCGACGGCACGCGGACGGGGTCGCTCGGCGAGCAGGGGACTGTCGAGCAGGCTGGGGCGGGCTGATGTCGGCACAGGGCAGAATATATCTGCCTCCGACATACTCCCATGCAGAAACTGTTTCTCCGAGATCTGATCGTAGTCCGAGAAGGTCGAAGTCAGATCCGTTCGGGATCAGAGCCATGGGGGGGAGACCCGTTCGGCACTGGTGGGGCTCGATACCGGATCCGATCGGCGCCCGAGCTGATCGACGCCCGAGCTGATCGGCTGCAGACCTGGTCAGAGACCGAGTGAACGGTGCGAACCGGATACGCTGTCCGCCATGCCGCAGCAGCCCACCTCCGTCCCGTCGCAGCCCGAGCCCTCCGCACTGGAGGAGACGGCCCGGCTCGCGCGCGCCCAGCGGCTCACCGACGTGATCACCAGGCTCCGCCGCGCCCTGCGCAGCAGCATCCGCACCGACTACCCCTGGGAGTCGCTGCCGATGGCCCAGGTCGAGCTGCTGCAGACGCTCGCGGCCGCACCGCTGCGGGTCGGCGAGCTGGCGGACCGCCAGCGGCTGGCGCCGAACACCGTCAGCGGGCTGATCGGGAAGCTGCTCGACGCGGGATTCGTGGACCGCCAGGCCGACCCCGGCGACCGCCGGACGGCGCGGATCGCCCTGACCGACGCGGGCCACCAGCAACTGAACGACTGGCGGCAGGCGCACGAGCGCCGCCTGGCGGACGCCTTGGAGAGCCTGTCCCCCGCCGACCGGGAGGCGGTCATGCTCGCCCTGCCCGGACTGGAGCAGCTCGCCCGCTCCCTCTCCGCCGGCCCCGGCGGCGAGGGCCGCACCACCTGACCCACGCCGCTCAAGACCCCGTCCACCCGGCCCACAGCGCCCACCGGCCCGCCCCACCAGCCGGGAGCAGCACCGGCCGCGAGCAGCACCGATCAGAACAGCGCCGGTCGGAACACGGCCGGTCGGGCCAGCGGCGCGCCCCGTTCCAGCTCCAGCAGCAGCCGCTTGTTGTCCGTCCCGGCCGCGAAGCCGGTCAGCGATCCGTTCGCACCGAGCACCCGGTGGCAGGGCCTGATCACCAGCAGCGGATTGGCGCCGACCGCGCCACCCACCGCCCGCACCGCGCGGGGCGACTGCCCCGCCGCGTCGGCGAGCTCGCCGTAGCTGACCGTGGCGCCGTACGGGATGTCGTCCAGCGCCGCCCAGATCCGCTGCCGGAACTCGGTGCCGACCGGTGCCAGCGGCAGGTCGAAGCTGGTCAGCTCACCGGCGAAGTACCCGGTCAGCTGCTCCACCGCGGGCGCCAGCGCCTCCGGGTCCAGCACCCAGCCGTCGGCCGGCTCGCCGATCGCCCCCTTCTGCCCGGGCGCGGTGACGGCGGCGAGAGCCAGCGGCCCGCCGTCCTGGTAGACACCGCTCAGCAGCAGCCGGCCGAGCGGGCTCTCCATGGTCGTGAACGCCGTTGTCATGCCATCTCCTCAGTTGTGCTGTCCACGTTCGGTGCGCCGGCGGCCGGCGTCGCGGCCGCCACCCAGAGCCGGTGCACGGCGTACGAGCGCCAGGGCGCCCAGGCGGGAGCGGCCCGCTCGGCCGACTTCGGGTCCCCGGGCAGGCCCAGGCGCTGCAGGCCGTGCCGGACACCGGCATCGGTCGGCAGGAAGACATCGGGGTCGGCCATGGCCCGCATCCGCAGGTAGCCGACCGTCCAGGGGCCGATGCCGGGCAGTGCGAGCAGGTCGGCGGCCGCGTGCTCGCGGTCGACCCCGCCGTCCAGCCGTACGGTGCCGCCGGCCAGGGCCGCGCACAGTCCGCGCAGCGCCCGGCGCCGGGACTCCGGCATCGCGAGGTGTTCGGGAGCCGCCTCGGCCAGTGCGCCGGCGGACGGGAAGAGCAGGCGCAGTCCCCCGCTCGGCTCGGCCAGCGGCACGCCGTACCGCTCGGCCAGCCGGCCGGCCAGCGTACGCGCCGCCGTCACGGTGACCTGCTGGCCGAGCACGGCCCGGACCGCCAGCTCGTGCGGGTCGACGTGGCCGGGCGAGCGGATGCCCGGACGGGCCCGGACCAGCGGGGCGAGCCCTTGGTCCCGGCCGAGCTGGGTGTCCACCGTGTCCGGATCGGCGTCGAGGTCGAACAGTGCCCGCAGCCGGTGCACCGCGGTGGTGAGGTCGCGCAGGTCGGCGAGGACCAGCCGGCAGTCCAGCCAGCCCCGGGTCGGCGGGTCGGCGGCCCCGAGCCCGTCCACCTCGGCGATGCCCTGGCCGTACGGCAGCGCGAGGGTGCGGC
Source organism: Kitasatospora sp. NPDC049258 (assembly GCF_040678895.1). NCBI lineage: Bacteria > Bacillati > Actinomycetota > Actinomycetes > Kitasatosporales > Streptomycetaceae > Kitasatospora > Kitasatospora sp. NPDC049258. The sequence goes on from NZ_JBFAQT010000052.1 coordinate 24,494, forward strand.
GGTAGGTGCGCACCCCGGGGGCCGCCGCGGGGACGACCTCCTCGACCCCGGGGACGGCGCGCAGTGCGAGGAAGTCGATCAGGTGGTCGCTGTCCAGCGCGCCGCGGTAGGCGAGCCGCAGACCGATGGTGCCCGCGGTGCCGCCACCCCGGCGGCCCGCCGAGATCTCGGTGCGCAGCCCGCTCGGGGTGCGGTCGTAGACCTCCCGCACGGTGTCGTTGAACTGCCGCACCGAGGCGAAGCCGGCCGCGAACGCGACCTCGGTGACCGGGAGTTCGGTGGTCTGCAGCAGCAGCCGGGCGGCCTGGGCACGCTGCGCCCGGGCGAGCGCGAGCGGGCCGGCGCCGAGCTCGGCGGTGAGCTGGCGCTGGAGCTGGCGGGCGCTGTAGCCGAGGCGGGCGGCCAGCCCCGCGACGCCCTCGCGGTCGACCACGCCGTCGCCGATCAGGCGCATCGCCCGGCCGACCAGGTCGGCGCGGTGGTTCCACTCCGGCGAGCCGGGCACGGAGTCGGGACGGCACCGGCGGCACGCGCGGAAGCCGGCGCCCTGGGCCGCGGCGGCGGTCGGGTAGAAGGTGCAGTTCACCCGCTTCGGGGTGACTGCGGGGCAGCTCGGCCGGCAGTAGATGCCGGTGGTCCGGACGGCCGTGAAGAACACCCCGTCGAAGCGGGCGTCCCGGCTGTCCACCGCCCGGTACCTGGTCTCGTCGTCGATCACGCTCTCCAGTCTGCGGTATCACCCGACCTCCGACTGGCGGGAATCGGACACGGCGGTCCGGCGGCTCGACCGCCGGTGACCCGGGACCTTCTGGGAGCGCTCTCAGAGCTGTTGCCCGACCCGCTAGGCTCAGCCCAGGAAGAGTCCATGAGAGGAGCGCGCCGTGATCGAACGGTCGGAGCAGCAGCCGTCGGCCGCGAACACGGGAGGCACCCTCGCCCGGCCGACCCACGAGGCACCGCCGCCTTCCGAGGCACGGCCGGCTTCCGAGGCACGGCCGACCCACGAGGCCCGACGGCCCCCCGAGGCACGGCCCACCCTGGAGTCGGTGGCGGAGCGGGCCGGCGTCTCCCGCGCGACCGCCTCCCGGGTGGTGAACGGCGGGGCAGGTGTCCGCGAGGCCTTGCGGGAGAAGGTCCGGCAGGCGGTGGACGAGCTCGGCTACGCGCCCAACCTGGCCGCCCGCACCCTGGTCACCCGCCGTAACCAGGCCATCGCCGTCGTGGTCGCCGAGCCGGAGAGCCGGATCTTCTCCGACCCCTTCTTCGCCCAGCACCTGCGCGGCATCAGCCGGGAGCTGTCGGCCGCCGACAACCAGATGGTGCTGCTGATGATCGAGGAGCAGCGGGACTACGACCGCGTCGGCCGCTACCTGGCCGGCGGCCACGTGGACGGCGTGCTGCTGTTCTCGCTCCACCGCTCCGACCCGCTGCCCCACATCGCCCGCCGGGTCGGCCTGCCCTTCGTGGTGGGCGGCCGCCCCGGCTGGTCGGGCGCCGAGTCCGATCGCGAACTGGTCTACGTCGACAGCGACAACCGGGGCGGTGCCCGGCTCGCCGTCCAGCACCTGCGTGAGCTGGGCCGCAGCCGGATCGCCACCATCACCGGGCCGCTCGACCAGACCTCGTCGATCGACCGCCTGGACGGCTATCGCGATCTGCTGCCCGACGGCGATCCGGAGCTGATCGCCGAGGGCGACTTCACCCCGGACGGCGGCGGGCGGGCGATGGCCGCCCTACTGGCCCGCCGGCCCGACCTGGACGCGGTGTTCGCCGCCTCGGACTCGATGGCCTCCGGAGCGCTGCGGGTGCTGCGCGAGGCCGGGCGGCGGGTGCCCCAGGACGTCGCGGTGGTCGGGTTCGACGACGTGGAGTCCGTCGCCGCGTGGACCGAGCCGCCGCTGACCACCGTCCGGCAGGACATCGAGGAGATGGGGCGGCTGATGGCCCGGCTGCTGCTGCGGCAGCTGTCGGGCGAGAGCGGCCCGGCGGTCGGCCGGCCGGCGGCGCCGACCTCGGTGATCATCCCGACCAGGCTGGTGGAGCGGGACTCCGCCAGATGAACGAAGTGTTCAACACAATCCGTTGACAACAGAATGCGCGCGGGCCGATGGTGGACCCATGCCCTCGGACCCCACGCACACCCCGACCCCCACCCCCGACCCGTTCGCCGCCCCCGACGCCCACCAGGCCCGGGCCCACCGCACCGCCGCCGCCCTGTTCCGGATCGCCGAGCGGCACGCCGCCACCGAGCAGCAGCGCGCCCGCCAGGCCAACCCGCACCTGCCCGCACCGCAGGAGGCGGCCCGCCTCGTCTCGCTACTGCTGAGCGGCACCGCCCTGCCCGAGGCCGGCGAGCCCGAGGTGGACCGCACGGACATCGTCGCCGCGCTCACCCTGCTGCCCCAGGCCCGGGCCGAACTGGACGAGCTGGAAGAGGCCTTGATCACGATGGCCCGCGGCCGCGGCTTCACCTGGCAGGAGATCGCCTTCGGCCTCGGCCTCGGCACCCCCCAGGCCGCCCGCCAACGCCACGAACGCCTGGCCGGCCGCACCGCCCCGGCCTGACCCTCGGGCGCACGGAAAATCGGCGGCGGCCCGGCCGGGAACGACCTACGGTCGCGGCATGACCGATGATCGATACGCGGGCCTACCGAAGGCCGAGTTCGCCTTTCCGGGGCCGCTGCGGGACGAGTTGGTGGCCGCGGTGCTGAGCGGCGCCAAGACCAGCACCACCGGGCTGCTGGCCGAGTACCGCAAGCTCGGGGAGGCGCTTCCGGTGCCCGGCGACCGGCAGGCGGTGGTGGACTCGGGCGACCTGCCGGTGGCGGTGATCGAGGTGACCGAGGTACGGGTGGTCCCGCTCGGGGAGGCCGATCTGCAGCATGCGCTGGACGAAGGCGAGGGGTACCGGACGATCGCCGAGTGGCGGGCCGTCCATGAGCGGTTCTGGCGCAGCCCGGAGCTGCTGGCGGTGCTGGACGATCGGGACTTCACCGTGGCCGACGCCACCGAGGTGGTGCTGGAACGGTTCCGGGTGGTCCGGTAGCCGGGCGACCGCTCGGGCCACCCGGCCACCGGACCGCCGGACTCAAGGGATCAAGGGATCAAGGGATCAAGGGATCAACGACCCATCGGTACAGGTCAGTTGAACGGGATCCGCAGCACCGAGGCACTGCCCTGCGCCTGGGTCGCGCCGACCCGCAGCTGGGCCGGGGCGCTGCCGATCGCCGACCACACCTCCACCCGGACGGTGCCGTGGTCGAGGTTGCCGAGCGCGCCGGTGGCGGCCGCGAGACCGGCGGTGGCGCCCGCGTAGCGCTCCCAGCCGGCCACCGGGTCGGTGGCGAAGTAGCGGTAGGTCTCGACCCGGTCGAAGCTGCCGTCCCCGGTCAGGTCGTAGGAGACCCGCACCTGCTGGCCGAGTCCGACGGCGCTGCCGGCGTCCAGGTAGAGGTCGAAATCGGTCGCGCCGCCGGGCTTGAGCGTGCCGCTCAGGTTGCGGACCTCGTACCCCTTGGCCAGGTACGGCGTGCCGTCGTGGTTGCCGCCGCCCGCCGAGGGCAGCTGGTCCGTCGTGGCCGAGCTGCCGTACGCGGTGGTGAGGGCGCCGGCCGGCTGGAGGTAGAAGGTGTTGCCGCCGGTGGCGGGCGCCGACGGCGAACCGGACGGCGACGGCGAGGTGGAGGGTGAGGGCGAGGGGGACGGCGACCCGGACGGCGAGGGAGAAGGCGAGCTGCTCGGCCCGCCCGTGCCGCCGTCCGTGAACGACCCGCGCTCGCTGGCCGTCGAGCGGGCCGGGACAGTCAGCGTGAAGCCGTCCGAGAAGCGGACGCTGCGCGCGGCCGTGGTGTAGTTGTGGGCCACGTGGGTGCGGGTGGCCCCGTCGGTGAAGACGGCCGCCGTCGGGCTGTCGGCGGTGGTGGCCGGGTCCAGGGTGCCGAGCGCGGCCAGACCGTAGATCCAGTGGTAGGTGTGCGCCTTGGACTCGCCCTCCTCCGGGGTGTAGCCGGCGCTGCCGGCGTCCCAGGCGGCCTTCGCGGCGGCCGGGTCGGCCAGCGCCTGGAACTCCCAGAGCAGGTCGCGCCAGTCGGTGAGCGCGCCGCCGTTGTCGGCCTTCAGCTCGGCCAGGTTGGCCCTGATCTCGTCCTGCCGGCGCGCCAGGTAGAGCGAACCGCCGGTGACCGGAAGGACGTTGATCCCATGGATCATGCCGGGCGCGGCGGTCCACCAGGTCGAGTAGGCGGCGCCGCTGCCCCAGACCATGCCGACCGTGTGGTGCCCGAAGGCGGCCGGGAAGGTGGTGTGGTCGGCGTCGAACCAGTACTGCTCGACGGCGTTCGCCTCCGTGGTGTACAGGTAGACGCCCAGGTCGCGCAGCGCGGTGTCACCGGTGGCGGATCCGTAGAGGATGAGCCCGGAGCTGAAGTTGAGCGACTCGGAGGAGGATTCCTCGTTGTTGCCGGCGGCGAAGCCGGCGTGGCCGGAGGCCCAGCCGTGGCCGGCGTAGACGTCGAAGTTGCGCAGCACCGGGAAGCGGCTGTCGGCCCGGTCGGCGTTGGCGGCGTCCTTGGCGAGCAGCTCGACCATGCCGCCCCAGGCGCCGTCGGCGGCCCAGGCGCTGTCGTAGCGCGCGACGGTGGCGGCGGCCTGGATGAAGTAGCCGTAGTGGAAGTGGTGGTCGTTGAGCTCGCCGTCGGTGCCGTACGAGGCGGGGTAGCCGATCAGGGTCTTCCAGACCGGGTCGTAGGCGAATCCGGGTGAGCCGGTGCCCTTGAACCAGGTCTGCAGCTTGCCCTTGATCAGCGAGAGCAGCTTGTCCCGGGTCGCCGCGTCGCCCAACTGGTCGGCGATCGGGACGAGTTGGGCGAGCCGTCCGAGGGCCTTGCCGGTCCAGTAGGTGTCGGTGGCGCCGAGGAACGGGTCGGCGGCGTTCGCCTGTTCGCGGACCAGCGCGCCGAGCGCGGCGCGGTCGTAGCCGCCGACGTCCGGCAGCGAGGGCAGCACGCCGTTGACGCTCTGCACGGTGGTGAACGCGCTGCCCTCGCGGACCTTCATCCGGCCGCGCGGCGAGATGTACTCCAGCGCGGTCAACTGGTCGCCGGTGGCCCGCCACTGGTGCGGGTAGAGCGCGAGCAGGGTGCCGGTCCTGGCGCCCTCCTGCGGGGTGGTGGTCACGGTGTAGGTGGTGGTCAGGGTGCCCGCCGCCGGCTGGTAGCTCCACGCCGCCGCGGTGTCGGTGACGAAGCTGTAGGCATAGCTGCCGTACAACGCCAGGTCGCCCTGGCTCGGCAGAACGGCGACCGAGTAGTAGTCCTTGGTGCCGAGCGCGGCGCTCAGGGTGCTGCCGTTGACGTTCCAGCTGGTGCCGCTGGGGGCGAACAGGCCGTAGTGGTGGCCGCCGACGGTGATGCCGAGCACGTTGCCCTGGTTGGCGAAGACGGTCGGCGCGGAGGCCGTGGTGATCTGGGCCGCTCCCCCGGTGGCGTGCGCGTAGACGTAGGGCAGGCCGTGGCCGATGGTGGCGCTGAAGGTGTGCGCGCCGTCCGCCCAGTACGGGGTGACGGTCCAGTCGCTCCAGCCGTCCACCTTGGTGTCCGGGGAGTTGAGGCCGGTCACGCCCAGGGTGAGGTCGCGGGTGTGCGTGTAGTCGTACTGGCGGCCGTCCGGGGTGATGGTCGGCGTGGTGGGGTAGCCGACCTCCAGACCGCCGGCCGTCGCCTTGTAGGTGAGCGGGTGGCCGTACATGTTCTCCGAGTACGGGTTGCCCGCGTAGCGCTGGAAGACCAGCGAGGACCACCAGTCGTTGGTCGGCACGGCCTTGCCGGCCATCCGTGCGGTGACCTTGGGCGCGACGGACGCGCCGTCCGAGTTGACGGGGCCGATCGTGCCGGCGGGGCGGCTGTCGCTGTAGCCGCCGAGGCCGACCGGGACGGTCGCCGCCGCGGCGCTGCCGGCACCGACGGTCGCGGCCAGCGCGGCCGCGGCGGCGAGGGCGAGCGCCGTGACGGCGGCTGCCGGGCGGCGCACGGATCTGAGCTTCATGGATCCACCTCGGGTGGGGAAGGGTGGGTGAGAGCGCTCTCAGCGCTGCGGACGCTAGAGCCCCCACCTCCGGGTGTCAACGCTCCGGACATAATCCCCGACTTCACCCTCTGAACGTTCACCGCGCCCAACTCCGGAGATTACGTTCAGGTTTCGGACACTTGACGGACCCGAGTGGGGCCGGGCACTCTCCTGACATCGACTGAGAGCGCTCTCAGCAGCGCCGCCAGCACCACGCCAGCACCACCGCCAGCACCACCGCCACCACCCACGACCTGCTGCGCCAGGAGGCACCCCCATGCGCCCGTTCAGAGTCCGCACCACCGCCGCCGCTCTCGGATCCACCGCGCTCGCCGCGACCCTGCTGCTCACCGGCTGTGGATCCGGCGCAGCCGGCACCTCAGGTTCCAAGGACGCAGCAGCAGGCAGCCCGGTGACCCTCACGGTGGACCTCTTCGGCACCTTCGGATTCAAGGAGAGCGGCCTCTACGAGGAGTACTCCAAGCTGCACCCGAACATCACCATCAAGCAGAGCGACACCCAGGACGAGGGGCAGTACTGGCAGGCCCTGCAGACCAAGCTGGCGGGCGGCGGCGGCCTCGCCGACATCCAGGGACTGGAGGTCGGCCGGGCGGCGAGCGTGGTGCAGAAGCAGGCGGACAAGTTCACCGACCTGAAGACCCTCGGCATCGGCGGGGTCAACGACGAACTGGTGCCCTGGAAGGGCGCCGCCGTGAAGACCGCCGACGGCCGGGTGCTGGGCGCGGGCACCGACATCGGCCCGGAGGCGATCTGCTACCGCACCGACCTGTTCAAGGCGGCCGGCCTGCCCACCGACCGCACCGAGCTGGCCGCCAAGTGGTCCACCTGGCAGGGCTACCTCGACCTCGGCAAGCAGTACGTCGGCAAGGCCGAGGCCGGCAACGCGTGGACCGACAGCGCGGCGGGCATGTTCACCGCCGAGGTCGGCCAGCAGAAGGTCCGGTACGCGGACGAGAGCGGCAAGCCGGTCTTCGACAGCAGCCCGGCCGTCAAGAGCGCCTGGGCCGACGCCAGCCGGCTGGTCGCCGACGGCCTGTCCGCCAAGCTGCCGCAGTGGACCCCGGAGTGGAACAAGGCCTTCAGCACCGGCAAGTTCGCCACCCTGAGCTGCCCGGCCTGGATGATCGGCTACATCAAGGGCCAGGCCGGCGACGCCGGTTCGGGCACGTGGGACATCGCCGCCGGCCCCGGCCGGACCGGCAACTGGGGCGGCTCGTACCTGACCGTCCCGAAGACCGCCAAGCACCCGAAGGAGGCGGCCGAGCTGATCAAGTGGCTCACCGCCGAGAAGCAGCAGGCCACGCTCTTCACCAAGCAGGGCTCCTTCCCGTCCAGCACCGGTGCGCAGGCCGAGATCAAGGCCACCGTCGACCCGTACTTCAACAACGCGCCGATCGGCCAGATCTTCAGCGAGTCCGCGGCCAACATGCCCGCCCAGGTGCTCGGCACCGATGACGGCGTGATCGGCAAGGCCTTCACCGACGCACTGGGCGAGGTCGAGCGCACCAGGACCGCGCCGGACACCGCCTGGCAGCACGCGATGGACAACATCAAGAAGGCCAACGGCAGCTGACGCACCGCCGGTCACCCCGCTCCCGGCCCACCGGCCGCCGCTCGCCCCGGGCCGGGAGCCTCCTCGAAGGACCTCACACCATGGCCATCTCCGCTCCCCCGGCCGTGGCGGCCGGCAAGGGCCGCCGCCCGCCCGGGCACCCCGCCGCCACCCGGCCCCGCCGGGCCGGCCGGCTCGCCCCGTACGGGTTCGTCGCCCCGTTCTTCGCGCTGTTCGCGGCCTTCGGGCTGTTCCCGCTGCTCTACACCGCCTACGTCTCGCTGCACCGGGTCGAGTTGCAGACCGCGGACCGGATGGACTGGCTCGGGCTGAAGAACTACACCCGGCTGTTCGAGGACCCGTTCTTCTGGAACGCGCTGCGCAACACCTTCACCATCGGCGTGCTGTCCACCGTCCCGCAGCTGCTGATGGCCCTGGGCCTGGCCCACCTGCTCAACTACCGGCTGCGCGGGCGGACCTTCTTCCGGGTCGCGATGCTGATGCCGTACGCCACCTCGGTGGCCGCCGCGACCCTGGTCTTCGCGCAGCTCTTCGGCCGCGACTACGGCCTGATCAACTGGCTGCTGGGCACCGTCGGGCTGAGCCCGGTGGACTGGCAGGCCGACACCTGGGCCTCGCAGTTCGGCGTCTCGGCGATCGTCACCTGGCGCTGGACGGGCTACAACGCGCTGATCTACCTGGCCGGCATGCAGGCCATCCCGGGCGAGCTCTACGAGTCCGCGGCGGTGGACGGCGCCTCGCGCTGGCAGCAGTTCCGCCACATCACCGTGCCCGGCCTGCGGCCCACCATCGTGTTCACGGTGGTGGTCTCCACCATCGGCGCCACCCAGCTGTTCGGCGAGCCGCTGCTGTACGAGGGCAACTCGGGCGGCGGCATCTCGCACCAGTACCAGACCCTCGGCCTGTACATGTACGAGCAGGGCTGGTCCTTCTTCCACCTGGGCCGGGCCGCGGCCGTGGCCTGGGTGATGTTCCTGCTGATCGTGGTGCTGGCCCTGGTCAACGCGGCCGTCGCCGCCCGGCGCAACCGTACGGACCGGTGATCGTGATGAAGCTCGCCAGGCGTTCCCCGCTGCAGGGCGGCCCGCTGGCCTACGCGGTGCTGGCCGTCGCCACGCTGCTGGCCGTGTTCCCGTTCTACTGGACGCTGGTGGCCGCCAGCCGTTCCAACTCCGAGCTCAGCGCGGCGACCCCCGCCCTGCCCCCGGGGCCCAATCTGTTCCACAACCTCGGCGAGGCCCTCCAGCAGGCCGCCATCGGCAGCGCGCTGCTCAACTCGCTGCTGGTCTCCTCGGTGGTGACGGCGGGGGTGGTGCTCTCCTCGACGCTGGCCGGGTTCGCCTTCGCCAAGCTGCGCTTCCGCGGGCGCGGGCTGCTGCTCGCCGTCACCGTCGGGACCATGATGATCCCGCCGCAGCTCGGGGTGATCCCGCTGTTCATGGTGATCGTCGAGCTCGACCTGCAGAACAAGCTGCCGGCCGTGATCCTGCCCTCGCTGGTCTCCGCCTTCGGGGTGTTCTTCATGCGGCAGTTCCTGCTGCAGGCGCTGCCCGACGAGCTGATCGAGGCCGGCCGGGTGGACGGCGCCTCCGCGCTGCGGATCTTCCGGTCGATCGTGCTGCCGGTCGCCCGGCCCGGGATGGCCGTACTCGGCATGCTGACCTTCATGGCCACCTGGAACGACTTCTTCTGGCCGATCGTGGCCCTGAGCTCGCAGAACCCCACCGTGCAGGTGGCCCTGAAGTCCCTCGGCCAGGGCTACGTGCCCGACCAGTCCATCGTCATGGCCGGCACCCTGCTCGGCACCCTGCCCGTCCTGGTGGTCTTCGCGCTGCTCGGCCGCCAGATCGTCGGCGGCATCATGCAGGGAGCCGTCAAGGGATGACCCACCGACTCACGACCCTGGAAGGCGAGATGACCGTCGAAGCGCTGCCCTCACCCGTCCGCGCCGGCTTCCCCGCCGACTTCGTCTGGGGCGCGGCCACCGCGGCGTACCAGATCGAGGGCGCGGCGGCCCTGGACGGGCGGACCGCGTCCATCTGGGACACCTTCAGCCGCACCCCGGGCGCGGTCCGCAACGGCGACACCGGGGAGATCGCGGCCGACCACTACCACCGCTACCGCGAGGACGTCGCGCTGATGGCCGAACTCGGCCTCGGCGCCTACCGGTTCTCGCTGTCCTGGTCGCGGGTGCGCCCCGGCGGCCGGGGCGCCGCCAACCGGGCCGGGCTGGACTTCTACGACCGGCTGGTGGACGAGCTGCTGGCGCACGGCATCTCGCCGGTGGCCACCCTCTACCACTGGGACCTGCCGCAGGAGCTGGAGGACCGCGGCGGCTGGACCGACCGGGACACCGCCCACCGCTTCGCCGAGTACGCCGCGATCGCCGCCGAGGCGCTCGGCGACCGGATCGGCACCTGGACCACCCTCAACGAGCCCTGGTGCAGTGCCTTCCTCGGTTACGGCAGCGGCGTGCACGCCCCGGGCCGGACCGACCCGGTGGCGGCGCTGACCGCCCACCACCACCTGCTGCTGGCGCACGGGCTGGGCACCGCCGCGCTGCGCTCCGCCCTGCCGGCGGGGGCGCAGGTCTCGCTCACCCTCAACCTGGCCGCCGTCCGCCCGCTCTCCACCGGTCCGGCCGACCTGGACGCGGCCCGCCGGATCGACGGCCTGGCCAACCGGATCTTCCTCGACCCGGTCTTCCACGGCCGCTACCCGGCCGACGTGCTGGCCGACACCCGGCAGCTGACCGACTGGTCCTTCGTCCACGACGGCGACCTGGCCGAGATCTCCCGCCCGATCGACTCGCTGGGCATCAACTACTACACCCCGACGGTGGTGGGCGCCGACGACCCGGCCGCCCCGGCACCCCGCCAGGACGGCCACGCCGGCGAGCTCTCGCCCTGGCCCGCCGACCGGGGCGTGCGGTTCCTGCCGGCCGAGGGCAGCCGCACCGCGATGGGCTGGCCGGTGGACGCCGACGGGCTGTACGAGCTGCTCACCCGGCTGCGCGACGACCTGCCGGGCCTGCCGCTGCTGGTCACCGAGAACGGCGCGGCGTACGAGGACTACACCGACCCGAGCGGCGCGGTGCACGACCCCGAGCGGGTCGCCTACCTGCACGGGCACCTGGCGGCGGTCCGCCGGGCGGTGGCGGACGGGGCACCGGTGCGGGGGTACTTCCTCTGGTCGCTGCTGGACAACTTCGAGTGGGCCTACGGCTACAGCAAGCGGTTCGGCATCGTGCACGTCGACTTCGCCAGCCAGCGCCGCACGCCCAAGGACAGCGCCCACTGGTACGCCCGGGTGATCCGCACCGGCGACCTGCCGGACTGACGGCAGCGGGCCGCGGCCCGCACACCCCGCGACGGCCGCGCGGCCGCCCCGTGACCTGACGGTCGGGGCGGCCTCGCGGCACGAGCGGCCTCGCGGCACGAGCGGACGGTCAGCGCTGCCGGGTCGGGCTGCCCGCCCCGCGCATCGACTTGGTGATCGCCTTCCACTTCTGCAGCTGCTCCTTGCGCAGCCGCGCGTCGGTGCGCCGGGCGATCCAGGCGCTCTCCTTGCGGAGCTTGAGGTAGCTCTCCATCCGGCGGTGCGGCAGGGTGCCGTCCGCCAGCGCGGCCTGCACGGCGCAGCCCGGCTCGGTGTGGTGGCCGCAGTCGTCGAAGCGGCACTGCTCGGCGAGCTCCTCGATCTCGGCGAAGGCCTGGCCCAGGCCTTCGCCGCCGTAGAGGCCGACCTCCCGCAGTCCGGGGGTGTCGATGACCACGCCGCCGCCGGGCAGCATGATCAGCTCGCGGGTGGTGGTGGTGTGCCGGCCCTTGCCGTCGCTGTCGCGGATCTCCTGGACGGTCATCGCGTCCCGCCCGGCGAGCGCGTTGGTGAGGGTGGACTTGCCCGCGCCGGACTGGCCGATCAGCGCGCTGGAGCCGGGCACGCAGGCGTGCAGCACGTCGATGCCCTCGCCCGTCCCGGCGCTGACCGCGAGCACGGTGACACCGGGGGCGATCCGCTCGACGTCGGAGCGGATGTGGTCGGCGTCGTCCACCAGGTCGGCCTTGGTGAGGACGACCACCGGCTCGGCGCCGGACTCCCAGGCCAGGGCCAGGAAGCGCTCGATCCGGCCGAGGTCGGGGTCGAGGGCGAGCGACACCGCGATCAGCACGGTGTCGATGTTGGCGGCGAGCACCTGCCCGTCCGAGCGCCCGCCGGACGCCTTGCGGACGATCGCGGTCGCGCGCGGCAGCAGGGCGCGGACGGTGGGCAGCGGGACGGCCGCGAGGTCGACCGCCGCCCAGTCGCCGGTGCACGGGGCGTCCACCGGGTCGGGGCCGTTGACCGGCCGGGAGTCGGTCCGGACGGTGCGCAGTTCACCGGTGTCGGGGTCGGCGAGCAGGACGTCGCAGCGTCCGCGGTCGACCCGGGCGATCCGCGCGGGGGTGAGGCCCGCCTCGGCGAGGGGGGCGAAGTCGGCGGCCCGGTCCGCGTTCCAGCCGAGGCCGGTGAGCGGGTGGGCGTCGATGGGGAGAGGCAACTCGGGGAACCCTTCGGAGGGTGTGGCCCCGGCTGTGTGCGCGCACGGCGCGGCACGCACCGATGGTGCGTGGTGGAACAGCGGTAGAGGTCAGCCGGAGACCACGGAGCAAAGAACGGTGGGCTTCTGAGCGCGCACGGCGCTCACCGCAACGATTGCCATCACGGTCCTCACCTCCTGCTTCGTCCTGCGACCGACGGACACGGCCCGGTACGGGTCGGTCCCAACGGGGAAACCGTAGCGGGCCCGGCGAGCGGGCCGCCACCGAATTACCGACTGGAATCCTACCGGCCGTCCCAGGAGCCCGGGGTGGGGTACGCGGGGGGCTCCTGCGGCCAGTCCGGGCGGTCGGTGTCCGGGGGCGGCGGGGGCTCGCGGCGCCGGCGGTGGGTGCCGCCGCCGGCGAGCCGGCCGCGGACGTTGTGCGGCGACAGCACCTCGGCCCAGCGCTCGGGGTACTCGGCGGGGGGCAGGCCGTCGTCCTCGTCCTCGTCGAACTCCTCGTCGGCGCCGTCGCCGAGGCCCAGCTCGCGGGCCCGGACCGCCCGCTCGTTGGCCCGCCGGGCGGCCACCTCGCGGACCAGCGTGGCGGCCCGCTCCTCGCTGGCACGCTCGTTCTCGGCCCGGGCGTCGGCGGTCTCCACGGTCGGCCAGCGCCGGTCTATGGCGGCGTTCATCGCCGCGCCGATGAGCACGGCGAGCGCCACCACGCCGATCCACAGCAGCACCGCGACCGGCGCGGCCAGCTGGCCGTAGACCGAGCGGCCCTCGACCGAGCTGACCAGGTAGAGCCGCAGCAGCACGCTGCAGAACACCAGCACCACCAGGGCCACCAGCGCGCCCGGGATGTCCTCCCGCCAGGGTGTGCTGACCGGCACCGCCACGTGGTAGAGCGTGGTCAGGAAGACCACCAGCAGCAGGATCGCGCTCGGCCAGTACAGCGCGCTGACCACCCCGGCCGAGTCCGGCAGCGCGTGCACCACCAGGCCGGGGCCGGCCACCAGCAGGGGCAGCGCCAGGGAGCCGATCGCCAGCGCACCGAGGTAGAGGCCGAGCGAGACCAGCCGGGTCTTCACGATGCCCCGCTTGCCGTCGAGGCCGTACATCACCGTGATGGTGTCGATGAAGATGTAGAGCGCCCGGGAGCCGGACCAGAGCGAGAGCAGGAAGCCGATCGAGATCAGGTCCGGCCGGCCGTTGTCGAAGACGCTCTTCAGCAGCGGTTGGACGATCTGGTCGACCGAGCTCTGCGAGAGCACCGTCCCGGATGCCGAGACGATGTCTCGTTTCAGCCGGTCGATGGTGCCGGCGCCGAGGATGTCGTCCAGGTAGCCGAGGGTGCCCGCGAGGCAGAGCAGCAGCGGCGGGATGGACAGCAGGGTGAAGAACGCGGCCTCCGCGGCCAGCCCGGTCACCCGGTACTCGACGCAGGTGTTGGTGGTGTCCTTCACCAGGCCCCAGATCGTGCTGCGCCAGGTGTTCTGCTTGGCCGCGCGCCGACGCCCGCCCCGCCGGCGCGCGGGGCGCTCGGCGGCCTGGCCCTGGGTGTCCTGCGAGGTACTGCCTGCTGCTTGCACGTCCCTACGGTATCGGCCCGCGCCGTCCGATCCGCGCGCACGCACGCGCGAGGGCCGGGGACGGCCGGTGAACAGCTCCCGAACGCGGCCCCACCCGGCCGGGGCGGCCCCGGGGGCGCGATCGGGCCGGCGGCGGCCGATCCGATCCGCATCTCATACTCCGAAACCATTGCGTCCAGAATACGGACGTTGGTGGACCGGGGGTCGTGTGCCGTGCGAATCTCTTGCCATGCCTAGCGCCGGAGCCACCCTAGTAGGTCGACTGCACGTCGATCTCCTTCGCGTGTCCAGCGCCATCTGTCCGGTGACCTGAGCCCAACCCCGCTGCCACCACCGCACCCGGCGCCACCACCGCCCCCTCCGCTCCGGCGGACGCGCGAGCGCCCTCGGGCACAGGTCACTGCTCCTCACGATCCTCCGGATCCCCGTCGCACACCCACGGCGAACCCGCAGGTCGGAGCAGGACGTGCCCGGGGCTCGGACGCCCCCGAACCACGCCAGCCCGATTGAGGACGACATCATGGCCCCCACTCCCGAACCGGTCGAGCCCCAGGTCGACAGCGCCGCCGCGCGCCGTCCCGCCGCCGCCCGCAAGGTGACCCGCCACCGCGGCGAGGGCCAGTGGGGCATGGGGCACTTCACCCCGCTGAACGCGAACGAGCAGTTCAAGAAGGACGACGACGGTCTCAACGTGCGGACACGCATTGAGACGATCTACGCGCACCGCGGCTTCGACTCGATCGATCCGGCCGACCTGCGCGGCCGGATGCGCTGGTGGGGTCTGTACACCCAGCGCAAGGAGGGCATCGACGGCGGCAAGACCGCGATCCTGGAGCCGCACGAGCTGGACGCCGAGTACTTCATGCTCCGGGTCCGGATCGACGGCGGGCGCCTGACGGTGGCCCAGCTGAAGGCGATCTCCGAGGTCTCCGTGCAGTACGGCCGCAACACCGCGGACCTGACCGACCGGCAGAACGTCCAGTACCACTGGATCCGGATCGAGGACGTGCCCGCGATCTGGCAGAAGCTGGAAGGCGTCGGCCTGTCCACCACCGAGGCCTGCGGCGACACCCCGCGGGTCATCCTCGGCTCGCCGGTGGCCGGCATCGCCGAGGACGAGATCATCGACGGCACCCCCGCCATCGACGAGATCCAGCGCCGCTTCATCGGCAACCCGGAGTTCTCCAACCTCCCGCGCAAGTTCAAGTCGGCGGTCTCCGGCTCGCCGCTGCTGGACGTGGCGCACGAGATCAACGACATCGCCTTCGTCGGCGTGGTGCACCCCGAGCACGGCCCCGGCTTCGACCTCTGGGTCGGCGGCGGCCTGTCCACCAACCCCAAGCTCGGCGTGCGCCTGGGCGCCTGGGTCCCGCTGGAGGAGGTCGCGGACGTCTACGGCGGCGTCATCGGCATCTTCCGCGACTACGGCTACCGCCGGCTGCGCAACCGCGCCCGGTTGAAGTTCCTGGTCGCCGACTGGGGCGTGGAGAAGTTCCGCCAGGTGCTGCAGGACGAGTACCTCAAGTACGAGCTGATCGACGGGCCCGCGCCCGCGGAGCCGAGCGGCACCTGGCGCGACCACGTCGGCGTGCACCGGCAGAAGGACGGCCGGTTCTACGTCGGCTTCGCGCCGCGGGTCGGCCGGGTCGACGGCGAGTTGCTCGGGAAGATCGCCGACCTGGCGGCCGCCCACGGCAGCGACCGGCTGCGCACCACCGCCGAGCAGAAGATGCTCGTGCTGGACATCGCCGAGGACCGGGTCGACTCGCTGGTGGCCGGCCTGGAGGCGCTCGACCTGCGGGTCACCCCGTCCCCGTTCCGCCGCGGCACGATGGCCTGCACCGGCATCGAGTACTGCAAGCTCGCCATCGTCGAGACCAAGGAGCGCGGCCGCACCCTCATCGACGAGCTGGAGCGGCGCCTGCCGGAGTTCAGCGAGCCGCTGACCATCAACATCAACGGCTGCCCGAACGCCTGCGCCCGGATCCAGGTGGCGGACATCGGTCTCAAGGGCCAGCTGGTCACCGACGAGCACGGCGACCAGGTCGAGGGCTACCAGGTGCACCTGGGCGGCGCGCTGGGCCTGGAGGCCGGGTTCGGCCGCAAGGTCCGCGGCCTGAAGGTCACCAAGGATGGCCTGCCCGACTACGTCGAGCGCGTGCTGACCCGCTTCCAGGCCGAGCGCAAGGAGGGCGAGCGGTTCGCCCAGTGGACCGCCCGGGCCGGCGAGGAGGCCTTGTCGTGAGCGAGCGCGCCGCACCGTTCTTCTGCCCGTACTGCGGGGACGAGGACCTGCGCCCGTCCGAGGCCGGCCACGGCGCCTGGGAGTGCCACAGCTGCCGGCGGGCCTTCCAGCTGAAGTTCCTCGGCCTGCTGTCACCCGCGAACGGGGGGAGTTCGGATGAGCACCACGACCGACCTTGAGGCCCTGGCCGTCGCGGCCGGCCGCGACCTGGAGGAGGCGTCCGCCGAGGACGTGCTCCGCTGGGCCGCGGAGAACTTCGGCAAGCGGTTCTGCGTCACCTCCTCGATGGAGGACGCGGTGGTCGCCCACCTCGCCTCCTCGGTCTTCCCGGGCGTGGACGTGGTGTTCCTGGACACCGGCTACCACTTCGCCGAGACCATCGGCACCCGGGACGCGGTGGCCGCGGTGCTGCCGGTCAACGTCATCACCCTGACCCCCGAGCTGACCGTGGCCGAGCAGGACGCGCGCTACGGGCCGCGGCTGCACGACCGCGACCCGGACCTGTGCTGCGCGCTGCGCAAGGTCGAGCCGCTGAACCGCGGCCTCGGCGGCTACGACGCCTGGGCGACGGGCCTTCGCCGCGACGAGTCCCCCAGCCGGGCGAACACCCCGGTGGTCTCCTGGGACCCGAAGCGCCGCAAGGTGAAGATCGCCCCGATCGCCCGCTGGACCCAGCAGGACGTGGACGCCTACGTGGCCGCCAACGGAGTGCTGCTCAACCCGCTGCTGTGGGAGGGCTACACCTCGATCGGCTGCTCGCCGCTGTCCTGCACCGCCAAGCCCGGCGAGGGCGAGCAGGGCCGGGCCGGCCGCTGGGCGGGCTCGGGCAAGACCGAGTGCGGCATCCACCTCTGACCCCACCCCGCACTACCACCCCGCACCACCACCACGCGCCACCACTACGCACCAGCAGGAGAGTTCACCGTGACGACAGCCGACACCCTGGCCGCCGAGGGCACCGCGGAGGCGGTCCCTGCGGCCGCCCGCTGCGAGCGCGGTGCCACCGTGTGGCTGACCGGGCTGCCGAGCGCGGGCAAGACCACGCTGGCCTTCGCCGTGGCCGAGCGGCTGCGGGCCGA
>NZ_JBFAQT010000053.1:0-40285 GCF_040678895.1 Kitasatospora sp. NPDC049258
TGCCGCGTTGTTTCACGTGAAACAACGCGGCACACCGGCCGTTAGGACGGACGGGTGCGCCGGACGGCTCAGCCCAGGTCGAGGTCGTCCAGGGTGTACGCGGTCAGGTACGGCAGGCCGGCCTTCTCGATCGCCGGGGCGGCGCCGCGCTCCACGATCACCGCGACGCCGACCACCTCGGCGCCCGCCTCGCGCAGTGCCTCGACCGCGGTCAGCACCGAGCCGCCGGTGGTGGAGGTGTCCTCGACCGCCAGCACCCGGCGGCCCTTGACGTCCGGGCCCTCGATCCGGCGCTGCAGGCCGTGCGCCTTGCCGGCCTTGCGGACCACGAAGGCGTCCAGCTTGCGCCCGCGGGCGGCGGCGGCGTGCAGCATCGCGGCCGCGACCGGGTCGGCGCCCAGGGTCAGCCCGCCCACCGCGTCGTACTCCAGCTCCGCGGTCGCGTCCAGCATCACCCTGCCGACCAGCGGCGCCGCCTCGGCGTCCAGCGTGATCCGGCGCAGGTCGACGTAGTAGTCGGCCTCCAGCCCGGAGGAGAGGGTGACCTTGCCGTGGACGACGGCCTTGTTCTTGATCTGCGCCAGCAGGGCGTCGCGGTCGTTGCTCATGAGCAGTCAGTCTAAGCCGTGCCGCGGTGCTCGCTCAGCGCCGGCGCAGCGCGCGGACCAGCACCACCGCGCCGCCCAGCAGCGCCACACCCCCGCCGATCACCCACGGGATCGCGCTGCGCTCGCCGCCCGACCCGGAGAGCAGGGTCGGCTCCACCCCGCCCCAGCGGGAGGCCGCCCGGGCCCGGGCGCTGTGCGCCGGCGTGGCCGGGGCGTACCGGCCGCGCGGCGGGGCGTGGTCGACCTCCTCGGCCGAGCGCCCGACGATGCTCCGCCGCACCGGCCCCGCCAGCACGGGCTCCGGGTCGTACGGCAGCCCGGGGCCCGGATCGGCCGGCTGCTCGGGGTCGGAGAAGGAGATCAGGTCGGACAGGTCGTCGTCCAGGTCGCGCTCGGCGGCGTGGTCCTCCAGGTAGACCACCGTGGCCGAGGGCTCCTCGGGCTCCGGCTCCGCGGCCGGCTCCGCCGGCTCGGCGAGCCTGGCCAGGAAGGCGGCGGCGCCGCGCTCCAGCAGCCGCTTGCCCGCGGCCGCCCGGACCGCCGGGTCGAAGCCGGTCAGCCGGCCGCCCGGCTCCACGCTGCCGGTCAGCCGCAGCCGCGTCCCGCCGGGGACTTCCTGGAGCGCGAACCACAAGGTGGCCGCGAAGTGCCCGTCGCCGCGCACCTCGGTGCCGGTCAGGATGGCCCGGATGCCCTCCTGCGGTCGGTCGTCGATCCCGCAGTAGGCGATGTAGGTGATGGTGGAGCCGCCGATCCGCAGCCTGAGCCGGCCGCCCAGCTCGTGCTCGGAGGACTCCTCCGGCACGACGGTCAGACCGGGCACGCAGCCGGCCACCAGCTCCTGATCGGCCAGGGCCTGCCGGACGGCCTCGGCCGGCAGCGGGACGACAACCTCATGCTCCATGCCTGCGAGCCTACCGACCTCGCAGGCCGCTGCGGAGACTTGCGCCGAGGTTGGACCGCCCGGGCGACTGCGCAGTACACGTACGGAGCCTTCCGGGCCGCGGGCCCGTGGTGACCGGTCAGCCGAGCAGGTGGTGCGGCGCCGGGGTACGGGCCGGGCGGCGGGCCGCCAGGGTGGTGGCGGCGGCCCGCAGGCCGTCCTCGGTGAGCGAGCGGGGCGGCGGGCCGTCGGCGGGCAGGGCCAGCACCGGCCGGCCCCGGGCGGCCAGGACGAAGGCGGGCCGCGGCGGCCGGTGCCCGGCCCCGCAGCCCGGCGCCGGGCCGGTGCCGCCCTGGTAGGGGACGGTGCCCAGACCGGTCTCGCGCAGC
Source organism: Kitasatospora sp. NPDC049258 (assembly GCF_040678895.1). NCBI lineage: Bacteria > Bacillati > Actinomycetota > Actinomycetes > Kitasatosporales > Streptomycetaceae > Kitasatospora > Kitasatospora sp. NPDC049258. Next base: position 1,881 of record NZ_JBFAQT010000053.1, read on the forward strand.
CCCGCCTCGGCGGCCCACAGATCGGACTCCGCCGGTCCGGTGCGGACCGCGATCCGGCCCTCGGGCGCCAGCCGGTGGGCCGCCAGGCCGAAGAACTCCAGCGAGCGGTAGCGGCTGTCCGGGGTCTGCCCCGCCAGGTCGGAGATGATCACGTCGAACGCGTCGCCCCCGGTGCGCAGCCAGTTCAGCGGCTCGGCGGTGAGCAGCCGGACCCGGGGGTCGTCCAGGGCGTGCTCGTTCAGCGCCGACAGGGCCGGGTCGCGCCGGGCCAGCTCGGCCAGGGCCGGGTCGCGCTCGACCACCAGCACCGAGCGGACCGAGGGGTGGCGCAGCACCTCGCGCAGCGCCAGCCCGTCCCCGCCGAGCAGCAGCACCCGGGCGTTCGGCCGGGCGGCGAGCGCGGGGTGCACCAGGGCCTCGTGGTCCCGGTACTCGTCCGGCCCGCACACCACCAAACGCCCGTCCAGGAACAGCTCCAGCGGCCCCTCGGCCGTCCGCTGCTCGGGCACCCGGGGGCCGCCGGCCGGGCCGGTGAGCACGATCTCCTGGTACCGGCTCTGGGTGGCCAGCCGCACCTGCGCCCCGTACAGGGCCTGCCGGGCGGCCCGCTCGATCGCCCCGGTGCAGGCGGCGGCCGCCGCGAGGACGGCCAGCACCAGCCCGCAGCCGGTCCACAGCAGCAGCCGGGTGCGCGGCGTCGGCTCGTCCCGGAACAGCCAGAGCACCACGGCGGCGCCCGCCACCGCGTTCACCGCCCCGGTGACCAGCGCTCCGGTGGCCTGGCCGAACGCGGGCAGCAGCAGGAACGGGAAGGTCAGGCCGCCGACCAGGGCGCCCACGTAGTCGGCCGCGAACAGGTCGGCGGCGGCCCGGCCGGCCTCCTCCCGGCGGATCCGCTGGACCAGGGTCATCAGCAGCGGGATCTCGGCGCCGATCAGGACCCCGATCACCAGCGTCGTGCCGACCAGCCCGGCGGTGGTGGCCCGGTACCGGTCCAGCCAGGCCCAGCAGGAGTAGAGCGCCAGCACCGAGAGGCCGCCGACCAGCGCGAGGGTGCACTCGACCAGCGCGAAGAAGGTCGCCGGGCGCCGGGTGAGCCGCTTGGCGAGCAGCGAGCCGACGCCCATCGCGAAGACCATCACGGAGAGCACCACCGAGGTCTGGGTCATCGACTCGCCCAGCAGGTAGCCGCCCAGGGCGACCAGCTCCAGCTCGTACACCAGGCCGCAGGCCGCACAGACGAAGGCGGCCAGCAGGACTATCGGCCGGGCCGAGCGCGGGCGGGGCCGCCCGCCCGGGGCCGACCGCGCGCGGATCGCCCGAGCGCCCGACTCGCTGGTCAGGGCGGTGTCGTGCCGGCCGTCGAGGTCCTGCCCAGCGGGCTTTCCGGTCGAATGGCTGATCATGGACAAACGCTAGGCGAGAACCGACTCCGATAGCTGCACCCATTCGGTGGACAGTCGGGAAAGCCGGTTGACGAATCGTCGGCATGTGCCATTCAGTGACTTATTGGGCGGCGTTCGGATATCGGCGCACCACCAGGGACGAACGGGTGCACACCAGCCGCCCCTCCTGCGGGTAGGCGTGCCAGGTGCGCCAGAGCACCCGCCGCTCCTCGCAGTGGGCGACCAGCGCCGTGAAGGCGCTCGGGTCGCCCGGGAAGACGCCGGCCAGCGCGTGCGGATGGCTCTCCACCAGGGCCAGCAGCTCCTGCGCCCGGGCCGCGAAGACGTGCGGCGGCAGCTCCTCGATCCGGGCCGCGAACTCGTACTCCCAGCCCGCCACCTGCTCGGCCACCCGGGCCGGCAGTGGGGTGCGGCGCCCGGGCAGGCAGGCGACGGTCTCCAGGCAGTCGCCGGGGCCGGCGGCGAGGACGACCTGGTGCGATGCGCCCAGCAGGCGCAGCTGCAGGGTGCCGCCGGACAGGTGGTCGAGGCTGAGGTCGCGGACGGCCAGGGCCGGCAGCGGTTCGCCGCCCAGGCACCAGGCGAGGTCGCCGGCGCGGGTGTCCGTGTAGGAGGTCTGCAGTGTGGTGAGCATGCTCGGGCTCCGCGTTTCAGCTCCGTGCGCGCCGGCCGCGCAGCGCCGGGCCCGGCCGATAACAGGGGGCTGATCGGAGCTGTGCGGTCCAGGACGCGGCCGACCGTGGAAGGAAGGATTCCGGCTGGAGATTCAGCAGCAGAGAAGCATGAATTCTCCGGGTCCGTCAGGGATTTACCCATCTTTGCCAAGCATTCACCGTTCTGGGCGCAGCGCCAGATCTGGTGTGATCACCCTTGGGGCGCACTTTGCTCATTGCGCGCCCTGAGCCCACGCGTACGCGCCGCGCGCGCCCAGCGCGCGCCCCCATGCGCCGTGGCGAACGCGGCCTCGGCCGAGCCGGCGCCGCCGCCGGCCGACCGGTGCCGGCGGGGTGGGCTGCGCGGCCTTCTCGTACGCTGTCCGGAACCGGACGGGGGTCCGGTACGTCTACGGAGCGGCACGGGGGAGTGCCCGTTCGAGGGGGAGGGCAGGCCGTTGTCGATAGAACTACCGTCCGAGCTCATCTGGATCATGGATCTGATCGGGCTCAACTGGCCCGACGTCGACGAGGACGAGCTGCGCGAATGGGCCGCGCACATCCGCGAGTTCGGCCAGGGGATGGCGGAGTCCCACGACGACACCGACAGCCTGCTGAAGAACCTGGGCGGTGCCTTCGACGGTGCGGCGTACGAGGCCATGCTCGGCCGGTGGGGCGAGGCGTCGGCCGGGCACATGACCGTACTGATCGACTGCTGCGGCGTGTTGGCGACGGCCCTGGAGATCGCCGCGGACGGCGTGATCGTCGCCAAGGGCGCGGTGATCGCCCAACTGGTGGCGATGGCGGCCGAGATGGCCGCAGCAGCCGCTGCGGCGGTGGCCACCCTCGGGGTGGCGGCGGCGGCGGAGGCGGCGATCGTCGAGGCGGGCAAGCGGATCGTGAACGCGATCCTTCAGGAGATCGAGGGCGTCATCATCGACCGGCTGGTCACGATGGCGGTGGAGCCCTTCCAGGCCGCCATCGAGAAGGCGGTGTCCGGGCTGGTGTTCCACGGGGTCGAGGCGGCACTGGGTGCCGGGGGTGGCAGATGAGTGACGGCTTCAAGGCCGACCGGGACGCGCTGGCGCAGGCGGCCGGCCGGGCGCACGAGCACGCGGACCGGGTGGAGCGGCACTCGCGCGACCTGGACGGCAGGACCCGGGGCCGGGTGCTGGGGCGAGGGAAGCTCGGCCGGCTGGTGGACAAGGCGGTCCGTCCGGTCGTCGACTCGATGATCAGCGACATGTCGAAGGCCATGGCGGGCGGCCACCGCTCCATCGGTCGCGGCCTGGAGATCACCAAGAAAAACCTCGACGACGCGGAGAAGGCCGTCCAGAAGGGCTTCAAGGAGGCGGGCACCTCGCTCTCCGGGGAGAAGATCAAGCTCCAGCCGGGCCAGTCGGTGCCTGGCAAGAAGCCGCTGCGCCAGCTCTACCACCGCCGGATCGACGAGCGGGTGGCCGAACTCGACGGCCAGGGCCACGGGGTGGGCCGGCACCTGAACGTGACCGATCAGCAGCTCAAGGACCGCCTCGGCACCCCGGTCATGCAGGGCCCGGCGGGAGCCCGGACCGTGGCCAAGGACCGGGTGACCGGCTACGTCCAGTCGACCGACAAGATCGATCCGCTGCACGGCCCTGACGCCAGGACCCGCCTCAGCCCGCCCGATCTCTACTACGACGGTGACCGTGGCGCCCCGCACCGGCACAAGTGCGGCAGCCACTCCACCGCCTTCAACGACAACGAGTCCTTCGTCCACGCCGACCAGTACGCCCGCACCAGGATCAACCCGAACGACCCACCGCCGCACCTGGTGGAGTTCTCCCCGAGTGACGCCTGGGGGCCAGGGGGGCACGCCGGTAGGTTCAGGGGCTATTACATCGACCCGGACAGCCCGCTCAACCACGACGGTTCGATCAATTACAAGGATGTCAATTTCAAAAACGCCACCATAAAGGCGATCTACCATCCGGACGGTAATGGCGGATTCAAGCTCCACACCATGTACCCGGAGCCCGTTTTCAAGCACAACAGAACGCGACACCAAGGTATATGATGACGGCGGCCGATATGGAACGTGGTGAGCTCTGATGGGGTGGACGGCCTGGGACATTCCCGGCTGGCACGACGATCGCAGTCTCCGGGACTTCTACAAGGGTGCCCTGCATCCGGAGATGATCAACGACATCGCGATGTACAAGGCCTCGGCGACGGGTGAATCCGACTACGCGAGGGCCTTGCGGGCGAGCCTGGAGTACCTGCTGGCACAGCGCCCGGCGTCGACGGACCAGTGGTGGAGCCTGACGAGGTATTCCTTCGGGTCGGAGGAAGAGCTGTACGGCTACCTCCAGGACCTCTACGACTTCTTCTACGGGGATCGCACCGAAGAGCCGATCGCCCCCTGACCCTTTCCCGCCGCTATGGAGTCCCCGATGTCCACCAGAGACCAACTGCCGCCACGTACCGGGCCCTGGGCCAGCCGGTTCGACACCGAGGAGGCCCTCGTCGGTGCCGACGATGCCCTGCGCGCGGCGGCGTTGAAGAGCCATGACCTGGCACCGATCCTGCCGTTCGAGGCCGTCTACGGGCCGTTCATGAATTGTGCGGGGAAGGCCACGGCCATCGCCATCGACCCGCGGGAGCCGTACGCCCCCGACGGGCAGGTCAATTACGTCTACGGTGATTTCCTCACGCTCGGCCTGCTGTACGGCGTGTACCGTCCGGCCGAGGGCACCGGCCCGCAGGGGCCGACGACGGAGGACGAGCTGTGGAACACCACGGTGTATCCCTACCCCGGGGGGGCGTTGAACCCGACCTCGGTGCCGCTGGCCGAACTCGGGCTCGACGTACCGGGCGTGGACCGGCGCTTCGTGCACTTCTGCGCGGCCCTGCTCGGGGTCGAGGCGGTCGACGACCTCGGCGAGCTGCGCGAGACCTTCGACGCCGCCTGGCCCGACTACCGCGAGGTCGTCAGGGCCGGCCTGCTGCACCTGGTGCGCAACCGCCCGCTGTCGGTGGACCAGTGGTACCTGCTCACCTACGTGCGCTTCCCCGACCAGCAGGAGCTGACCGCCTACCTGGCCCAGGTCTACGCCTACCTCTTCGACAACTTCGACGCGATGCCGGTGGCCCCGCAGTAAGGCACCCGCAGCAGGCCACCCGCCGTCAGAGCCGTCGCAGGCGGGCGACGGCCTCCTCCAGGACGGCGTCCTGCTTGCAGAAGGTGAAGCGGACCAGGCTGCGGCCGGCCTCGGTGTCGTCGTAGAAGACCACGTTGGGGATGGCGACCACGCCGCAGCGTTCGGGGAGCGAGCGGCAGAACTCCAGGCCGTCCTTCTCGCCCAGCGGGGTGATGTCGGTGGTGATGAAGTACGTCCCCTCGGGGCGGAAGACCTGGAAGCCGGCGGCCGCGAGGCCGTCGGCGAGCAGGTCGCGCTTGCGGGCCAGGTCGGTGCGCAGGCCGTCGAAGTAGGTGTCGGGCAGCCGCAGGGCCTCGGCGACGGCGTACTGGAACGGGCCGGCGGAGACGTAGGTCAGGTACTGCTTGGCGGTGCGGACGGCGGCGACCAGTGCCGGGGCGGCGGTCACCCAGCCGACCTTCCAGCCGGTGAAGGAGAAGGTCTTGCCGGCCGAGGAGATCGAGACGGTGCGCTCGCGCATTCCGGGCAGGGCCGCGATGGGGTGGTGGCCGCCGCTGAAGACCAGGTGCTCGTATACCTCGTCGGTGACCACCAACAGGTCGCGCTCGACGGCGAGTTCGGCGATGGCGGCGAGCTCGGCGGGGGAGAGCACCAGGCCGGTGGGGTTGTGCGGGGAGTTGAGCAGCAGCAGCCGGGTGCGCGGGGTGACCTTGGCTCGCAGCTCGTCCAGGTCGGGGCGGAAGGTGGGTTGACGGAGCGTCAGCGGTACCCGGACGGCGCCGGCCATCGCGATGCAGGCGGCGTAGGAGTCGTAGAAGGGTTCGAAGGCGATGACTTCGTCGCCGGGTTCCAGCAGGGCGAGCAGCGCGGCGGCGATCGCCTCGGTGGCCCCGGCGGTGACCAGCACCTCGGTGTCGGGGTCGTAGCCCAGGCCGTGGAAGCGTTGCTGGTGCTCGGCGATCGCGGTGCGCAGCTCGGGGATGCCGGGGCCGGGCGGGTACTGGTTGCCCCGGCCGGTGAGCACGGCGTCCGCGGCGGCCCGGGCGATCTCGCGCGGGCCGTCGGTGTCGGGGAAGCCCTGGCCGAGGTTGATCGAGCCGGTGGCGGTGGCCAGCGCCGACATCTCGGCGAAGATCGTCGTGCCGAGGCCGGCCAGCCTGCGGTTCAGCAACGGTCGCTCGCTCATTCCGGGCTCCTCACACCTCGTCGTCCGGCTCATCTTCGACGCCCGGCCCCCCGGGGGACAAGCCCGCCGTGCCGGTGCCGGGGCGGCGTGCGGGACCGGCGTGCGGGACCGGGGTACGGCACCGGGGTACGGGAACGGCCCGCCCCCGGGAGGGGCGGGCCGTCGTGGTGCCGGGGAGGTCAGCCCTCGTCGGAGGCGTCGCCGTCGGCGTCGCCGCCCTCGGTCTCGATCTCCTTCTGCAGGCCGAGGCGCTCGACGATCCACTGCTCGAAGCCGACCGAGGCCTGGGTCCAGTTGGCGGTGGTGGAGACGAAGTAGTCCAGGTTGACGCCGGTGCCGACGATCATCTGGGACTCGCCGATCAGGCGGACCACGCCGTCCTCGTGGGTGTGGGTGTACACCTTGGGCCAGAGGGTCTCGCGGTTCCACTCGTCGATCAGGTCGAGGATCTCGGCCTTCTGCTCGAGCGGGTACGGGCGGTCGTAGAAGGCGCGGACCGCGAAGAGCTCCTTCTGCTCACCGCGGAACATGTAGTACACGCGGAAGCCCTCCCACGGCGCGGTGAGGTCGCCCTCCTCGTCCACCACGTGCTTCAGCTGCATCTGGTCGAGGAGCTGGGTCACCAGCGCCTGGTCCGGGACGATCACCGGCGGCGGACCGGCCGGACCCCCCTGGCCGCCACCCTGCGGGGGCTGGGGCGCGCCGAACGACGGGATCGAGGACGGGTCAATGCTCACGGGGGGTCCCTTCACGGTTCACGAGGGTGGCTGTCCGCGTGGGGCCGCCCTGCTTACCTCTCCATCCTGCCTCATCGGTGGCTTGCGGCACAGGGAGCACCCGCCTTGGTGATCGCTTCCGCGGCGGCCCGCGGAAGCGATCGTCCGGTCACTTGACCAGGGATGTCCGGCTGGACACCGACAGCCGGTCGGCTTCCTCGTCCCGCTCGACCACGACGGTGTCGCCGTCGTGCACCTGCCCGGACAGGATGGCCTTGGCCAGCTGGTCGCCGATCGCCGACTGCACCAGCCGCCGCAGCGGCCGGGCGCCGTACGCCGGGTCGTAGCCGGTGAGCGCCAGCCAGTCCCGGGCGGCCTCGGTGACCTCCAGGGTGAGCCGGCGCTCGTGCAGCCGCTGGGCCAGCCGGGCCACCTGGAGGTCGACGATCCGGCTGAGCTCGGCGGTGCCCAGCGGCTCGAAGACCACGATGTCGTCCAGCCGGTTGAGGAACTCCGGCTTGAAGGCGGTGCGGACCGTCTCCAGGACGAGCTCCTTCTTCCGCTCCTCGGGGGTGCTGCGGTCCACCAGGTACTGGCTGCCCAGGTTGGAGGTGAGGATCAGGATGGCGTTGCGGAAGTCCACCGTCCGGCCCTGGCCGTCGGTGAGCCGGCCGTCGTCCAGCACCTGGAGCAGCACGTCGAAGACCTCGGGGTGGGCCTTCTCCACCTCGTCCAGCAGCACCACGCTGTACGGCCGGCGCCGGACGGCCTCGGTGAGCTGGCCGCCCTCCTCGTAGCCGACGTAGCCGGGCGGGGCGCCGACCAGCCGGGAGACCGAGTGCTTCTCGCCGTACTCGCTCATGTCGATCCGGACCATCGCCCGCTCGTCGTCGAAGAGGAAGTCGGCCAGGGCCTTGGCCAGCTCGGTCTTGCCGACGCCGGTCGGGCCGAGGAAGAGGAAGGAGCCGGTCGGCCGGTCCGGGTCGGCGATGCCCGAGCGGGTGCGGCGCACCGCGTCCGAGACCGCCTGGACGGCCTCGCGCTGGCCGATCAGGCGGCGGCCGAGCTCCTCCTCCATCCGCAGCAGCTTGGCGCTCTCGCCCTCCAGCAGCCGCCCGGCCGGGATGCCCGTCCAGGAGGCCACCACATCGGCCACGTCGTCCGGGCCGACCTCCTCCTTGACCATCGAGGTGGTGGCGTCCTGGTCCACCGCGCGGGCCTGGTCATCGGCCAACTCCCGCTCGGCGGCCGGGATTTCGGCGTACATCAGCTTGGAGGCGCGTTCGAAGTCGCCGTCCCGCTCGGCGCGCTCCAGGGCGCCGCGCAGGTCGTCCAGCCGCTCCTTGAGCGCGCCGACCCGGTTGAGCGACTTCTTCTCCTGCTCCCAGCGGGCGTTGAGGGTGCTCAACTGCTCCTGCCGGTCGGCCAGATCGCGCCGCAGCCGGGCCAGGCGGTCGACCGAGGCGGGGTCGGACTCCTTCTCCAGGGCCAGCTCCTCCATCCGCAACCGGTCGACCGAGCGCTGGAGTTCGTCGATCTCCACCGGGGAGGAGTCGATCTCCATCCGCAGCCGCGAGGCCGACTCGTCGACCAGGTCGATCGCCTTGTCGGGCAGGAAGCGGGCGGTGATGTAGCGGTTGGAGAGGGTGGCGGCGGCGACCAGCGCGGCGTCCGAGATCTGCACCTTGTGGTGGGCCTCGTAGCGGCCCTTGAGCCCGCGCAGGATGGCGACGGTGTCCTCGACGCTCGGCTCGCCGACCAGCACCTGCTGGAAGCGGCGCTCCAGCGCCGGGTCCTTCTCGATCCGCTCGCGGTACTCGTCCAGCGTGGTGGCGCCGACCATCCGCAGCTCGCCGCGGGCCAGCATCGGCTTCAGCATGTTGCCGGCGTCCATCGCGGAGTCGCCGCCGGCGCCCGCGCCGACCATGGTGTGCAGCTCGTCGATGAAGGTGATCACCTGGCCGTCGCTGGCCTTGATGTCGTTCAGGACGGCCTTCAGCCGCTCCTCGAACTCGCCCCGGTACTTGGCGCCGGCCACCATCGCGCTGAGGTCGAGCGCGACCAGCCGCTTGCCGCGCAGCGACTCGGGCACGTCGCCGGCCACGATCCGCTGGGCCAGCCCCTCCACCACGGCGGTCTTGCCGACTCCCGGGTCGCCGATCAGCACCGGGTTGTTCTTGGTCCGGCGGGAGAGCACCTGGACCACCCGGCGGATCTCCTGGTCCCGGCCGATCACCGGGTCGAGCTTGCCGTCCCGGGCCGCCTGGGTCAGGTCCGCGCCGTACTTCTCCAGCGCCTTGTAGGTGCCCTCCGGATCCGCGGAGGTGACCCGGGCGCTGCCCCGGACGTCCTTGAACGCGGCCAGCAGGGCCTTGGCGGTGGCGCCGTGCTGCTTGAGCAGGTCGGCCACCGCACCGCCCTCGGCGGCCAGGCCGACCATCAGGTGCTCGGTGGACAGGTACTGGTCGTCCAGGTCGGCGGCGCGCTTGCCCGCCTCGTCCAGGACGGCCATGGTGTCGCGGGCGAGCTGCGGCGCGGCCACGGTCGAACCCTGGGCGCTGGGCAGCTCCGAGAGCCGGCGCCGGGCGCCGGCCAGGACGGCCGCGGGATCGGCGCCGACAGCCTCCAGCAGCGGGCGGGCGATGCCCTCGGGCTGCTCCAGGAGCGCCAGCAGGATGTGCACCGGCTTGACGTCCGGGTTACCTGCGGCGCCGGCCTGCCGGATCGCGGCGGACAGGGCGTCCTGCGTCCTGCTGGTGAACTTGCTGGCATCCACTGCTGTCGTGCCCCTCTCCATCGGGTGAAAGTCTGCTTCTTTCAGCATGCACTAAGTTGAGTCTATTCCGCTCAACTTTCTTCGTCCAGGTCTTCCGGGCTTCCTGCCCGCGCGGCCGCGCGGCAGCTTCCCGCGCCGCTCCCCGCTCAGCCGCGCCGGGGCAGCTTCCTGGTCAGCCCGAGCAGCTCCCGGGCCGGGCCGACCGGACGCTGGCCGGCGGGCCAGACCGCCCGCAGCGGCCGGTGCAGGTCCACCCCGGTGAGCGGGACCTCGACCAGCCGGCGGGTGGCCAGTTCCTCCACCACGGCCAGCTCGCTCAGGCAGACCGGACCGGCCCCGGTCATCGCCGCCGCCTTCAGCGCCGTCGAGGAGGCCAGCTCCAGCCGGGGCTGCGCCGCGCCGCCGTGGCCGGCCAGGGCCTGCTCCAGCACCTCCCGGGTGCCCGAGCCCGGCTCGCGCAGCACCAGCGGGGTGGCGGCCAGCTCCGGGCCGGTGAGCGGGGCGCGCCGCCGGGCCCACGGGTGGCCGGGCGCCACCACGACCACCAGCCGGTCGGCGGCGACCACCGCTCCGGACAGCCCGGGCGGAGTGTGCGGGCCCTCCACGAAGCCGAGGTCGGCGTCGCCCCCCAGGACGTGCGCCGCCACATCGGCCGAGTTGGCCGTCCGCAGGGTCACCGCCGTCCCCGGGCTCGCCTCGTGCAGGGCCAGCAGCCAGCCCGGCATCAGGTACTCGGCCACCGTCAGGCTGGCCACCACCCGCAGCCGGGCGTCCCGGCGGCCGCGCAACGCGTCGATCCCGGCGTCCAGCGCCTGCGCCGCCTCGACCACGCCGCGCGCCCACTCGACCACCAGCCGTCCGGCCTCGGTCGGCCGGGAACCGCGCGGGGAGCGATCCAGCAGCGCCACCCCGATCTGCCGCTCCATGCCCTTGATCCGGGCGCTGGCGGCCGGCTGGCTCACCCCGAGCTCGGCCGCCGCCCGCCCGACACTGCCCAGCCGCACCACGGCGAGCAGCAGTTCGAGCGCGCCGATCTCGGGGACGCGCGAGGAGAGAGCCATACAGCCAGGTTATGCCCTCATAGGCCGCGGGGCGCTACCGGCGTCCGCCCCCGCCCGGCACGGTGGTCGTATGGCCACCTCCACCATCTCCGCCCCCCGGGCCCTCGCCGACACCGCGAGGACCGGGCACCGCCGGCTCGACCTCAGCCGCCTGGGCCCCAACTGGTACGCCACCGTCATGGGCACCGCGATCGTCGCCAACGCCGCCGCCGCCCTCCCGGTCGCCGTCCCCGCACTGACCGCCTTCGGACGGGCGGTCTGGCTGCTCTCCCTGGTGCTGCTGCCCGCCCTGATCGCGGCCCGGCTGGTGCACCTCGTCCGGCACCGCGCGGCGGCCCGGGCCCAGCTGCTGGACCAGCCGGCCTCGGCCGTGTTCTACGGCTGCCCGCCGATGGCCCTGCTCGCGGTCGGCTACGGCACCCTGGTGGTCGGCGCGCCGGTGATCGGCACCGGGCCGGCCGTCGCCGTCGACCTGGTGCTCTGGAGCGCCGGCACGCTCTACGCGATCACGGTCGCGGTCGGCATCCCGCTGCTGATGATCACCCGGCACCGGGTCTCCGTGCTGCGGGCCGATCCGACCTGGCTGCTGCCGGCGGTCGCCCCGCTGGTCGCGGCCGCGCTCGGCCCGGCGCTCGTGGCGCACCTGCCCGAGGGCGCGCCCCGGGCGGCCATGCTCTACGGCTGCTACGCCCTGTTCGGCGCGGGGCTGCTGGCCGTCCTCGCCGTGCTGCCGGTGGTCTTCGCCGCCCTGGTGCACAGCAAGCTGCCGGTGCTGCTGCTCACCCCGACGCTGTTCCTGGTGCTCGGGCCGCTCGGGCAGTCGGCCACCGCCGCGAACCAGCTCGCCGACGCGGCCCGGATCGCCACCCCCGGGCTGGCTCCGGCGGCACTGCACCTCGCGGTGCTGTTCGGGGTGACGGTGCTCGGCTTCGCGCTGCTGTGGCTGCTGGTGGCGGCCGCGGCCAACCTTCGCGCCTGGCGGGCCGGAATGCCGTTCGGGATGACCTGGTGGGCATTCACCTTTCCGCTCGGCACCATGGTCACCGGCGCGGCGGGGCTGGCCCGGCACACCGGTTTCGGCGGTTTCACCGCTCTCGCCGCCGGGCTGTACGCGCTTCTGGTACTCGCCTGGGCCGTGATCGGTGTACGCACGGTGACCGGCGTCGCGGCCGGACGGCTGCTGGCGGGTTGACCGCGCGGCCGGCGGCGGGGCCGGAATCACGGAATTCCCGGCGACCGGAACGGAATCCGGAACTCCGGCCACCAATTTCGCGCGCACTCCCGGGCGGCTCGCCACCCGGACAATTCCGCGGTGGGAGGAAGATGCCCGGGGATGCTCGGAGCGGGTGCCATCCCCCCACCGGAAGACGGCTTGCCGCGGCCAATTCCACGGCCCGACCGGAGCGTGTCCACGGGGCCGGCGGGTGCGCGGCGCCGGATGTCGATCTTCGCGGGAACCCACATGATCGCTCATGATCGGACAGGCCGGGGCCCGGTCCGCAGTGCCCTGACCCGTCTGTCCCTGGGGTGTTCTGTTGGAATCCGACCGCTCCCGGCCGATGCTGAGATACGCGCGTAGACTCCGGCCGACCCACGGAAATCCCGCCGGAGGCCGGTGGGGCGGACGCTCGGGAACGGGGGGTTCCACTCCGCCGGGTGATCGGGCGGCGCACCGGAAATGTGTGAGCGGAGTGAAAACCGGCTCCTCCGGAAACCCGACCATTGCCGACCGGGCTGCAGGTTTATGCACTTGCGGGAACCTGCAACAGGACAGCACTTGTTCCCCGCCCGTCACGCTGTGAAGGTGGACTCACGCCAGATCACCGGGCAGCCGCAGCCCGATGACAGGTGACTTGCTCCTCGCAGGGTGTGACAGGTGTTGCTGCACCGGTGCACCGTGCGTCGAGCGCCGACCGGGACGCCATGTGTGGTGATGGCCCCCGAGCCGGAGTCGGTGAGGCGTTGCTGCTCCGCCTGCACCGAAAGCATCGTGGATCTGGTGTGACACCGGCGGGCCTCCCGGGGTTTCAGAGCGCAACTGCGCACTGGCTCCGGGGGGCACGCAGGTACCGGGGCTCCTGCCATCCGCTCGGATCGGGTCTGCTGTGAGCGTGATCAGGCTCGGGACGAGCCCGGCAGGGAGTACGCGACGTGATGGCGCAGACCGGGAACGGCCCTCGCGGCGGCGTACCGGACGAGGCGGCCCGCCGGCTCTACCTGGCCATCCTGGCCGAGGGCGGCCGGCTCCCCACCGACCGCGTCACCCCCGCCGACCGGCCGAGCATGGACCAGCTGGTGCGGATCGGCCTGGTGATGCCGCACCCGATGGACCGCTCCTACGTCGCGGTCAGCCCGCGGCTGGTCGGCGACCGGGTCGGCGCCGACCTCCGCTCGCAGGCCACCGGGCTGCTGCTGGAGGCCGAACGGCTGCCGGACCGCCTCGCCTCCCTGACCCGGGCCTACGACGCGCTGCCGAGGGAGCCGGAGGCCCGCGACCACGTCAGCTACGTGGACGGCCAGGAGCGGATCCGCCACCGCATCGCCGAACTGGTCTCCGAGTGCCGGCAGGAGCTGCTCACCGTGCAGCCGGGCAGCCGGCTGCCCGAGACGATGGAACTGGCCCGCCGGCAGGACCTCACCCTGCTGGAGCGCGGCAGCCGGATGCGCACCCTGTACCAGCCGCTGGTGCTGGCCGAGCCCGCCACCGTCGCGTACGCGGTCGAGCTGACCGGCCACGGCGCCGAGGTCCGGGTGCTGGACGAGAACTTCCAGCGGATGATCATCGTCGACCGGGCGGTGGCCGTGATCCCGGCGGCCGACGACCACAGCCGGGCCGTGCTGCTCTCCGACCCGGCCACCGTGCACTTCCTGGTCATGCTCTTCGAGCGGGACTGGGGCCGCGCCGACGTCGTCCAGTGGCAGGAGGTCGACCCCCAGCGCGCCTCCCGGCTCGCCGCCGACCGGATCGGCCGGCTGCTGGCGAAGGGCCTGACCCAGCGCGCCGTGGCCACCCGGCTGGGGCTGAGCGAGCGCACGGTGGCCGGTCAGATCTCCCGGCTGCGCGAGCGCTACGGCGCGCAGACCCTGTTCCAGCTCGGCTGGCTGATGCGGGGCGGCGGCGGCCGGCCCTGACCGGGCGGTGGCGGGATCCCGCCACCGCGGCCGGGACCGCCGGACGGGCCCGGAACCCGGCCGACTACGCTGCCAGGGCGACCTCGCGGGACAGCCCCCGGGCCCCAGGGCCCGACACCCCGCCGCGCCGCGGCCCCGCCCCCGGCCGGCGGAGCGCGGTGACCCCGGTGCCCCGGTGGGTCGCACGGCAGCCGGCCCGGCCGATGCAAAGTGGAGCGATGTGAACGAGTTGGTCGCGGGATCGCTGCCGAGCGCGGCCGAGCGGGCCCTGTACCAAGCGATCCTGGAGCAGGGCGGCCGGGTGATGTTCCGCGAGGTCGCCGGGCAGGACGCGACGGTGGTGCTCCGGCTGCTGGAGCTCGGGCTGCTGGTCCACCACACCGAGGACGCCTCGCTCACGGCCGTCAACCCGCGCGCGGTCAGCGAACGGATCAGCGCCGAACTGCGTTCGGCGGGCACCAGGATGCTGGTGCAGGCCGAGGAGATGCCGACCCTGCTGGAGGAGCTGACCCGGGCGTACGACGCGACGCCGCGGCGGGTGGACCGCTCCAGCGAGGTGCAGCACGTCGACGACTTCCTGGAGATCCGGCACCGGATCCTGCAGATCGAGGCGGAGTGCCGGGAGGAGACCCTGGCGGCGCAGCCCGGCGGCGCGCGGCCGGCCGAGCACTTCGAGCAGTCGATCGCCCGCACCCGGGACTTCCTGGCGAACGGCGGCTCGATCCGGACGATCTACCAGCCGGGCGCGAGGCTCGACGAGCCGACCGTCCGGTACGCCGCCCGGGTGAGCGAGTTGGGCGAGCGGATCCGGGTGCTCAGCGAGCCGTTCACCCGGCTGTTCGTCTTCGACCGCCGGGTGGCGGTGATGCCGGCCTCCGCCGACAACAGCAGCGCCGCGTTCATCGAGGATCCGGCGGTGGTCAGCTTCCTGGTCGGCGTCTTCGAGCGCGACTGGGAGCGGGCCGAGCGGGTCCAGTGGGGCTCCGCCCACCAGGAGGTGGAGGGCCTGCCGGTGCACGAGCAGGTCGGGAGGCTGCTCGCACAGGGGTTGACGCAGCGGACGATCGCGGGCCGGATGGGCCTGAGCGAGCGGACCGTGGCCGGGCACATCTCCCGGCTCCGGGAGTTGTACGACGCCGAGACGCTCTTCCAGCTGGGCTGGCAGATGCGGGGAGCCGAGGCGCCGTCGGGCGGGTGAGCGCGTCGCCGGGGTCAGCCGGTGGCGATCTCGGGGGACCAGTAGCCGTGCGGGCGGGTGCTCGGGGCGGGCTGGCGGGGGATCGGGAACTGCTCGCCGGGGGCCGTCCAGAACCCCTCGCGCAGGGACAGCGCCATGCCGGCCCAGTCCAGCGCGGTCTCGACGGTGTGGTGCAGCGCCTCCTGCGACCAGGTGTCGTCGAAGACCAGCGGCAGGACGGGGGAGACCTGCTCGATGGTGGCGATCAGCGGGTTGTGCGTGATCGCCTCGTCGACCAGCAGGACGATCGGCTTGCGCAGCGCGGAGGCCCAGCCCAGCTCCAGGCTGACGCCGGCCGACAGCGGTGCGCCGACGTAGGCGAAGACCAGGTCGGCGGTCTGCATCGCGCGGAAGTCGGATGGCACCCGGGGCTCCGGCGCGCGGCCGGCCACCGTCCAGGCGTCGCTGTGGTGGCCGCTGTAGACGGCCGCACCGCTGCGCAGGAGCGTGGTCCGCAGGGTGGTGAGCCGGGTGCGGCTGGCCAGGGTCACCACGCTGTCGGCCGGCCCGGTCAGCCGCATCAGCGGCGCGGCCAGGAAGACCCGTGCGCGCCGGCCCTCGGGGGTCTGGGCGGCGCGATGGCGCAGGTAGGGCTCAGTCATGTCGACTCCGGGAGAGGTGGCCGGCCAAGAGAACCGATGGTGCTGGCGGGCGATGTGGTGTTGTGGTGTGTTGCCCGTGAATCGGCATCCTGCTGCTTGATCGGATGTCATAAAGTTGAACTGGCGACGTCAAGCTGCGGGTTGGCGCCGGTCCTGTAGTGGGCCAGTTGATCGTCCACCGCTCCTGCCGTGCGAGTCCACCGGGTCGAGGTGGCATCTGTCTGCCTGGCAGAGAGATGCCACGCCTTTACCCTGGGACGCACCGTGACAGTTGATGCCGTTTAAGGCATCATCGGAGCGGTTGTTCGATACTTTGACTTTGTCCAGCGGGGGCACGGCATGAGAAGAGGTGGTCGTATGTCTCGCATGCGCGGTTTTGTCCGGCGCATCGTCGTTCCGCTCGCCATAGGCGCAGCTGCGCTGACCGGCGCGCTGTCGGTGGCAGGGAATTCCCAGCATGTACCCGTCAGCGCTTCCCCGGCACATATCGCCACACCGGTGGCGACCGCCGCGGATATCTCCTGGACCTGAGTGCGTCTGCGTACTAGTGATCCACTCCGACTGATCCCGGACCGCCGGTGTCGTCGCGTCAGCCCTGAAGGTGCCCGAATCCACGGAGACCGCACTCCCGCTCCGGGCCCCTGAGATCGTCGTCCCGCGCGGGCCGTCGAGCCTTCCCGGCCGTGTGGCCGCCCTGCCGAGGAGGCTCCGGCCCGGCGGCATGCCCGGGGTTGGGCGCGGTCACTGGAAGTCGGCGGGTGGCTCCACGGGCGCCTGGGCGGCGCGGGTGGCGAGCACGTAGCCGAGCTGGAAGAGCGACTCGACGTTGTACTCCTCCCGCATCTCCGCCAGGTGCCGGGCGAGCGTGCGCTCGCTGATGCCCAACCGCCGTGCGATCACCCGGTGGTTGGTGCCCTGCAGGAGCAGGTCGATGATGGTCTGCCGCAGCCGTGAGATCACCTGCTGCGGCACGGTCCGGTCGCCGTCGAAGCCCAGCCCGCGGTTCCAGTTGCGCTCGAAGACTTCCTGCGCAAGGTAGTTGACGATCGCCTCGTCGCGGATGAAGGCGGCCAGGTTGAGGTCGTCCGCCACCGGGAGCACCGCCATCCGCCGGTCGATGATGATCAGTCGGGTGTAGGGCTCGTCCAGGGTCCGGAACTGGCCGCCGGCCTCGGCGAGCGTCGCCACGTAGTCCCGGGTGGGCTGGTGGTAGCGGGTGCTCGGGTGGTAGATCGTCCGGACCTCGGCGCCTCTGCGGAGTGTGTCGAGATCCTGCTGGATGGTCGACGCCAGCACCTCGGGCGGGCGGGGGCCGCCGGGCTGAGCAGCGAGAATTTCCTCCACGCCATTCGCCACGGACTGTCGCAGGCGCTGGTTGATGAGGACCTTCCCCCGCACGTACTCGATTGTGCCGCCCACCTCTTTCGGGGCGTGGAATTCCTCGGCAAGATCCTGCAACCCGCCCGGAAGTGCGACGGCCCGGGAAAGCAGTTCGAGCGCCTGGCGCTGCCAGGTACTGCTCAGGGTCATCGAGAGCTGCATCGGGTCGACGGCTATCAGCACATCGGGGTTGTCCGAGTCCGGCACCAGCAGCCCGAGGTGCAGCAGCTCCGACAGGTGTTCCTTGGAGTCCGGATGGACATCTGCCAACGCCAGCCGGCCGTGCGAGCGGACCACGTGCCGGTAGAGCTGACGTGCTTCGGATGAGACCGGACTCGCCCCTCCCGAGGGGACACGAAGTTCGTCCCGCCCGCTCATCTATGGCTCCTCGCCGTCGGCCGAACTGGGGTGCACCGGGTAGGTCGGGCCCACCTCACCGGGAATCCTAGGCGGCGGACGCACGGGTATCCGTTCGTTCCGTCCACCAACCGATCCCCGGATTTGCTGGTTGGCACTCTCTCACCAACGCCAAGCCGCCGGCACCCCCCTTCAGGAGGGATGTCGGCGGCTCACGGCCGGGCCGCACCTCGATTACCGCTTCGGCCGCCAGACCACCAGGGCGCTGGACTGCTGCACCTGCTGGTAGGGCACCAGATCGCGGCGGTACGAGGCGTGCACTGCGGCCTCGCGCTGCTGGAGGGTGCTGGCGGCGCCGTCCAGCGCGTCGGCGAGCTCGGCGATCCGCGACTGCAGGGCGGTCACCTGGTTCTCCAGCTCGATGATCCGCTTGATCCCGGCCAGGTTGATGCCCTCGTCCTGGGAGAGCCGCTGGACCTCGCGCAGCTGCTGGATGTCCCGCGCCGAGTACCGCCGGCCGCGACCGGCCGTGCGGTCGGGGCAGACCAGCCCGAGCCGGTCGTACTGCCGCAGGGTCTGCGGGTGCAGTCCGGAGAGCTCGGCGGCCACCGAGATCACGTACACCGGGGTGTCCTCGGTCAGTACGTAGTGGGTCGGGCCGGCGGCGGGCCGGCGGCGGGTGCCGCCGGGCAGGCCCTCGCCGAGGCCCGGCCCGATCGGGCTGTCCGGAGTGATCATCTGCTCACGCTCCCTCCGCCGCCCGGAACAGGGCGGCTCGCGGGTCGTCGGAGGCGGTGGCCTCGCGGTACTGCTCCAGTGCGGTCAGCGCGTCGCCGGTGACGAGCTTGGGGACCACGACCTCCACGGTGACCAGGAGGTCGCCGCGGGTGCCGTCCTTGCGGGTGGCGCCCTTGCCACGGGCCCGGAGGGTGAGGCCGTTCGCACTGCCGGCGGGCAGCTTGAGCTTCACCGAAGGACCGTTGAGTGTCGGCACCTCGATGGTGCCGCCCAACGCCGCCTCAGGGAAGGTGACCGGCACGGTGACCGTCAGATTGTCGCCCTTGCGTCCGAACACCGGGTGTGCGTCGACGTGCACGGTGACGTAGAGGTCACCGGGCTGGCCGCCGCGCTCGCCCTGGGCGCCCTTGCCCTTGAGCCGGATCCGCTGCCCGTCCTGGACCCCGGCCGGGATCCGGACCTGCATGGTGCGGGCCGAACTGGCCCGGCCGCTGCCGTGGCAGACGGTGCACGGGTCGTCGACGATCATGCCGCGGCCCTTGCAGTCCCGGCAGGGCTCGGAGAGCGCGAAGGCGCCCTGGCCCCGGCTGACCGTGCCGGCGCCGACGCAGGTCGGGCAGACCCGCGGCGTGGTGCCGGCCTTGGCGCCGGTGCCGCTGCACGTCCGGCAGGCGGCCTGGCTGGTCATCCGCAGCGGGACGGTCGCCCCGTCCACCGCCTCGTCGAAGCCGAGGGTCACCTCGGTCTCCACGTCGGCGCCCCGACGGGGCTGGGGCTGCCGGCCGCCGCGGTTGAACAGGCCGCCGAACACGTCGCCGAGACCGCCGCTGCCGCCGGCCTGGCCGGCACCGGTGAACAGGTCGCCGAAGTCGAAGTTGTGGCTGCCGTTGCCGCCCGCGCCCGGGCGGAAGCCGCCCGAGCCGAACAGCGAGCGGGCCTCGTCGTACTCCTTGCGGCGCTTGTCGTCCGACAGGACGTCATACGCCTCGGAGATGTCCTTGAAGCGGTCCTCCGCCTTGGTGTCGCCCTTGTTGGCGTCCGGGTGGAACTCCCGGGCGAGCTTGCGGTAGGTCTTCTTGATCTCCGCGGAGGTGGCGTCCTTGGGCACGCCGAGGACCTTGTAGTAGTCCTTCTCCACGTAGTCCTTGGTGCTCATGGCTGCCGCCACCTCCCGAAGTCAGTCCATACGGCGCTGCGGAGCCGTCCGTCGTACTCGACGACGTACGACTCCGCAGCGCACAGATTGTCAGTTGTCGGCCGCACCGTCAGCCTTGTCGGACTCCGACTTCTCGGAATCCGGCGAAGCCGTGGTCTGCGTGCCCGGCTGGGGCTCGGCCACCGCGACCATCGCCGGGCGGATGATCCGCTCGCCGATCCGGTAACCCGGCTGGAGGATCTGGACGCAGGTGTCCTCGGTGACGTCCGAGGAGTAGCTGTGCATCAGCGCCTCGTGCAGGGTCGGGTCGAAGGTCTCGCCCTCCTTGCCGAACTGCTGCAGGCCCAGCTTGGCGACCACCGTCTCCAGGTTGTCGGAGACGGACTTGAAGCCACCGGTGACCTCGCCGTGCTCGCGGGCCCGGCCGATGTCGTCCAGGACCGGGATCAGCGCCTCCAGGATGTTGGAGACGGCGATCTCACGGACCGTCAGCCGGTCGCGCTCGACCCGCTTGCGGTAGTTCTGGTACTCGGCCTGGAGACGCTGCAGATCGGCGGTGCGCTCGGCCAGCTCGCGCTTGGCGGTCGCGAGCTCCTCGACGGCGCCGCCCGCGGCGGCCTCCTCCGCGGCCTTCAGCACTGCCTCCTCGGCGGCGGAGTCGTCGCCGGGCTGCTCGCCCTGCGGCTTCTCCGTCATGCGGCACCACCCTTGGGCTTCTCGTCGTCGATGATCTCGGCGTCGACCACGTCGTCCTCGCCCTTGGCGGCGCCCTCGGCGTCACCGGCGGCGGCGCCCGCGGCGTCGGCGTTCGCGTACAGCGCGGCGCCGAGCTTCTGGGCGGTGGTGGAGACCTTCTCGGTGGCCTCGCGGATCGCGGTGATGTCCTCGCCCTTGAGGGTTTCCTTGAGCTCGGTGATCGCCGTCTCGACCTCGGTCTTGACGTCGGCCGGGAGCTTGTCGGTGTTGTCCGCGATGAACTTCTCGGTCGAGTAGACCAGCTGCTCGCCCTGGTTGCGGGTCTCCACGGCCTCGCGGCGCTTGTGGTCCTCCTCCGCGTACTGCTCGGCCTCGCGCATCATCCGCTCGATGTCGTCCTTCGGCAGCGCGGAGCCGCCGGTGACGGTCATCTTCTGCTCCTTGCCGGTGCCGAGGTCCTTCGCGGCCACGTGCATGATGCCGTTGGCGTCGATGTCGAAGGTGACCTCGATCTGCGGCAGGCCGCGCGGCGCCGGCGGCAGACCGGTCAGCTCGAACATGCCGAGCTTCTTGTTGTACGCCGCGATCTCGCGCTCGCCCTGGTAGACCTGGATCTGCACGGACGGCTGGTTGTCCTCGGCCGTGGTGAAGATCTCCGAGCGCTTGGTCGGGATCGTGGTGTTGCGCTCGATCAGCTTGGTCATGATGCCGCCCTTGGTCTCGATGCCCAGGGACAGCGGGGTGACGTCGAGCAGCAGGACGTCCTTGACCTCGCCCTTGAGGACACCGGCCTGCAGGGACGCGCCGATGGCGACGACCTCGTCGGGGTTGACGCCCTTGTTGGCGTCCTTGCCGCCGGTCAGCTCGCGGACCAGCTCGGCGACGGCGGGCATCCGGGTGGAGCCGCCGACCAGGACCACGTGGTCGATCTCGGACAGCTGGATGCCGGCGTCCTTGATGACGTTGTGGAACGGGTGCTTGCAGCGCTCCAGCAGGTCGGCCGTCAGCTGCTGGAACTGGGCCCGGGTGAGCTTCTCGTCCAGGTGCAGCGGGCCCTCGGCGGAGGCCGTGATGTAGGGCAGGTTGATCGAGGTCTCGGAGGACGAGGACAGCTCGATCTTGGCCTTCTCGGCGGCCTCGCGCAGGCGCTGGAGGGCCATCTTGTCCTTCGACAGGTCGACACCGTGGCCGGCCTGGAAGACCTTCACCAGGTGGTCGACGACCTTCTGGTCCCAGTCGTCGCCACCGAGGTGGTTGTCGCCGTTGGTGGCCTTCACCTCGACGACGCCGTCGCCGATCTCCAGCAGCGAGACGTCGAAGGTGCCGCCGCCGAGGTCGAACACCAGGATGGTCTGGTCGTCCTTGTCGAGGCCGTAGGCCAGCGCGGCCGCGGTCGGCTCGTTGACGATGCGCAGCACGTTGAGGCCCGCGATCTCACCGGCCTCCTTGGTGGCCTGGCGCTCCGAGTCGGAGAAGTACGCCGGGACGGTGATCACCGCGTCGGTGACCGTCTCGCCCAGGTAGGCCTCGGCGTCCCGCTTGAGCTTCTGCAGGATGAAGGCGCTGATCTGCTGGGGGTTGAAGTCCTTGCCGTCCAGGTTGATCTTCCAACCGGTGCCCATGTGGCGCTTCACCGACCGGATGGTGCGGTCCACGTTGGTGACCGCCTGGCGCTTGGCGACCTCGCCGACCAGAACTTCGCCGTTCTTGGCGAAGGCGACGACGGACGGCGTGGTCCGAGCGCCCTCGGCGTTGGTGATGACCGTGGGCTCACCGCCCTCAAGAACGCTGACGACGGAGTTCGTCGTACCGAGGTCGATGCCGACCGCGCGTGCCATCGTAAATACCTCCACTGAAGAAGTTGAGCTGTACGGACTCAAGGATGCCTGAACGGGATCGAGGCGTCAACAGCTATGAGTCCGTGTCGCTCAACTTTACTGAGCGCTTATCTCTTCGGCGATCCCGGCGTGGCGGTCGGGTGGTGGCTGGGCCGTGCGGGTGAGTCTGGCCTTAGTGACTGTCGCCATACCTTGAGTGGCTTATGGATCAGTGGTAAGGAGCGGTAGTGTCCGGCCCGTTGGGCCAATAAGTTACCCATCAGTACAATCGGGGGGACCTCTTTACCCGTCCCCCCGTTCACGCCGTGTGGGACACCAGCCGCTGGAGACGGAGAGCCGATGCAGCTAGCAGCGATCGTCATCTCGCTGGTCACGACTGTGATCGGCACCGCGCTCGCCGCCCGGGCGGCCGCGTACATCTACAAGGTGGTGAAGACCGGCGCGCCGGACTCCACCCGTACCGGGCAGCCCGCGCAGCGGGTGAAGACCGTCGCGGTCGAGTTCCTCGGCCACACCAGGATGAACCGCTGGGGTGTCGTCGGCATCGCGCACTGGTTCGTCGCGGTCGGCTTCTTCACCCTGGTCACCACCCTGGTGACGGCCTTCGGCCAGCTCTTCGACGCCGAGTGGGTGCTGCCGATCATCGGCCACTGGCTGCCGTTCGAGATCTTCACCGAGCTGGTCGGCACCCTGACCACCCTGGGCATCGCGACGCTGATCGTGATCCGGCTGCTCAGCCTGCCCGGCCGGGCCGGCCGCAAGTCCCGGTTCGCCGGCTCGATCGCCTGGCAGGCCTTCTACGTCGAGTACACGATCCTCGGCATCGGCCTGTGCATCATGATCCTGCGCGGCCTGGAGGGGGCGCTGGCCGGCGTCGACTCGTACGAGGCCGCCTACCTGGTCAGCTACCCGCTGGTGCTGGCCTTCAAGGGCCTGGCGCACGGCACGCTGGAAAACCTGATCTACCTGTTCGCGATGCTGAAGATCTGCATCTCCTTCGCGTGGGCGATCACCATCGGCGTCAACCCCTCGATGGGTGTGGCCTGGCACCGCTTCCTCGCCTTCTTCAACATCTACTTCAAGCGCGAGGAGGACGGCGGCGTCGCGCTCGGCGCGCTGCGGCCGATGACCAGCGGCGGCGCCCCGATCGACTTCGAGGACCCGGCCGACGACGCGGTCTTCGGCGTCTCCCAGGTGGAGCACTTCGCCTGGAAGGGCATCCTCGACTTCTCCACCTGCACCGAGTGCGGCCGCTGCCAGTCGCAGTGCCCGGCCTGGAACACCGGCAAGCCGCTCTCGCCCAAGCTGCTGATCATGAGCCTGCGGGAGCACGCCTTCGCCAAGGCGCCGTACCTGCTGGCCGGCGGCGGCAAGGACATGGAGGGCAACGAGCAGGCCACGCCCGAGCAGCTGGCCGGCGTCCCGGCCGAGGCGCTGGCCGAGGCCGAGCGCCCGCTGATCGGCACCGCCGAGGAGAACGGGGTCATCGACCCCGACGTGCTGTGGTCCTGCACCACCTGCGGCGCCTGCGTCGAGCAGTGCCCGGTGGACATCGAGCACATCGACCACATCGTCGACATGCGCCGCTACCAGGTGATGATCGAGAGCTCCTTCCCGACCGAGGCCGGGACGATGCTCAAGAACCTGGAGAACAAGGGCAACCCGTGGGGCATGGCCACCAAGGCCCGCCTGGACTGGGTCAAGGAGCTCAAGAAGGAGACCGGCATCGAGGTGCCGGTGATCGGCGAGGACATCGACCCCGCCGAGGTGGAGTACCTCTACTGGGTCGGCTGCGCCGGCGCGCTGGAGGACCGGGCCAAGAAGACCACCAAGGCCTTCGCGGAGCTGCTGCACACCGCCGGCGTGCAGTTCGCGATCCTCGGCAAGGAGGAGTCCTGCACCGGTGACTCCGCCCGTCGCCTGGGCAACGAGTTCCTGTTCCAGATGCTCGGCGCGCAGAACGTCGAGAACCTGAACGCCGCGCTGGAGGACGCCCCGGTCAAGCGGATCGTGGCCACCTGCCCGCACTGCTTCAACACCATCGCCAACGAGTACCCCCAGCTGGGCGGCCACTTCGAGGTCATCCACCACACCCAGCTGCTGCAGCACCTGATCGACGAGGGCAAGCTCGTCCCGGTCAACCCGGTCGAGGGCCTGATCACCTACCACGACCCCTGCTACCTGGGCCGCCACAACAAGGTCTACAGCCCGCCGCGCGAGATCATGGACAAGGTCCCGGGCCTGCGCCAGCAGGAGATGCACCGCCACAAGGAGCGCGGCTTCTGCTGCGGCGCCGGCGGCGCGCGGATGTGGATGGAGGAGCGGATCGGCAAGCGGATCAACAACGAGCGGGTCGACGAGGCGCTGTCGCTCAACCCCGACATCGTCTCCACCGCCTGCCCGTTCTGCCTGGTGATGCTCTCCGACTCGGTCAACGGCAAGAAGAACGAGGGCGCCGCCAAGGAGCACCTGAAGGTCGTCGACGTCGCGCAGCTGCTGCTCGAGTCGGTGAAGGCCCAGCCCGTCGAGGCCGAGCCGGAGCCCGTCGAGGCCTGAGCCGGCACTCCGGTGCGGGAGACTGATCCCGCCTCATCCCGCGGCCCCGCCTGCCCCGTCCGGCAGGCGGGGCCGCGGTGCGGGTGCGTCGTGGTGCGGGCGAGTCGTCGCGGGGCGGGATCGGAGGTCGCCCGGCCCGTCCGGTGAATCCCGAGGATCCTCCTGGCGGGTGACTGCCACCCGTTCGTCCGCAAATCCTGCGGCGCGGGGTAATTGCGGCTTCGGCGCCCGGTCGAACCGCGGGCCGAATGCGTCCGGGTAATCGTCGGCCGCGCGGCCGACGCCGGTTGTGCCCCGCGCGCCTTTGTCGGAGTTCTCATTCCTCGTGCCGTTCACAACGGGTTCGGGGTGGCGCCGTCGGACCGCAATGGGTGGCCCGGAGGCGGAGCGGCTTCCGGGCCCCGCCGCAGCTCCGGCGTGCGATCTGTGCGCGTTTGCCCAGATATGCAAGGTCGGTCGAGCCGAATTCGGCAGGCCGTCGCGGACGACGAGCACGGCGATGGACAATGCCCCGATCGGATTGGTGTGCGGATTCGGCGGTTCGGTGGCCCAGTGGCATCGAGCGACTGCGCATGGTGGCTGGTGCTGATCTTCACCACTCCGCCGCACCGTTACCGGGCGGCGGCTGTCACTCAATGCCTCGCGGCACCGGGCGCCCACCCGTCCGGCCGAGCGGTCGGTGACCCGGTGGGTAACCGCAATCCGGCGCGTGACCATTGGTTGTCAGCCCCTATCATTGGCGCATATCTCGGCCGCTGATTGGACATGGCGCCAACATCGGGGCGCATCGACCTGATGCATCGGCGGCGTCAACGAGGACGGCACCGCAGGTCGGCCGACTCGGCGGCGGTGGCCGACAGCCGCCGGAGCCGGGTAGCCAGTTCTACCTAGGGGAGTACTTCGCTGATGACCGAAGCGATCATGCTGGTTGGCGGTAAGGGCACCAGGCTGCGCCCGTTGACGACCCACACCCCCAAGCCCATGCTGCCGGTGGCGGGCGTCCCCTTCATCGCCCACCAGCTGGCCCGGGCGGCCGCGGCCGGCGTCACCCGGGTGGTGCTCGCCACCTCCTACCTGGCCGAGGTCTTCGAGGAGCACTTCAAGGACGGCAGCCCGTACGGCATCGAGCTGGTCTACCTCACCGAGAAGGAGCCGCTCGGCACCGGCGGCGCGATCCGCAACGCGGCCTCGGGGCTGACCTGCGGCCCGGACGAGCCGGTGCTGGTCTTCAACGGCGACATCCTCTCCGGCGTCGACATCGCCGCGCTCCGGGACGGCCACGTGGCCGCCGGCGCGGAGGTGACGCTGCACCTGACCCGGGTCGAGGACCCGCGCGCCTTCGGCCTGGTCCCGACCGACGCCTCCGGCCGGGTGCTGGAGTTCCTGGAGAAGCCGGAGACGCCCGAGCAGATCGTCACCGACCAGATCAACGCCGGCTGCTACGTCTTCACCCGTTCGGTCATCGACCGGATCCCGGCCGGCCGGGAGGTCTCGGTGGAGCGCGAGACCTTCCCCGAGCTGCTGGCGAGCGGCGCCCTGCTGCGCGGCGTGGTGGACACCTCCTACTGGCTCGACCTCGGCACCCCCGCGGCCTTCGTCCGCGGCTCCGCCGACCTGGTGCTGGGCAAGGTCGACTCCCCGGCCGTCCCCGGGCCCACCGGCGAGGCGCTGCTGCTGCCGGGCGCCGAGGCAGACCTGGGCGCGGTGCTCAGCTCGGGCACCGTGGTCGCGGAGGGCGCGAGCGTCGCGGCGGGCGCCATCATCGAGGGCAGTGTGATCCTCACGGGTGCGGTGATCGGCCCGGACGCCTACGTGAAGGACTCGATCGTCGGCGCGTACGCCACCGTCGGTGCGCGGACCTCGCTGGACGGCGCGGTGATCGGCGACGGGGCGATCGTGGAGGCCGACAACGAGCTGCCCAGCGGTCTGCGGGTGGCCTGCGGCACGCTGCTGCCGGTCGGCGCGGTGCGGCTGACCGCCGGACCGGGCGGCTGCCCGGCGGGCGAGGTGCCGGCCGCCGCGGTGCACGGCGCGGGGCCGGCCAGGTCCGCGGTGGCCGGGCGGTAGCGCGCCGGCGCGACGCCTGCACCCGTCCCGGCGGTAAGGGGCGCCTGCTCCCGTCCCGGCGGTAAGGGGCGCCGGGCCGGGTCGTCACAGGACGGACCCAATCTCCCGACGGCTCCATGATCACCCGACGGGCGGTCAGCCGGACCGGGTACCGTCGATCCCGTGGCTGGTAATCGATACGACAGCGGGCAGGGCGGCGACCCCCGACAGGGTTGGCCCGCGCCCGGCACTCCGGCGTCCCCGCAGCACGGCGGCGGCTCCGGGCAGCCGGAGTACTTCACCGCGCCCCACGAGGCCTACCCGCAGCCCGACGGCCGCCCGGCCGGGCAGCACCCGGCGGACCCGTTCGCGGCGGACCAGCCCGGGCACACCCGGGCCTTCGCGGTGGGCGACGACCCGTACGGGGCCTACGACCCGTACGGCGACCAGGGGGCACCGGTCGGGCCGGACGGCTACCCGGCGCAGGACAACGTGGCGGTGTACCGGGCCGGTGGCCAGAGCGCCCCTCGGGTGGCCGGCCCGCGGATGCCGTGGCGGCCGCTGCTGACCGGGATCTACCGCGAGCCCTCCCGCACCTTCACCCGGATGCGCGACCACCAGGTCTGGCTGCCCGCGCTGTGCGTGTCGCTGATCTACGGCGTGCTGGCCGTGCTCGGGATGGGCTCCACCCACGACGAGGTGGTGAACTCGACCTTCTCGGTCGCGGTGTGGGCCATCGCCGGCGCCGCGGTCGGTTTCACGCTGGCCGGGGCGATGCTCGGCGCGGTCACCTACGCACTCGCCCGGCAGTTCGGCGGCGACGGGCCCTGGCAGTCCACCGTCGGACTGGCCGTCCTGATCGGCTGGACCACCGATGTGCCGCGGCTGCTGCTCGCGCTGTTCCTGCCCGGCGACAACACCGTGGTGCAGGTCGTGGGCTGGGCCACCTGGATGCTCTGCGCCGTCCTGCTGACCACCATGGTGCGCCGGGTGCACGACCTGCCGTGGGGCAAGGCCGCCGGGGCGGCCGCGCTGCAGCTGCTGGCGCTGCTGGTGCTGATCAAGCTCCCGACGCTGGGCTGAGCCGGCGCGGGGCGGGCGTTAGGCTGTTGGCTTTGCCCGCTTCCGCCCTCCTTCCCGCCCGTCCCACCGCGACCGGAGCCACCGAATGACCCTCCCCACCACTCACGTCAGCTTCCCGGCCGGTACGGTGCGCGGCGAGGCGGCGATCCTCGCCGTGCACCGGCTCGCCGACGGGCGGCCCGCCGTGATCACCGAGGCGACCCCGTTCCACCCGCTCGACCACACCTGGCCGGACCAGCCCGCCGACCACGGCTCGCTGACCGTCGACGGCGTCGAGCACGCCGTGGTGGACTGCCTGACCGGCGCGCTCGGCCCGGACGGCGGCGACGTGCTGGTGGGCGCCGAGATCCCGGTCCGGCGCGGTGACGAGGATTGGTCCTGGCTGGTGCTGCACGTACTGCCGCAGTCCTCGGCCGAGACGCTCGGCGAGGTGGTCGGCCGGACCGCGCAGCTCCAGGTCGACGCGGAGCGCCGCGGCCTGCTCTCGGCCGCGCACAGCGGGTGCCACCTGCTCGCGCTGGCGCTCAACGAGGCGCTCGCGCCCCGCTGGCGCAAGGATCCGGGCCGCGCCGACGCCTTCGGCAACCCCGACTTCGACAGTCTCGCCATGGCGAGCTCGGTGATGGACACCGAGGCCTCCACCGACACCTACCGGCTCGGCAAGTCGCTGCGCAAGAAGGGCTTCGGCACCGAGGCCACCGAGGACCTCCCGGCCCTCGCGGACGCCCTGCCGGCCGTGGCCGAGGCCGTCAACCGGCAGCTCGCCGCCTGGGTGGCCGCCGACGCGGCGGTGCGGATCGAGGTGCCCGGGCCCGAGCTCACCGCCCGCCGCCGCTGGCACTGCGAGCTCCCGGCCGGCCCCGCGGAGATCTTCTGCGGCGGCACCCACCTGCACCACCTCGGCGAACTGTCCGAGCTGCGCACCGAGTTGACCCTCTCCGCGGACGGCAGCGAGCTGGTCGCGGTGACCCGCCCGAAGCGCGCCTGAGCCTGCTCGGCGCTGCTCGCAGCGGCTCGGAGCACGCCGGAGGGGCGGCCGAAAGCTCGGCCGCCCCTCCGGATGCTGCTCGCGCCGTTCCGGCTCGCGTGCTGCGGTCAGATCTCGGTGCGGTGGAAGTTCAGGTGCGAGCGCGAGGCCGTCGGGCCGCGCTGGCCCTGGTAGCGGGAGCCGTACCGCTCGGACCCGTACGGGTACTCGGCGGGGGAGGACAGCCGGAACAGGCACAGCTGTCCGATCTTCATCCCCGGGTAGAGCTTGATCGGCAGCGTCGCGACGTTCGACAGTTCCAGGGTGACGTGCCCGTTGAAGCCCGGGTCGATGAACCCGGCGGTGGAGTGCGTCAGCAGGCCGAGCCGGCCGAGGCTCGACTTGCCCTCCAGGCGTGAGGCCACGTCGTCCGGCAGCGTGAGGCGCTCGTACGTTGCCGCCAGCACGAACTCACCGGGGTGCAGGATGAACGCCTCGTCCCCCTCCGGCTCGACCAGCCGGGTCAGGTCCGGCTGCTCCTCGGAGGGGTCGATGTGCGGGTAGCGGTGGTTCTCGAACACCCGGAAGTAGCGGTCCAGCCGGACGTCGATACTCGACGGCTGGACCATCGAGGGCTCGAAGGGGTCGAGGAGGACCCGACCCTTGTCGATCTCGGTACGAATGTCCTTGTCAGAGAGCAGCACGCCACCGAGGTTACGTGCACCTGGGCGCGCCCGCCCAATCGCGCCCGCCCCCGGCCACCCGCCCCACCACCCGCCGCCCGGCCTCAGGCCAGGAACTCGGCGGCCTCCAGCCGCAGCGCACGGGCCAGTTCCGGCGCGGAGAGCTCGCTCGGATCGGCCGGCACCGAGTTGCGCAGCCGCCCGCACTGGGGGCACCGGATCAGCCGGCCCGGACCGAGCCGGCCGGCGCCGAGGTTCTGCATCGGGAACGTGGTGGTGCTGAACAGATGCCCCTCGGCACAACGAACGACGGTGCGCTGCTCCATCGGTCCCCTTCCCATCGTTTCCCCGAACACCCTGCGGCCGGCGCCCTGGCCGGCCCGGCGACAGCGTCACATTAGGGGATGTTCCGGACACCGCGCATGGCGGCTCGCCGCCCTCCACCCCGAAGGCCCGCCCCACCCGCCACGCCCCACCGGCCGCCACCGCACCGGCCCGACGGGACATCCACGCCAGGCGCCCCGGGGTGCTCCGCGGATGAGGTACAGTGGTGATCGATCGAGCGGTCACTGACGGCTCATCACGTGCGGGCGTAGTTTAATGGTAGAACATGAGCTTCCCAAGCTTATAGCGCGAGTTCGATTCTCGTCGCCCGCTCCGAAGGAAAGCCCCAGGTCAACGGCCTGGGGCTTTCTTGTTGTCTGGACCAATTCGGGGCTGCCGTGCCAGATCCGTGCCAGATGGGGCCGACGGAGCGTCGGATGAGGGCATCTTGGCTACCACTGGCGGCCGCTTCCGGCGGGGTTCCTCGCGTGGCGGGAACTGGCACTCTGTGACCCGCGTCACTTATCCTGGGATTGATCGGTAGTGCGCGCTGGAACGGCTCGGCCCGTGGATCTCGCGGCCCGTGGATCCGCAGGTGCGGGCCCGCTGGGTGCCCGGCTTGACTCGCTCGCGTCCTCGGGCGCTTTGTAGGCGCCGTTGCTTCGTCGCCCCGGCAGCCTCGCGTGCGAAGGTTCTATGCGTTGGTCGAGAGGGTCCACTATCTTGGGCGCGCTGTTTCAATTCCTGTGGCTGCCAAGCGCGTTTACTGATGCTGGCTTGAGCAAAGGACACTCTTCCTCATGGTCCAGGCACCCCTGCTGTACCGCACTGTGCTTCCGGTCAACTGCGCAGGTAGTGACCCGGTTGACGTCTTCAAAGCCGTGCGCGCTGGAGCTGCTAGCTGGCTTGCCGATAAGGGGTACGGTCCAGAGGCAGTGGCGTCGTCTGGGCTTCACCGTCCCGATCTGACGACATCACTTGAAGTGGTCAGTACCTATGGCGCAGATGGAGGAGAGGCTGGGCTCCGACTGCAGCTCACCGAGGACCAGGGTTCGGTCCAATGGATCACGACTCTCAGCGCGTTGTCAGCCGGGGTGGATGGTGCTGCCCTTGTGGGAGTCGATCTTGAATGTCAGGCAGACCGAGACACTCCTCCTCCTAGCGGACCTCCGCGGATCATTCGACAGCTGGTTGACGCACTGTCGCCAGTCGACGGGCTGCCTCCGGAAGGGCCAGTAGCTCACCTCACCACCGCAGCACAGGACATTACTGCTGATCACGTCGATGATCTGCTCCATGTACTGACCCATCGCGATCGGCACAAGCCTGCGATCGTCGCCGCCCGTCCGCTCACTGAGAATGCTGAGTGGAGTTGGCGCTTCGGCAGGATCTGCGAACAGGCAGCTGGTTTCGCCTCGTTGTACCTCTTGGTCGACGTTGATGCTGTGGACACCTTCCGCCGGGAGATAGGTGAGGACCACCGGGTGGCCCCCGGAATGATTCGCACCTTCTTGCCTGAGGTGGACCCGGCATGGCCCGCCGACGGCTACCGTCACCGTTTCCTGTCCTGGGCCCGGATGGCGGATTCGCGCGACCATGCATGGCGGAACATAGCTCCAGCAGTCCAGCGGCACACCACGGCATCTCCCACCGCTGATCGCCTTCGGGATGCCGTCTTCCTGAGCGGTGGTGCTCGAGAGGATGCTGCCGCAGAGCGCCGCAGCGCTGTCAGTCGTGCCCGTGACACCGCGTCGGATCAGGCGTCTCTCAACGACGCCCTGCGTGAAGAAGTTGCTGTTCTGACTGCTCTACTCCAAGCCGCGGATGAGACCTTGGTGCGCCAGGGTAATGACCATCTACGACTCCAGCATCAGATGAGCGACGTAAGCGCGACGCAGCGGGCTGCCGAGGATCAAGCCGAGCAGGACATGGCCGAGCATTTGGAGACGCTCGCAGCGCTGGAGCAGGCCCACGGCGAGGTTCACAGGCTCAGAACGCTGCTTCTGAAATCCGGCGCAGCTGAGGAAGCCTACGCCGAAGTGCTCGTCCCAGAGCCGCCCTCGAGCTTTGAGACCCTCCTAGACCGGCTTGGCGAGCTTCCGAAGATCCTCTTTTCTGGCGACCGCCGCCGGACTCTTGGCCTCGACGACACCGACGGGCGGAAGGCGCCCATGTGGGCGCGAAAGTCCTGGCAGGCGCTTCGAGCTCTGGATAGCTACGCGCTGATCTCCACAACCGAGGGCTTCAACGGCAACTTCAGGGCGTTCTGCGAACGACAACCTTCGGGTGCGCTGGTGATTTCGAAGCACAACGTGGCCATGGTGGAGTCCGAGTCGGTCAACAACCAGTGGCTGGACGAACGCCTCCTCCCTGTCCCCATCGAGGTAGACCCAGCAGGGAAGGTAGTGATGGAGGCCCATGTGAAGATCGACTCCAAGGGGTCGACCTCGCCGAGGATCTACTTCTACGACGACACAGCCGGAGTCACGGGAAAGGTTATCGTCGGCCTGATCAGCCGGCATCCCACCAACACCCAGTCCTAAAGGTGCGTATTGCCGGCGAAGCTCTGGCAAGGCAGGTCTGGGGATGAAGCCCTGCGCAATGGGCTACCGCAGGCAGTTCTGGAGATGTCCGCGCGGCATGTCCCGGCCAGCGATCGACTGACCGGGACACCGGTACCGGCGCTCTGCTACGACTGCGCTGCGCTCCCTTCGTCGGGTGTCGTGGCGGCTATGGTCGGGGTCAGTCGGCGGGTGCGGATGTCGACGACGGCGGCGCTGATGCCGTTGGAGATCTTGGTCTGTTGTTCGGCGGTGGCGTGTTGGTAGATCAACGCGGCGCGGACGGAGGAGTGGCCCATGTGGGCCATGAGGTCCTTGAGGCTGGCGCCGGTGCCGGCGGCGAGGACGTTGCCGGTGTGGCGGAGGTCGTAGAAGCGGAAGCCGTTCATGCCGAGCTTCGTGCGGGCCTTGCGCCACTTGCGGCCGAAGGTCGAGCGGCGGAACGGGGCGCCGCGCTCGCCGATGAACAGTAGGCCGTCGTTCTCCTTCGCGGCGTACCAGCGCAGGTGCAGTTCGAAGTCGGGGACGATTTCGGGTGGGATGCCGACCGGTCGCTTGCCGGCCTTGGACTTCGGGTCGCCCAGGACCCGCTTGCCGGTGGTCAGTTCGGGGGCCGCGCGCCGAATCCACACGACGCGCTTGACCAGGTCGACGTCGGATCGCCGGACCTCGGCCAGCTCCTCGGGGCGGAGGGCCATGAAGGAGCCCATGAGGACCATGAGTTGCCAGCGCGGGCCCATAAGGTCGGCGAGTTGGAGGACCTGCTCGACGGTCGCGACAGGACGCTCCTCGGCTTCCTCCTTGCCACCGCCCCTGATGCGGCAGGGGTTTCGGCGGATGAGCTCGTCGTCGACGGCGGTCTCCAGGACCGCCTTCAGGAGACGGTATGCCTTGGCGGCGGTGGTCTTCTTGCCCTCCTTGACCAGCGCGGCGCGCCAGGCCCGGACCTGGGGAGCGGTGATCTCCTTCAGCTCGGACTCGCTGAACGTCGGCTCCAGGTGCAGGCGGAGGAGGCGACGGTAGAGCTCGTCGGTAAGCGGCGCGAGGTCGCGTTCGTCGATCCAGGCGGTGGCGTAGAGGAGGAAGTTGACGGCTCCCGCGTTGGGGTTGCGCCACTCCTCGCGGCGTATGTCGGTCTCGGTCTCGACGAGCCAGGCTTCGGCGTCGCCCTTGGTCGCGAAGGTCTCCTCTGCGTTGCGCAGGAGGCCGTCGGGGCCGGGGTAGCGGGCCTGGAAGCGGCCGGAGGGGAGCTTGCGGACGGAGCCCCAGCGACGCCGTCGGCCGGAGTTGTTCGCCATCAGGCGGCCCGCCCGAAGCGGCGGCGGCCGGCGCGGACCGGGGCGACGGTGTTGGCCTCGATGTAGGCGGCGAGCACGCTCTCGGAGATGCGGACGTGGCTGCCGATCTTGACGAAGGCGATGCGCCGCTCGGCGATGAGGCGCCGGGGGAATCGCTCGCTGGTGCCCAAGCGTTCGGCGACCTGGCCGACGGTCAGGTACTGCTCGGAGGCGTTGGTAGAGCGGCGGTTGCTGTTCTCAGGCATGGGTTCTCCCCCCGCGGCGCGCGTGGCTGTGACGGGCCGTCGCCGCGGTTGATCGCTGTGGTAGGTGGTCGGTTTCGGATCGACGCTGCGATTCCGGTGCGCCAACACCGGAACGAGCAGGGGTGCTACGGGCCCGGGAGGTGGCCGGGCTGGGATTCCTGGTTCAGTCGCGGGTGATCGCGGCCCTCAGGTTGTCGAGGAGCTGGACCAGCTCACCCCGGGTGAACTGGCTGAACGGGCCAGCCCCGGCTGCCTGTCGGGCGGTCGCGAGCAGCGGAAGGTGTCGGGTACGTCTGCCCTCCGGCCGCGCGCGCAGGGCGTGCGTGAGCGGGCCGTCCTCGTCGGCCTGGTCGGGCTCGTCGACGGGGAAGGGCAGAAGGGGGCTGATGCCGTCGGCCCAGTCCCAGGCCGCCTCGGTGGTGACGGGGCCGGCGCCAGTGACGGTGGTACGGCTCGCGTCGGCGACGGGCGGCAGGAGGAGGGTGGCGGGGGAGACCCCGAGTGCGACGGCGATGGCGGCGAGGTCGTCGACGTCCACGCGCCGTTCGCCGCGCTCGATCTTGCTGAGCGCGGTCGTGGGCGTAGGGCGGCCAAGGTCAGTGAGGATCTCGGCGAGTCGGCGCTGGCTCATGCCGAGCTCGGTCCGCAGCCGCTCGATGTTCTTCGCGGTCTGCAGTCCGGTCGGGCCGATCTCGACGGGTCGTGTTGCCATGACGGGATATAAGCATGGATCTCCGGCCGCACCAAGTAGTCCGAGAATGCCGTGCGGATCGTGCTGTGCCGTCCGCGCACGTGCCGGTTTGTCCACCGCTTTATGGTCCTTGACATGCTGTTTGGTGCGGCCGGACTTTGCTGATAGTCCTTGGGTGCGCGCCTCGGCGGGAGGGCGGAGCCCATGCCGCCTTGCCACGTGGCGCTCCAAGATGGAACGTCGCTGGCGGCGCGGACGTCGCGTCCGCCGAGGCGGCGAGATCGGCAGAGAGCCGGTCGACCGGAGACGCAGGAGGGGATGAACGGGGCGGCGCGGAGAGGAACGCGCGACCGCCCGAAAACGGGAGCGGCCCCCGGTGTTGGCGCACCGAGGGCCGAAGGAACTCCCTGAACCGACCACCTACCACAGCGATCAACCGAGGCACCGGACCGTCACAGTCACGGGTGCCTCGGGGAGGAAGCCATGCCCAAGAGTACGACCCCGGCGGCTCGCACCACACCCGCCTGCGGCAGCCTGCCCCCGAAGGCGGGGCGGTAGCCGTGGCGCGCATCCGCACCATCAAGCCCGAGATCACCCAGTCGCTCAGCCTCGCTGAGGTGTCGCTGACCGCCGAGCGGACCTTCGTCTGCCTGCTCACCCAGGTCGACGATGAGGGCCGCCACATCGACCACGCCGCGATCATCAACGGCGTCCTGTGGGCACTGCGGCCCGAGCACACCCCGGTCCACTGCGCGGACGACCTCCAGCAGCTCGCCTCCGTCGGCCTGCTCTGCCGGTACACCGGCTGCGACGGCCGCCAGTACCTGCACGTCGCCAAGTGGCACGAGCACCAGAAGATCTCCCACCCGAGCGCCTCCCGGCTGCCCTCGTGCCCGGTGCACGAGCATGGGCGGCGGTGCGGCAAGTGCAAGGGGGAGCGGTGTGCCCGCCCGGCTCCGGAGGACCTCGGGAAGGCTCCGGAGTCCCTCTCCGGCCCGTTTTCGGCACCGGTCGGCGACACCACGCTTCCCGAGGCCGCTCCACAGACCCTCAGCAGGGCCGGATCAGGCAACCAGGCAGCGGATGCCGGTGAAACAGCAGGTCAGGGCACGCCTCCGGAATCCCTCCGGAGGGCTCAGGAGGACCTCGTGCCTGGATCTAGGATCTTGGATCCTGGATCTACCCCTAAAGGGGGCGGCTCCGCCGCGCCCACCCCGGCACCCTCACGCATCCCTCACCAGGACGAGCCGCACCACGTCGTGGGGCAGGCAACCGATGACGGCGTGACTGCCCACGACCTGCTCGCCGAGTACGTCCGGAGCTGCCGCAAGCGCCCGCCCGCCAAGGTGCGCGGGCACCTCGGCAAGGTCATCTCCGATCTTCTGGCCGAGGGCTACAGCGCGGATGACATCCGGGCCGGCCTGGCGCGGTACCAGGCCAGGCCGCTGAGCCCCAGCCTGCTCCCGGACATGGTCCACGAAGCCATCAACGCCCAGCCCGCAGCGGCTCGGCAGACCGCTGCCCGTGCACAGCACCAGCCCTTCACCAACCCCGGGGACGCCCTGGCCTACTACGGGGGCGAGCTGTGACCTCCATCCCGACGGCAGCTCGTACCGCCGACCGCGATCCCAAGCTCATCGGCGGAGGCTGGCGCGAACGCTTCGCCCGCATCCAGGCCGTCCCGACCACCGCAGCGGAAAGCGAGGCCGACCAGCCATCCACCGTGCTGGAGCTCGCCGACCGGCGCATCCCGCCGCGCTACCGACTCGCCGTCGCCGACCACCCCGAGGTCACCACCTGGGTCCAGCAGGTCACCCTGGCCAGCCGCCGAGGACCCGGCGGCGCTCCCGGCATCGCCCAGGGCCCGTCGCTGCTGATCACCGGCTCGACCGGGTCGGGCAAGACGCACCAGGCGTACGGAGCGGTCCGCAGCCTGCTCGCGGGCGGTGTGCGCCTGCGGTGGATCAAGACGACCGCCGAGGAGCTGTACGCCGCGCAGAGGCCCCGTCAGGGCGTCGACGGCGAGCAGGAGATGCGCGCACTGATGGCCTGCCCGCTGCTGATCATCGACGACCTCGGCGCCGCGAAAGCGACCGAGTGGACCGAAGCGCTCACGCTGCGGCTGGTCAACCACCGCTACGAGTACATGCTCCCGACGATCTTCACCACCAACCTGCCGCTCGGCGACATCCGCGCCGCCCTCGGCGACCGCACCGCGTCCCGGCTGGCGGAGATGTGCGAGCGCGTCATCCTCACCGGCCCCGACCGCCGACGGCGCACCGCCTGAGCCGCACCGGCACTGCTCTGCCACCAGGCACCTGACGCCGCATGGCCCGGCATCCCGCCTCACACGTCCACCCCACCGCCGCCTCGCCGCTTGGCCCTGCCCTCGCAGCGACGAGGCCACCTGGAGTACCTCACGTGACCATCACCGCACTGCCCCCTGCCCACATACCTGCCGCCCGGGTCTCCGTCTGGGACCGCCTCACAGTCGTGCTGCTCGGCGCGCTCGGTTTCGCCCTGTCCTACGACGCCCTGCGGCAGATGGCCGCCGCGATCCACGTCCGTGGCCCGCTCACCTACGTGTTCCCGCTGATCATCGACGGGTTCATCGCCTACGGCGTGCGCGCCCTGCTCGTCCTGCGCGAAGCCCCCCGGGCCGCCCGCGCCTACGCCTGGACGCTCTTCACCGGAGCGACCGCCGCCAGCGTGTGGGCGAACGCCCTGCACGCCGTCCGCCTCAACGACCTGGCCGGCACAGACAGCAGGCTCCGGCTCAGCGACACCGTCGTCGGCTTCCTGTCGATCCTCGCCCCGCTTGCCCTCGGTGGCGCCGTCCACCTGTACATCCTCATAGCCCGCCACGGCGAGAACACCGTGATCCGCCGGGGTGAGCAGATCGACGATCCGCACAGCGGAGCTTCTGCCGACCCCGCCACCGCCGACCACGACGAGGACGTCCAGCCGCAGCGGATGGAGGACCGAAGTGACGAGACCGCACTGCTGACGTTGCTGTCCGCCGCCGGCCTGCTGCCCTCCGAGTGGAGCGACGCGCTGCCCGGTCGCCAGTCGGCGGAAGGCGATGACCAGCCGTTCGGCACTGCGGACGGCCCAGCTGGCGCCTCGGCAGAAGTCGCTGACACCGCAGCAGAGTCCCAGGTCGGCGGTCGCGACGGCGCCGCCGAGGGCAAGCCGGTCGGCCGTCCGCCGGGTGCGTCGATGGAGCAACTGCTGGAGGTCAGCCGCGCGGCGGTCGCCGCCGCCCACGGTCGCCTCACCCGCGCGGTCGTCGAGCAGGCCGTCCGAGAAGCCGGCCTTCCGCTCGGCAGTACCCGCCTCACGGAGCTGATGAAGAGGCTCCGTCAGGAGTCGGGTGGTGAGGAGGGCCGTCCACACACCGAGGCCGACTGACCGCCGCCGTGGCCAGCTGACCGACTTGCCTTCGTCGGCTGGCCACCGACTTCTGCCGACTCACAGCGGTGTCGGCAGAAGTCTCCTCGCAGCCAGGTCCCTGCGCCCTGCGGAACTCACGTTCACCAGGGACCGCCCCTCCTGCACGGCAGGCCATGTCCGGGAAGCCGTGCCTGATGGCCGCTCATACCCGCGAAGTCCGGCGCCACCAAACCGGCACCCATCCGGAAATTGCCCACCGAGACTGCCATGCCCCGCACCGACCGCCCACTCCTGTGGAGCACACCCGTGACCATCGTCTGCCAGCCCATGAACGACCAGCCCGAGAACCCTGTAATCCCCCTGCCCCGCAACGGAGGTGACCACCGCTCTGCCCCAGACGGAGCAAGCAAGGGCGTCCGACCCTCGATACTCGCGCGGCGGCTCGAAGTCGAACTCCTTGGCCAGCGCGTCCAGGAAGGCGCCG
>NZ_JBFAQT010000054.1:0-36303 GCF_040678895.1 Kitasatospora sp. NPDC049258
CCGCCGCGAACGGAGCGATCTTCGCCTCCGCCAGCGAACGCACCGCCGCACGGAGCATCTCGTGCTCCTCGCTGAGCCGGAAGAGGTCGAAGTCCTGACTCATGATGGGACAGCTCCTTAGGTATGGCACTCAGTACCCCTGATTATGCACACTCAGTGCCGTCGCGGCACCCTCGGAACGCCCGCTTCCCGCCCCGGCGGTGCTACCGTCCCCCTCATGAGCGAGGAGCAGGAGCAGGAGCAGGGCCCCGGCGCGGGCAACGGCGCGGCCGGCGGGAAGCCGACCACCCGGGACGCCCTGATCGAGGCGGCCTTCCAGCTGTTCCTCGACCGCGGGTTCGAGCAGACCACCATCGACGACATCACCGGCCGGGCCGGGGTCGGGCGGCGCTCCTTCTTCCGCTACTTCCCGTCCAAGGAGGACGTGGTCTTCCCCGACCACGAGGGCGCGCTGGCCGAGATGACCGCCTTCCTGGACGCCTGCGGGGACGGCGGCGACCCGGTCACCCAGGTCTGCGACGCGGCCCGCCTGGTGCTGCGGATGTACGCCGCCAACCCGACCTTCTCGGTCGAGCGCTACCTGCTCACCCGGAAGGTCCCCACCCTGCGGATCCACGAGCTGTCGGTGGTCTGGCGCTACGAGCGGACGCTCGCCGCCCACCTGCGGGCCCGCTACTCGGCCCGGGCCGACGGGGCGCTGCGGGCCGATGTGGTGGCCGCCGCGGTGGTCGCCGCGCACAACCACGCGCTGCGCACCTGGCTGCGCTCCGGCGGGGCGGGCGACGTCCGGGAGGCCGTCGACCTGGCGCTGGGCTTCGTGATCGACACCTGGAGCGAGCAGCCCCGGCCCGGCGCGGACGCCCCGGAGCCGGCCGATGACGTGGTCGTCCTGGTGGCGCGGCGCGGCACGCCGATGTGGCGGGTGGTGCAGGGGATCGAGTCGGCCCTCGACGGCTGACCGGGCCCCGCGGCCCCACCCTCCCCGAGCGGGTGGCAGCGAGGGGAACTCAGTGCCTTTACACGGGGCACTGAGTGCCATATCTTCCTGAACAGCATCCGCAGGGAGGAGCCGGACGTGAGCGGAATTGGGAACTGGTCGGCCATGGCCGGCGGGGGTGCGCGATGACCGCGCTCACCGTCCTCGCCCCCACCGCGCCGACCACCGGCAGCCCGGTCGAGGGCGGCACCGCGCTGCGGTACCACCGCTGCCACTGGTGCCGTTCGGCGATGCCCGCCGGCTGCCTGCTCTGCACCGTCTGCGGCTCGAGCGACCTGGCCGAGCAGCGCAGCGAGGGCGTGGGCACGGTGCGCCGGTTGCTGCGCCCGACCCGCCGCGGCCTCTACCCGGGCCGCCCCTACCTGGTGGCACTGGACGAGGGTTTCACCGTCCAGGCCGGGGTGATCGGCGGCCTCCCGGGCGCCGTACCGATCGGCGCCCGGGTCCAGCTCGCGGCCTGGGACGACGACGGGCGGATCCTCACCTTCCGGCTCTGCCCGACCGCGTAGCGCCGTGGACTAGCCGGCGTCGACCGCGCTGCTGGTGCCGTTGAACGAACCCACCGTGTTGTCGCGGCCGACGTTGAAGATGTCGTCGCCGGCCAGCTGGTTGCCGTTGCCGAGGACGATCGCCCAGGGCCCGTTGGCGGAGTCGTAGTTGATGTCGGCGGCGGCGACCCCCGGCAGACCCGCCGCGCCCGCCGCGGCGGCGGCCAGGACCAGTGCCAGCTTGAAGACTCGGTTCATGGTGTTCCCTTCCTCGACTGTGTCACGGCGACAGTAGGGTTCGCCCTCCCGACCGCAAGGGATCCTCCCGGCGGGCGTGTCGGCCCGACCGCCGCCGCGCCGTCGCCCAACCGACCTTTCACCAGCGGCAGTTCACGGCCGGTCGGGCCACCGGCCGGCACGCGTCGGCGGGCGGCGACCACCCGCCCGGCCGAGGCCGGCGCGGCCCGCGGGCGGCCGGCGGGAATGCCCGCACAAAGGTGAATGTTCAACCAACCGGACCAGGATGGACTCAGGAAGCAGACCGATCCGGGAGGAGCCGCAAGTGAACACCGCACCCCGCGAGGAGACCACGGCGGAGCGCTGGGCCCGCGCCGAGCTGTACTTCGATGCCAAGCAGTACTCCGACGCCGCGCCGATCATCGCCGAGGTGGTGGCCGAGACCCCCGGCCAGGTGGCCCCGCGCCTGCTGCTGGCCCGTGCCTACTACCACTCGGCCCAGCTCGGCCGCGCCGAGGCGCAGTTGCGCGAGCTGATCGAGCTCGACCCGGTCGAGCCCTACGCGCACCTGCTGCTGGGCCGCACCCTCCAGCGGCAGGGCCGCACCGAGCAGGCCCGGGGCCCGCTGCGGATCGCCGCCGCACTCGGGCTGGCCTGACGGATCCGGGGGCGGGCGTGGCTCAGGCCCCGCCCGCCCGCAGCCGGGCCGGCGTGGCGTCGTCCCGGACCAACCGGTTGGCCTGCTCCGCGGTGAGCGGCCGGGCGAACAGGTAGCCCTGGCCCAGCGGGCAGCCCATCGCCGCCAGCAGGTCGCGCTGGACGACGTTCTCGATGCCCTCGGCGATCACCTGGACGCCGAGCGTGTCGGCGATCCTGGTGATGCCCTCCACCAGCGCGTACTGCTGCTGGGAGAGCCCGAGCCCGTCGATGAAGGACTTGTCGATCTTGAGGACCGAGATCGGGAACTCGCGCAGGTAGCTCAGCGAGGAGTACCCGGTGCCGAAGTCGTCGATGGCGATCCGCACCCCAAGCTCGCGCAGGGCCTCCATGTCGGTGCGCACCCGCTCGTCCCGCCGCATCAGCACGCTCTCGGTCAGCTCCAGGATCAGGGTGCCCGGCTGGATGCCACTGTTCTGCACCACCTGCCGGACGATCTCCACGAATCCGGCATCGCGGAACTGGCGGGCCGAGACGTTCACGCTCACCCGCAGCGGGCGCCGCCCGAGGCCCTCCCGGTGGTCGGAGGTCATCCGCTGCCAGTTGGCGGCCTCCGCCACGGCCCGCTCCAGCACCCAGGCGCCCAGCGGCACGATCTGCCCGCTCTCCTCGGCCAGCGAGATGAACTCCTCCGGCAGCACCATGCCGCGCCGCTCGTGCGGCCAGCGGACCAGCGCCTCGAAGGCGACCAGCCCGCCGTCGGAGAGGTCGACGATCGGCTGGTAGTAGAGCGCGAAGGCGGACTCGGCGATCGCGGTGTCCAGGCTCTCGTTCAGCTCGTGCCGCTCGACCAGGCCGGCCTGCAGGGCGGGCTGGTACTGGCACCACTGGCGCTTGCCCGCGGCCTTCGCGGAGTACAGCGCGAGATCGGCGTGGGTGAGCAGCTCGGCCGCGTCCACGCTGTCCTCGGTGGTGGCCACCCCGACGCTGGCGGCGATCCGGACGGTGCCGGAACTCAGCCGGAACGGCTCCTCGAAGGCGTTCAGCACGGAGTCGGCGGTGGCCCCCACGTCGGCCGGCGAGAGCGCGTCCTCGACCAGCACCGCGAACTCGTCGCCGCCGAGCCGGGCCGCGGTGTCGGAGGTGCGCAGCGCGGTGGAGACCCGGAGCGAGACCGCGACCAGCAGTTCGTCGCCGACCGCGTGGCCCTGGGTGTCGTTGACCACCTTGAAGTCGTCGAGGTCGAGGAAGAGCACGCCCATCACCGTGCCGCGGCGCTCGCTGCGGGTCAGCGCGTGCCCGACCCGGTCCTGGAACAGCACCCGGTTGGCCAGCCCGGTCAGCGAGTCGTGGAAGGCCCGGTGGGTCAGCTCGCGCTCCATCTGCCGCTGGTCGGTGACGTCGCGCAGGGTCAGCACCAGACCGCCGACGGTGGGGTCCTCGCGCAGGTCGTTCCAGCGCACCTCGGCCTCGATCACGCTGCGGTCGCTGCGCAGCAGCCGCCAGTGCTCGCGCTGCTCGGCCTGCTCCCGGGTGCGCATCCGCACCAGTGCCTGGTTGAGCTGGCGGCTCTCCTCGGGCGGGATCAGCTCGCTCAGCCGGACGCCCTCCAGGCTCGGGTAGCCGAGCACCCGCTGGGCGGAGGAGCTGGCGTACCGGATGCCGTCGTCGGAGTTGAGGATCAGGATCACGTCGGAGGCGCTCTGCACCAGGGTGCGGAAGTACGCCTCGCTGTTGCGCTGGCTGATCTCCCGGCTGAGCATCACCCGCTCGACCGCCAGCGCGGACTGGGCCGCCAGGATGTCCAGGGTGCCCCACAGGGAGGTCAGCTGGTGCTCGGTGCCGCCGACGATCAGCACCCCGATCAGCGGCTCGCCCATCGGCCGGTTCTCCAGCGCGAGCGGGCAGATCAGGGCCTGCGGCATGGCGCTGAAGTACTGCTCCAGCTCGTCGCCGAGCTCCTCGACCGGGATCATCCGGCTGCCCTGGAGCTCGCTGTCCGGGGGGATCCGCAGCACGGTCTCCCGGTCGCCGTGCCGGATCCGCAGGCCGCCGTCGGCGCGCACCCCGAGCAGGGCCGCGTGCCGGGTCGGGTGCGGCATCAGCGAGGCGGCGGCGGTCTGCACCGCGTGCGAGACCTCGTCGAAGGTCACGGCGCCGGTCAGTGCCGCACCGGTCACCCGCAGTGTGCGTTCGCGGGCGACCGCGTGCCGGTGCACCAGGACGATCGATCCGAGCCGGGCCAGGACGAGCAGGAACAGCACCGCGGAGAAGGCCCCGATCACGCCGGCGTGGCTGGTGTCGCCGCGGGAGAGGTCCACCAGCAGCATCGCGGGGGCGATCATCGAGGCGCCGGCCAGCAGGGCCAGCCGCCCGCCGGAGATGTCCGGCTGCTGGGTCGGGATCGGTCTGGTCAGCTCGACCATCGACGGGTGCAGCGCGGCGGCGCCCCAGGCGCAGTAGAACACGGCCCAGCCCAGGTCGACCGGGCTGCCGATGCGCCAGTTCCCGTGCAGCTGGACCAGCCCG
Source organism: Kitasatospora sp. NPDC049258 (assembly GCF_040678895.1). Taxonomy (NCBI): domain Bacteria; kingdom Bacillati; phylum Actinomycetota; class Actinomycetes; order Kitasatosporales; family Streptomycetaceae; genus Kitasatospora; species Kitasatospora sp. NPDC049258. The sequence goes on from NZ_JBFAQT010000054.1 coordinate 4,909, forward strand.
TAGGCGACGTCGGCGACCAGCATGCCGAGGATGCCGACGGCCAGCAGCCAGAGCGCCTTGCTCTTGCCGCCGCGTGGCACCAGCAGCCGCATCAGCATCGCCAGCATCAGGACGTCGCCCAGCGGGTAGGCGATCGAGACCGCCTTCTGGAGCCAGGTGAGGTCGGGATCGCGCTCGTACGGGACGATCAGGTAGATCCACGACAGCAGGGCCAGGCCCACGGTCAGGATCAGCGCGTCGATCATGCTGCCGCGGTCCTGCTGGGCGGTCCGCCAGCGGATGAAGCCGTACACGCCGACCGCGGTGAGCAGGTACTCGGCGAGGTAGAAGCCGTCGGCGGCGGACGGGAACCCGAACTGGTCGAGGTACTCGGTCTGGATGACCTGCACCACCTCGCCGGCGGTGAAGCTGAGGTTCGCCGCCGCCAGCAGGTACCAGTACTGCGGGTGCGCCGGGCGGTTGAGCCGGGCGCCCACCACGATGGCGGCCACCCCGGTGAGGCCGATGCCGGTCCACCAGATGATCCGTTCGTCCGGATTCTGGTAGTAGACCAGGGTGAGCACAGCCATCCAGCCGAAGTAACAGACCATCAGGCGTTGCCTTCGACGTGTCAACCGAGCTACCTCCTTCGCCCCGAGGCGGATGCTGGAGGGTCGATGCACGAGAGGTGGCCACCGGCGACGCGGTGGTGGGAAGCCCTGCGGCTGCCCGGCAAATGCGTCTCAATGATACCCAGGGCCATTCGGGTGCCTATAGTCGAAGGTATCGGGGCCGGCCCGGGTCCGCATCGGACCGGCCGGAAAACAGCAGGCCAACCGAAGGCCGGCCGCCGCCGTCGACACGGGCAGCGGCCGACCCGCCGTCGCAGCCGCGCCGGTGCCCGGGCGGAGCCCGCAGCCGCCGTCTCCCTGTCACCGCACACCCGAGGTCATGGCCGGTGGATCAGCCGAACCGCTCCCAGCCGCCCCAGTCGGGGCCGTTCCGGGTGCTCATCAACGACGAGGCCGTGCACGCCCTGTGGCCCGACGACCTCCCCGTCCCCGCCGGCTGGCAGAGCATCGCCGGTCCGGCCCCGCTGTCGAAGTGCCTGCACGTGGTGACCGAACGCTGGACGGACCTGCGCCCCGTGGTGCGCCGCTCCGGCGGGGTGACCGTGCACGGCCTGTTCCGCCGCCAGGCGGCCCGCACCCCGGACGCGGTCGCCGTGGTCTCCGAGGGCGAGCAGCTCAGCTACCGGGAGCTCGACCGCCGCAGCGACCGGCTGGCGCACGCGCTGCGGGACGCCGGGGTGGCCGCCGACCAGGTGGTACCGGTCTGCCTGGAGCGCAGCTCGGACATGGTCACCGCGATGGTCGCGGTGCTCAAGGCGGGCGGCGCCTTCCTCCCGCTGGACCCGGAGCACCCGACCCACCGGCTGCGGCAGCTGGCCACCGACTCCGGCGCCGCGCTCGCGGTGACCAGCCGCGAGCACCGGGCCCGGATGGGTCTGCCGGCCGTCCTGGCGGCGGACTTCCGCGGCCCGGGCGGCACGGTCTCGGCCCCCTGCGACAGCAGCGTCCCCGACGACCTCGCGTACCTGGTGTACACCTCGGGCACCACCGGCACCCCCAAGGGCGTCCCGGTCAGCCATCGGACGATGGCGCTGACCGTCTCCCGGGCGGCCGAGGCGTACGAGCTCTCCGGCCGGGACCGGGTGCTGCAACTGGGCGCACTCGGCTTCGACACCTCGCTGGAGCAGATCTTCGCCCCGCTGATCAGCGGCTCCGCGGTGGTGCTCGGCGGCCGCAACACCTGGGCCCCGATCGAGCTCGTCCACCGGATCCTGGAGCTCGGGATCACCGTGGCCGACCTGACCCCCACCTACTGGCACCGGTTCCTGGACCTGCTGACCGAGGGCGCCCGGCCGCCGGCCTCGCTCCGGCTGATGATCGTCGGCGGGGACACGGTGCACGCCGAGGACTGCCGGGTCAACCTGCGCAGGCTGCCCGCCACCCGGCTGCTGAACGCCTACGGGCTCACCGAGGCCGGGATCACCTCGACCGTCTGCGAGATCCTCCCCGGCATGCTGACGGCCCCCGCGCACGCCCCGGTGCCCGTCGGCCGTCCGCTGCTGGGCACCTTCGTGCACGTCCTGGACCCGACCCTGCGCCCGGTACCGCCGGGGCGCCGCGGGGAGGTGTTCCTCGGCGGGCGCGGCCTGGCCCGCGGCTACTGGCGGCAGCCGGGGCTGACCGCCGAGCGCTTCCTCCCCGAGCCGTACGCCGGCAGCGCCGGCAGCCGGATGTACCGCACCGGGGACTCGGCGCGCTGGCGGCCGGACGGCAACCTGGAACTGCTCGGCCGGACCGACGAGCAGGTCAAGGTCCGGGGCTTTCGGGTGGACCCGGCCGAGGTCGAGGCCCACCTCACCGAGCACCCGGCGATCGGCGTGGTCAAGGTGCTGGCCCCGGAGGGCGGCGGCGGCGCGCGGGCGCTGACCGCGTACTACACGCCGGGCGAGGGCCGCGGCCCGGACTTCCGCGAGTTCCTGGCCGGCCGGCTGCCGGACTACCTGGTGCCGACCTCGTTCGTCCCGGTCGAGCAGATGCCCGTCACCGCGGGCGGGAAGATCAACCGGCAGGAGCTGGCCGCCGCCGGCCGCCCGCCCGCCCGGGGCGGGCCGCGCGGCCCGGCGGCGAGCGGCAACGGCGGGCGCAGCAGCGGCGGCGGCAGCGACCGGGTGGCCGAGCACGGACTCGCCTACCTGTGGGCGCAGTTGCTGGACGTGGACACGGTGGCCGCGGAGGACGACTTCTTCGAGCTGGGCGGCAACTCGCTGCTGGCGATGGAGATGCTGGCCCGGGCCAGGATCATGTTCGGGATCGGCGTCGACCGGATCCGCGAACTGACCCGGGCGCTGCTCACCGACCCGACCCTGGGCGCCTTCACCGCGGCCCTGCACGCGGCCGGCCAGGGCCCGGCCGACCCGGCCCGGCGCCCGGCCGACCAGCGGATCGACTTCACCGGCGAGGCCGAACTCGGCTTCCCGGTCCGGCGCAGCACCCCGCTCGCCAGCCGCCCCGAGCAGCCCAAGGAGATCCTGCTCACCGGCGCCACCGGCTTCTGCGGCACCCACCTGCTGCAGGTCCTGCTCGCCACCACCGACGCCACCGTGCACTGCCTGGTGCGCGCGCCCGATCCGGAGCACGCGCTGGAGCGGATCCGCGCCGCCCAGCAGCGCTTCCTGCGCCGCGATCTGGACCCGGCCCGGGTCCGCCCGCTGGTCGGCGACCTGGCCGAGCCGCTGCTGGGCCTCGGGCGGACCAGGTTCGAGCAGCTGGCGGACACCGTGGACGCCGTGCACCACCTCGGCGGGCAGGTCAACTTCCTCTACCCGTACCACCAGTTGAGAGCCGCGAACGTGGCCGGCACCCGGGAGGTGATCCGGCTGGCGGGCCACTCCCGGGCCGTCCCGGTGCACTACCTGTCGACCATGGCGGTGCTGGCCGGGTTCGGCGTGGCCGGCGTCCCCGAGGTCACCGAGGAGACCCCGCTCGACCATCCCGAGCACCTCTCGGTCGGCTACGTGGAGAGCAAGTGGGTGGCCGAGGCGCTGCTGCACAACGCGGCCGCCGCCGGGCTGCCGGTCTCCATCTACCGGGTCAACGACGTCACCGGCGACCTGGTCACCGGCACCATGAACCTCGGCACCGAACTCTGCGCGCTCATCAAGTACTTCACCGACACCGGCGAGTTCCCCGACGTGGAGCTGCAGCTCGACTTCGTGCCCGCCGACTCCTTCACCCAGGCACTCGCCCACCTGGCCGCCCACTCCCCCGCGGCCGGCCAGGTGTACCACCTCACCAACCCCCGCCCGGCGATGCTCTCCGCGCTCGCCGACCGGATCGGGCACCGCGGCGGCCGGGTCGAGCGGCTGCCCTACCAGCAGTGGGTGCGACGGCTGGTGGCGTACGCGGCCGGCCACCCCGAGCACCCGATCACGCCGTTCGTCCCGCTGTTCGTGGACCGCGGCGCCGGCACCGAGATGTCGATCAGCGAGATGTACTTCCGGCCGACCTTCCCACTGTTCTCGCGCACCCGTGCCGAGTCGGAGCTGGCCGGCAGCGGTATCGACATCCCGCCGGTGGACGACCGGCTGCTGGACTTCTACCTCGACCGGATGACGGCCACCGGGTACCTGGAGCAGGCGGCATGACCAGCCGCACCACGGACTGGTGGGACACCCTCCGGGTCGCCGAGGCCCCGGCGGACGCGCCGGCCGCGTTCTGCGCCGACCTCGGCGCCGAGAGCCTGCTGGCGGCCTACCGGGCCGGGCTGTTCCCGATGCCGGCGCCCGACGAGTACGCCCGCTGGATGAACGAGGCGCTGTACGAGGACCGGGTCGCCAGCGGGGCGATCGCCGTGCCCGGCGGGGCCGGCGAACTCCCGTACCAGGTCTCCTGGTGGTCGCCCGACCCCCGGCCGGTGATCCGGCCGGACCAGGCCCGGCTGGGGCGCCGGCTCGCCCAGCGGCTGCGCAACCGGCTGGACTGGTGCACCAGCGTCGACCGCGACTTCGGCCGGGTGGTCTCCCAGTGCGCCGCCGACCGGGAGCCGCGCTGGCTCACCGAGGACCTGCGGCGCGGGCTGCTCGCCCTGCACGAGCGCGGCCGGGCGCACAGCGTGGAGGTCTGGCAGGGCACGGAGCTGGTCGGCGGCGCCTTCGGGATCCGGGTCGGCCCGGTGCTCAGCCTGGACTCGATGTTCCACCGCCGCCCGGACGCCTCCCGGGTCGCGGTGGCCGATCTGGCGAACCGCTTCGGGGCGGTCGGCGGCCTGCTGCTGGACGCCCAGTGGGACAGCTCGCACATCCGCAGCCTGGGCGCCCTGCCGGTCTCCCGGCAGCACTACCTGGACCTGCTCCGCGGCGGCCCGGCCGCCGATCCGCCGCCCATCGACCTGCTCCCGGCCGCCCGGCTGACCTGACACCCACCCACGGCGCCCCGCGCCCTCCCTGTCCTACGCCTCCACCGTCCAGGTGGCCGCCGGGCGCTGCGCCGGGATGACGGCCGCCGCCAGCAGCGGGACGGCCGCGGCGGCCGCGAAGGCCGGCGGGTAGCCGTGCCGGGCGATCAGGCTTCCCATCAGGGGCGGCACCAGCACGATCGCGCTGTGCTGGCCGACCCCGTGCACGCCCAGCACCCGGCCGGCCCACAGCGGGCCGGCGTACTCGGCGACGGCGGTGTTGTGCAGGCCGTTGGTGCTGACGGTCAGTCCGGCGGCCAGCAGCAGCGCGCCGGTACCGATCGGCGAGTGCCAGGCCGCGCCCAGCGCCAGCAGTCCGAGGTCCACGGCGGTGGCCAGGGCCAGCAGCCGCATCGGCCGCACCCGGCTGCCGACCCGGTCGGACCACCAGCCGGCCAGCAGCCGCACGCCCGCGCCGGCCAGGTTGGCCGCGGCCAGCACCGTCCCGGCGGTACCCGGCGACCAGCCCCGGGCCTCGATCAGGAAGACCAGCGCGAAGCCCGTCACCACGAACTGCGGCACGCACAGCAGAGCCGCCACCACGTGCAGCCGCCACAGGTAGGCACCCCGGTACGGCGCGGCCACCCGGCCCTGGGGCGGCCGGGCCGGGCGCGGCGGGTCCACCGCGAAGACGGCGACGGCGACACCGGCGAGGGCGCACAGTCCGGCGCAGCACAGCAGCGCCGCACCCGGCCCGGCCGCTGCGGCGATCGGCGGCAGCACGGCCGCCGCCAGTCCGGTGCCGAGCGGTTGCGAGGCCTGCCGGACCCCCATCGCGACGCCCCGCCGGTCGGGCGGGAACCAGCCGATCACCAGCCGCCCCGAGGCGGAGATCACCGAGGACCCGGTGGCCCCGGCCAGTACCAGCAGCGCGCCGAGCGTGCGGACCTCGTCCGCCTGCGCGGCCACCGCCAGCACCACGGCGGCCGGCAGCAGTCCGGCGGCGAGCGCGAGCCGCTCTCCGTACCGGTCGGCCACCAGGCCCCAGCCGAGCAGCGAGACCAGGATGCCGAGGATCGGGCAGGAGACCAGCAGCCCGGCCTCGGCCAGCGAGAGGCCGAACTTCCGCTGGAACGCCGGGATGAGGAAGGGCAGGCCGTAGAGCACGGTGGTGCTGGCGGTCTGGCCCGCCGTCCCGATCCCGAGCATCAGCCAACTGCGGTGCATCCGGTCCTGGTTCATGCCGGGACCCTAACAGCGCAGTCGTATGATGAGACGAACTATTCTGTATGGTGAGACGCTTCGAGCGCGCGCGGCGCTGGCCGGACGGTCCGTCAGGCTGTCAGGCCTGCAGGGACGCCAGCGTGACCACGGTGATGTCGGAGGGCGCGCCGACCCGCACCGGCGGGCCCCAGGCGCCCGCGCCCCTGGTCACGTACAGCTGGGTGTCGCCGTAGCGTTCCAGCCCGGCCACCGTCGGGTTGGCCAGCGCGGCCAGGTAGTTGCCCGGCCAGAGCTGGCCGCCGTGGGTGTGGCCGGACAGTTGCAGGTCCACGCCGAAGCCGACGGTCTGGTGGATGGTGACCGGCTGGTGGGCGAGCAGCACGGCGGTGCGGGCGCGGTCGCGGCCGCCGAGCGCCTTCTCGTAGTCCGGGCCCTGGCCCTCCGCGGTGCCCTGGATGTCGTTGACACCCGCCAGGTCGAACCAGGGCAGCTCGGTGCGGGCGTTCTCCAGCGGGTGCACGCCGAGCTCGCGGACGAACTCCACCCAGGGCGCGGCGCCGGAGAAGTACTCGTGGTTGCCGGTCACGAAGAACGCCCCGTCCCGGGCCCGGAGATCGGCCAACGGCACGGCGGCCGGGCCGAGTTCGGGTACGGATCCGTCGACCAGGTCGCCCACCACGGCGATCAGGTCCGGCTGGGTGCGGTTGATGGTGTCGACGATCCGCCGGGTGTGCGAGCGGCCGAGGATCGGGCCGAGGTGGATGTCGCTGACCACCGCGATCCGGTAGCCGTGCGCCCGGCGCGGCAGCTTCGCCAACGGCACCGTCACCTGCTTGACGCTCGGGCCGCGCAGCACCCCGTACATCCCGGTGCCGACCACCGCCGCGGCCGCACCCCCCGCGGCGACGGCCACCGTCCGGGCCACCAGCAGCCGGCGCGCCGGGTCGGCCGGGCCGGCGGCGGGCGAGGCGGGCGAGGCGGCGAGGGGTGCGGCGGCGGACGGCGGCTCGGGCGCGCGGCGCCGGGGCAGCCGCAGCAGCAGGGGCCGGACGGCCTCCCCCACCACCAGGGCGAGCAGCAGGTACAGCATCAGCGCCAGCCACAGGTACCCGGGCCAGGCGAACCACCGCTCCACCGCCAGCGGGAACAGCCGCCCGCCCAGCAGCGCCCCGAGGCTCAGCAGCGGCAGCAGCACCGCCAGCACGGTGCCGATCCGCCGGTACCACCCGCCCGGCACCGAGACGTCCCGGACCAGCCGCCGCCAGAGGTACCACTGCGCGAGCCCTACGCCGCCGAACCCCAGCAGCAGGACGAGAACGATCACCATCGGCCCAGTATCGGCCCACCGCCCCCGACCCCCGCCACGGGGTACCCGGCCGGGCCGCCGGGCCCCGCTGCTCCCGGTAGCCGATCGGTCGCACCCTGCCGATCCCGCGGTCCGGTTCCTGTGAGGCCGCCCACACCGGGGTTGCGCACTACTGCCGCCGATAGTGGATGACGGAGCGCGAGCGCGGCCCGACTGTCGGCTCGGCCTCGGTGGGCCGCCTCAACGGGGCCGATCGTCGCTGGTCAAGCCTGGGATGCCGGTCGGGCGGGGCGGTGGCGTTTGCCGAGGGTAAGGAGCGGGTAAACCCTCGCATCGCGCCTGCGGGTCGCTAGGACGCCCTGCCGTGAGTACTACCGGCCGTAGTTTCGGGCCCGTTGCCCCCGCCGCGCGGGTCTGCGAAGAATATGCCAGTCGTCAGGCGGCGCGGTCGGACCAGGGCCGCGCCTGCCGCCCGCCCCGGTCCATCGACGGGGTGCCACGGCCGTCCGACCCGGCTCGCGGGCCTGTTCCCCGAACACGCTTCGCGGTACCCGTGTGCCCGGTGCGGCCCGACAGAAGAGGTCCTCCGCTTCATGCAGCCCCACAAGCACCGGCTCCCCCGGAACCGCCGCACCGCCCTGATCACCGGTGTCGCCACGCTCGCCGTGGCCGGCTCGGCCACGCTCGCACTCGCGCTGCCGCAGGACGCCAAGGTCGCCGAGGCGGCTGCGCCCAACACCACCGCCGCGCAGGCCACCCCCTCCGCGCAGCTGCTCGCCGAGCAGGCCGCCGCCGACGCGGCGAAGGCGAAGGCCGACGCGGACGCCAAGGCCGCCGCCGACGCCGCCGCCGCGCAGGCCCAGGCGGACGCCGACGCGAAGGCCAAGGCCGACGCGGACGCCCAGGCCGATGCCAAGGCCGCCGCCGACGCGAAGGCCCAGGCGGACGCCGACGCCAAGGCGAAGGCCGCCGCCGCCAAGGCCAAGGCGGACGCCGACGCCCGGGCCAAGGCCGAGGCCGCCTCCCGCGCGCAGGCCCGCAGCCCGCTGGCCGCCCCGGTCCCGACCGGCAGCCCCAAGGAGATCGCCGCTCAGCTGGTGCCGGCCGGTCAGCTGCAGTGCTTCAGCAACATCGTGGAGCGCGAGAGCGGCTGGAACGTGACCGCCACCAACCCGTCCTCGGGCGCCTACGGCCTGATGCAGGCGCTGCCCGGCTCCAAGATGGCCTCGGTCGGCGCGGACTGGAAGACCAACCCGGTCACCCAGATCAAGTGGGGCCTGAACTACATGAACGAGACCTACGGCAGCCCCTGCGCCGCCTGGTCGTTCTGGCAGGCCCACAACTGGTACTAGCCCATCGGCGGACCGACCGTAAGCACACGGTGAAGATTTGGCGCAGCAGTACTGTCCTATGTCCCCGATTGACCGGTTTCGCCAGAGTTCCGGCCTTGGCCGGAGGGTGTTTCGCGCCCTAGCCTCCGGGCCATGGCTCCGCCCCTGATCACCGTCGTGCTGCCCGCCTTCGACCACCACCAGCAGCTCAAGGACTGTCTGGACGCACTGCTCGCGCAGTCCTTCCGGGACTTCGAGGTGGTGCTGGTCGTGGACCGCTCCCCCGCCTGCCCGGAGCGGGTCGCCGACGCGTACGAGATCAGGGACCCGCGGGTGTCGGTGCTGCGGCTGGAGGCGGCGGTCGGCATCGGCCGCGCCCGCAACGCCGGCGCCGCCCGCGCCACCGGCTCGTACCTGCTCTTCCTGGACAGCGACCACCTGGTGGCCCCGGACGCCTTCCAGGCGATGGCCGACCGGCTGGCCGCGACCGGCGAGGTCGACCTGCTGCTCTTCGGCCACACCCGGGAGCACGGCGGCCGCAGCTGGCCCGGCGGCGCCGCCGAGCTGCTCGCCGGGGCCGGCGCCGAGGTGTTCGGCCCGCTGGAGCGCCCCGAGCTGCTCAGCGCTCCGCCGCTGGTCTGGGACCGGCTGCTGCGCCGCGGCACCGTGCCGGCCTTCCCGGACGGGCACTACGAGGAGGTCCCGGCGGTCCACCAGGCCCTGCTGACCGCCCGCCGGGTGGCGGTGCTGGACCGCGAGTGCGTGACCATCCGGCGCCGGCACACCCTGCACCCGACCGGCTCACCCGGCAGCAGCCACTTCGACGTCTTCGAGCAGTACGAGCAGAGCTTCGACCTGCTGGCGGATCGGCCCGAGCACGAGGTGGTGCGCCCGCACCTGTTCACCCGGATGATCCGGCACTACCTCTTCGTCTTCGACCTCGCCGGCTGCGTGCCCAGGGCGCAGCGCCCGCAGTTCTTCCACCGTGCCGCCGAGCACTACCGGCGCTTCCTGCCCCAGGGCTACCGGCGGCCGGACGGCCGCGAGGGGGTCAAGTTCTCACTGCTGGCCAGCGGGGCCTACGCGGCCTTCGAGGTGGCCAAGCTCTCCCACCTCGCCCGCGGCGCCGTCGGCCGACGCTAGGCCGGGCTCGCCCCCGCCGGGGGCCGCCCCTGGGATGATGCCCGCATGGACACCGTCCCGGCCCACCCCCTGGCCGCCGCGCTGCGCGGCGAGCTCCGCGGCGAGGTGCGGTTCTCCACCGCCGAGCGGGCGGTGTACGCCTACGACGCCTCCAACTACCGGCAGCTGCCGCTCGGGGTGGTCAAGCCCGCCGACACCGACGACGTCCGGGCCGCGCTGGCGCTCTGCCGCGCGCACGGCGTCCCGGTGGTCCCGCGCGGCGCCGGGACCAGCATCGGCGGGCAGGCCATCGGCCCCGGCGCGGTGGTGCTGGACTTCCGCCGGCACGTCAACCGGATCCACGCGCTGGACCCGGACGCCCGCACCGCCCGGGTCGAGCCCGGCGTCGTCCTGGACGACCTCCAGCGCGCCGCCCGCCCGTACGGGCTGCGGTTCGGCCCGGACCCGTCCACGCACACCCGCTGCACGCTCGGCGGCATGATCGGGAACAACTCCTGCGGCGCGCACTCGGTCGCCTGGGGCCGCACCGCCGACAACCTCGACTCGCTCGACCTGCTGCTGGCCGACGGCACCGAACTCACCGTCGGCGGCCCGCTGCCGCCCGAGCAGCGCGAACGGCTGCGCCACCGGCCGGGCCGCGAGGGCGAGCTGCACCGCGCCCTGCAGGACCTGACCGCCGAGCACCTCGCCGCGCTCCGCCAGGGCATGCCGCGGCTGCCGCGCCGGACCTCCGGCTACCCGCTGGACGCCCTGCTGCCCGAGCGCGGGTACGACCTGGTCCGGGCGCTGACCGGGACGGAGGGCGGCTGCGCCCTGGTGCTCGGCGCCACCGTCCGGCTGGTCCAGGCCCCGCCGGCCCGCGCCCTGGTGGTGGCCGGCTACCCGGACGAGACGGCCGCCGCCGACGCCGTCCCGGCCCTGCTGCCGCTCGGGCCGCTCACCGTGGAGGGGATGGCCGCCGACCTGATCGCCGCGCTGCTCGCGGCCGGCCCGCGCCCGCCGGCCCTGGACCGGCTGCCCGAGGGCGGCTGCTGGCTCTTCCTGGAGACCGGCGGCGCCACCCCCGCCGAGGCGCTGGACGCCGCCCGCGGCCTGGCCGCCGCCGTCCGCCGGGAGCCGCGCGCCACGGTCACGGTGGTCACAGACCCGGGCGAGCAGCGGCAGCTCTGGGGCGTCCGGGAGGCCGGCGCCGGGATCGTCACCCGGCTGCCCGACGGGGGTGAGGCCTGGCCCGGCTGGGAGGACTCGGCGGTGCCGGTCGAGCGGCTCGGCGGCTACCTGCGGGAGCTGCGCGCCCTGCTCGGGCGGCACGGCCTGCGCGGCGTCCCGTACGGGCACTTCGGCGAGGGCTGCGTGCACCTGCGGATCGACTGGCCGCTGACCGACCCCGGACGGCTCGGCGAGTTCCGGGCCTTCCTGGAGCAGGCCGCCGACCTGGTGGTGGCGCACGGTGGTTCGCTCTCCGGCGAGCACGGCGACGGGCAGGCCAGGGCTGAGCTGCTGCCCCGGATGTACCCGCCGGAGATCATCGGACTGTTCGGCCGGTTCAAGCGGATCTGGGATCCGGAGAACCTGCTCAACCCCGGCTCGCTGGTCGACCCCCGCCCGCTCGACGCGGACCTGCGCTTCCCCGGCCGGGACCTCCCGCTCGCCCTCCCGTACCCGCAGGACGACGGGAGCCTGCTGAAGGCCGTGCACCGCTGCGTCGGCGTCGCCAAGTGCGTGGACACCAGCACCGGTGTGATGTGCCCCAGCTACATGGCCACCGGCGAGGAGCGGCACTCGACCCGGGGGCGGGCCCGGCTGCTGGCCGAGATGCTGCGCGGCGAGGTGGTCACCGACGGCTGGCGCTCCGAGGAGGTCCGCGAGGCGCTGGACCTCTGCCTCGGCTGCAAGGGCTGCGCGAGCGACTGCCCGGTGCACGTCGACATGGCCACCTACAAGGCCGAGTTCCTGCACCAGCACTACCGGCGCCGGCTGCGCCCCGCCTCGCACCTGTCGATGGGCTGGCTGCCGCTCTGGCTGCGCGGGGCCGCGCTGGCCCCGCGGTCGGCGAACCGGCTGATGGCCCGGCCGCTCACCGGCCGCCTGCTGCGGCGCCTCGGCGGGATCGACCCGCGGCGGGCCCTGCCGCCGCTGCCCGGGCGGACCTTCGTCCGCTGGTTCCGCGACCACCGGGCCGCGCACCCGGAGCCCGCCGGCGCGCAGCCCGTCCTGCTCTGGCCGGACACCATGGCCAACCTGCTCGACCCGGAGCCGGCGATCGCCGCCGTCGAGGTGCTGGAGGCGCTGGGCTTCGCCGTCCGGCTGCCCGACGGGCCGGTCTGCTGCGGGCTGACGCTGGTCTCCACCGGTCAACTCTCGCTCGCCCGGCGGGTGATGCGCCGCAGCCTGCGCGCACTGCCGGCCGGGCTGCCGGTGGTCGGGCTCGATCCCAGCTGCACGGCGGCGCTGCGAGAGGAGTGGCCCCGGCTGCTGGGCGCCGAGGCCGGGCCGCTGCCGGGGCGGGTCCGCACCCTGGCCGAGTTCCTGGACGGCGCCGGGGTGGCACTCCCCCGGCTGGGCGGCCGGGCGGTCACCCAGGTGCACTGCCACCAGCACGCCGTCCTGGGCACCGCGGCGGACCGCCGGATCGAGGCGCGGATCGGCCTGGACAACCGGGTGCTGGACTCCGGCTGCTGCGGGCTGGCCGGCAACTTCGGCTTCGAGCGCGGCCACTACGAGGTCTCGGTGGCCGCGGCCGAACGGGTGCTGATGCCTGCCGTCCGGGCCGCCGGCCCCGACACCCTGGTGCTCGCCGACGGGCTGAGCTGCCGGCTCCAGATCGGCCAACTCGGCGACGGCCGGCGGGCGTTGCACCTGGCCGAGGTGCTCCGCCTGGCGCTGCGCGGCGCGGCCGACCCCGGCCGGCCGGACGGCGGCTGAGGCCGCCCCCGCACCGGGCCCTTCGGATCCGGCGGGCGCCGGGCGGTGGTCAGGCGGTGGCCTTGCCGGTGCCAGGGAGACGGTGATGATGACGGCCGCCGGCACCGGCAGCGCGGGCAGGCCGCGGGGAAGACCCTGAGCAGGTCAGAACCGGACCGGCAGGCGCGTCATGACCCCGAGGATCGCCGTCCCACCCCCGGCCAGGCGACGCTGTGTGAGCACAATGACACTGTCGGCTATATCGTCCCTCTTGTGAACAACCATCCGTCCGAGCAGGTACGGGAGGCACGGCGATGACCGCCGATGCCCTGGTGATCTTCGGTATCACCGGCGACCTGGCCCGCAAGATGACCTTCCGAGCGCTCTACCGGCTGGAGACGGCCGGACTCCTGCACTGTCCGATCATCGGAGTGGCACTCGACGACTGGTCCCAGGACCACCTGGTGGCCGCGCTGCGCGCGGCGGTGGAAGCCGGCGGTGCGGCCGTGGAGGCGGCGGCGTTCGAGCGGCTGGCCGGGCGCCTGTCCTACCTGCGCGGCGACTTCACCGACCCGGCCACCTACCGCTCGCTGGCGGGCCGGCTGGAGGGCGCCGAGCGGCCGCTGTTCTACCTGGAGATCCCGCCGTCGCTGTTCGCCCCGGTGGTGGAGGCCCTGGCCGCGGCGAACCTCACCGCGGGCGCCACGGTGATGCTGGAGAAGCCGTTCGGTCACGACCTCATGTCCGCCCGGGCGCTCAACGCGCGGCTCCACCGGGTGCTCACCGAGGACCAGATCCTCCGGATCGACCACTTCCTGGGTAAGCAGCCCGTGCTGGACATCCAGTTCCTGCGGTTCGCCAACGCGCTGCTGGAGCCGGTCTGGAACCGCGATCACGTGGCCGCGGTGCAGATCACCCTGGCCGAGGACTTCGGCGTCGAGGACCGGGGAGCGTTCTACGACCCGGTGGGCGCGCTGCGCGACGTGGTGCAGAACCACCTCCTTCAGGTACTCGCCCTGATCGCGATGGAGACGCCGGTCAGCCCCGGATCCGACGCGCTGTGGGACCGGAGGATGGACGTCTTCCGGGCGATGGCCGACGTCGACCCGGCCCACTGCCTGCGCGGCCAGTACCGGGGCTACCTGGACGTTCCCGGGGTGAAGCCCGGCTCGGTGACCGAGACGTACGTCGAACTCGAGCTGGCGGTGGACAACTGGCGCTGGAGCGGGGTGCCGTTCTTCATCCGGGCGGGCAAGGCGCTGGCCGCCCGGGCCACCGAGGTGCGCGTGGTCTTCAAGCGTCCGCCCCGGCTGGCGTTCCTGGACGAGCCCGAGCACCCCGCGCCCAACGAGCTGGTGCTGCGGATCGACCCGGACCCGGGCCTGCGGATCGGCATGCTCTCCAAGCAGGCGTCCGGGCAGTCGGCCAAGATCGTGCACCTGGGCCTGTCCTTCGCCGCGGAGCTGGGCAAACCTCCCGAGCCCTACGAGCGGCTCCTGCACGACGCGCTGACCGGCGATCGTTCGCTGTTCACCCGGCAGGACGTGGTGGAGGAGACCTGGCGGGTCATCCAGCCGCTGGTGGAGCACCCGCCCGCGCCGGTGCCCTACGAGCCGGGGTCCTGGGGCCCGGGCCCCGGCCGCACCAGCTGGCAGCTGCCCTGGCTTTCGAGCCCTCACGACAGGAGTGCGGAGCATGGCGACCAGTGACCCGATGCAGCTCGGCGTGATCGGGCTCGGCCGGATGGGCACCAACATCGCCCGCCGCCTGATGCGCGACGGCCACACCTGTGTGGTGTACGACGTCAACCCCGCCGCCGTCGCCGCGCTGGAGAAGGACGGCGCATGCACAACGCGGACGCCGGCAAGCGCCACACCGACGCGGACGCCGAGACGGCGCCGATGGAGCAGCCCGAGTACTACCGGTACGACATCGACACCACCGCGGTCACCGAGGTCTGGCGGCGCGGCAGCGTGATCGGATCCTGGCTGCTCGACCTGACCGCGGCCGCCCTCGTCGAGTCGCCCGGCTTCGAGGGCTTCACGGGCCGCGTCTCGGACTCCGGCGAGGGACGCTGGACGTCGATCGCCGCGATCGAGGAGGGCGTGCCCGCCCCCGTGCTCACCACCGCCCTGTACTCCCGCTTCTCCTCGCGCCACCTCGACGACTTCGCCGACAAGGCCCTGTCCGCGATGCGCAAGGGCTTCGGCGGCCACGACGAGAAGGCCGGCTGACAGGTGCCGGGGCAGGTCAGCGGTCCGGCCGCCAGCGGATCGGCAGGTGCTTGAGCCCGTTCTGGAAGTTGGACACGAGCCGGGCGGGTGCGGCGCCGGGGGCCAGCTCCAGTCCGGGCAGGCCGGTGACGACCCGCCCCAGCATCGCTCGCATCTGGACCCGGGCCAGTTGGGCTCCGAGGCAGAAGTGCGGGCCGTGGCCGAAGCTGACGTGGTCGTTGCAGGTCCGGGTGATGTCGAAGCGATCAGGATCCGGAAACACGCTCCCGTCGCGGTTCGCCGAGGCGTGGTAGACGACGACCTTGTCGCCGCGCCGGATCTGCCGGCCGGCCAGCTCGACGTCCCGGGTGGCGGTCCGCCGGAACTCCACCACCGGCGGCCAGAACCGCAGGATCTCCTCCACGGCCGAAGCCATCAGCCCGGGCCCCTGGTGCCGCAGCAGCCGGAACTGGTCGGGATGGGTGAGCAGCGTGTACAGACCTCCGGGCAACGCGTTGCGTACCGTCTCGTTGCCGGCGACCGCGAAGAGGAAGAACGAGGTCTCGAACTCCTCGGCGCTCAGCCCGCCCGCCCTCATCCGCGCCAACACGCTTCCGGGCCGCGGCTGTTCGGCCAACCCGTGCGCGTACGCGAACATGTCGGCGAGGGCGGCGCGCGAGCGCGGGTTGACCGGTCGGCCGTCCTCGGTGGTCGTGGTCGTAGGACGGTGGGCGACAGCCGCCCGGCCGAGGTCGGTCAGCCCGTCCGGGTCGGCGGTGCTGGAGCCGGCGACGTCGGCGTCCTGGTAGCCGATGACCCGGTTCGCCCAGTCGACCAGCAGCTGCCGGTCCTGCTCGGGAACGCCCATGATCCAGGCCAGCGTCCGCACCGGCAGATCGGCCGCCAGCTGCACGAAGTCCGCCTCGCCCGCCGCGCGGACGGAGTCGACCAGCTCCCCCGCGTGCCGCTCGATCGCCTCCGTCAACTCGCCCAGGGCGCGCGGGGTGAAGGCCGCGGCGACGATCCGCCGTAGCCGGGAGTGGTCCGGCGGGTCCTGGTTGAGCATCATCGTGCGGGCGAACTCCAGATCGGCCGCGGAGTCGGGGTCACGGATCTGCGTCGCTCCCAGGTGCGAGGAGAAGACCTCCGGCGTGCGCAGTACGTACTTGACGTCCGCGTGCCGCAGCACCGCCCAGTACCCGGGCCCGGCAGGCCAGTTCCCCACCGCCGGCTCCTCCACCCAGCACACCGAGGCCGCGGCCCGCAGCTCCCGGAGGAGCCCGTACGGCACCCCCTCGCGGTAGGTCCCGGGGAGGAAGATCCGGTTCACGCGCGCCTGGTCGAGGATCACAGCGCCCGACCGTACGGCAGGCCGGGGCGGCGCGCCAGCACGCCGCACGGGCGAACTGCCGTGCCATGGTGCCGATCTGGGACGCGGTCAGGCCCTACCATCGCGGCGTGACGATTCTCCCCACCGCCGAGGCGGACCGGATCCTGGCCGACAACTTCGCTCCCTGGGTGCAGGCGCTCGGCCTGTCGGTGACCGGGACGGGAGATCGGCACGCGGTGCTGCGGCTGCCCTGGTCGGACCAACTGGCGAGGGAGGGCGGCGGGTTGTCCGGCCAGGCGCTGATGGCGGCGGCCGACACCGCGGCCGCGGTGGCCGTCTCGGCGGCCCGCGGCGGCTACGGGCCGATGACCACCGTCCAGCAGTCGACCAGCTTCCAGCGGCCGGTGCTCGGCGCGGACGTCCTGGTGACGGCCCGGGTGACCAAGCTCGGGCGGCGGCTGGCCTTCGTCGACGTCACGCTCACCGCCGAGGGCGAGCTCGAACCGGCGGCCCAGGCCAGCGCGGTGTACGCCTTCCCGGGCTGAGCGCACCGACGCGCGACCCCTGTGCACCGCCGCTACCGAGCAGTAGCCTCACCGGGCCGAGCCCTCACCTCGGCCGGCCCACACGGGAGGTCCGCATGCGCTCAGTCCTGTTCGGCAGACTCCGGCTCGTCGTCCCGGTCGTGCTGTTCACCGCCTCCGTCCTCGGCCTGACGGGCGCCGCCTCCGCCTCGGCGGCACCCGCGGCGGCACAGAGCAGGGCGACGCCGCGGTACTACCTCGCCCTGGGCGACTCGCTGGCGGCCGGCTACCAGAGCACCCCGGACGGCGGGCACGTGGTCGGACACGGCTACGCCCAGGACATCGCCGCGGTCCTGGACGCCCGCGCCGCCGCGGCCGGACAGCCCTTCGGCTTCACCGACCTCGGCTGCCCGGGCGAGTCCACCACCACGATGATCGGCGGCGGCTGCCCGTACCCGCATCCGTACGGCGGCTCGCAGCTGGCCGCGGCGGAGACGTTCCTGCGCGCGCACCACCGCGACGGCGTGCTGGTCACCCTGGACATCGGCGCCAACGACATCGGCGGCTGCACCGCCGGCGGATCGATCGACCTGCCGTGCACGCTGGCGGGCATCGGCACCGCCGGGCGCGGTCTGGACACGGTGCTCACCCGGCTGCGGGCGGCGGCCGGCCCGGACACCCGGATCATCGGGATGAACCTCTACGACCCGTACCTGGCCGCCTGGTCGACGGGCGATCAGGGGCGTGCCACGGCGCTGCTCTCGGTGCCGCTGGCCGACCTGCTCAACGTCACCATCGCCGGGGTGGACGCCGCCCACGGCGTCCCCACGGCCGACGTGGCGCGGGCCTTCGGCACGGATGCCTTCCTGCCGCTGGTCCCGCTGAACGGCACCCGGGTGCCGTCCAACGTGGCCCGGATCCTGCGGTGGACCAACATGGCCCGCGGCGACGTGCATGCCAACGACGCCGGCTACCAGGTGATCGCGGACACCTTCCTGGCCAGGATCTGACCAGTCCGAAGGCCGGGCCGATGCCCGGGCCGATGACCGGGCCGGGCACACCCCGGGTCCGGGGCGGGAAGTACCCGTCCCGGACCCGCTGCCCACCGTGACCGGCTGCCGCCCGGCCGCTCCTCGGCTTCCGCCCGGCCGCTACTCGGCGCAGATGGCGCCGACGAACTCGGCGAGCCGGCCCTGCGGCATGTTCCGGGCGATGTCGGCCTCGCTGATCATGCCGACCAGCTTGTGGTCGGGGTGGTTGATCACCGGCAGCCGGCGCACCAGGTGCTGCTCCATGATCCGCAGGACCTGTTCGGCGTCCTCGTCCTCCTCGATCACCATCGGCCGCCCGACGGCGAGTTCGGACGCCAGGACCGTGCTCGGGTCGCGGCCCTCGGCCACGCACTTCAGCACGATGTCGCGGTCGGTCAGGATCCCCAGCAGTTTCTGGTTCTCCCCGCAGATCGGCAGGGCGCCCACCCCCCGGTCCCGCATGATCCGCGCGGCGTCGGCGAGGGTCTCGGTCTCCCCGATGCACTCGGCCCCCGGATGCATGATCTCTCCGGCTGTGGTCATGGTCAGGCCTCCCGACGTGGGTGAACAGCCCCGTTACTCCATCCTGGGACGGCCGCCACGGCCACGCCACCCGGCGGCCGGCTCACGTCCGCGCCGACTTCAGCACCTCGTCCGCCGGGATCTCCCTGGCCAGCACCTCCTCGGCGGGGACTTCCTTGGCGAGCACCTCCTCGGCCGGAACCTCCCTGGCGAGCACCTCCTCGGCCGGCATCTCCTTCGCGAGCACGCCGTCCAGGTCGGGCAGTTCGAGCTGCTCCACCGGGCGCGGCCCGGGCGCGGCGGGCCCCGGCGGCGCAGCCGCCCCGGGCACCCCCGCCGGCTCGGCCGGCTTGGTGGCGCTCTCCAGGAAGCGCAGCAGCTCGACCGGGAAGGGCAGCACCAGGGTCGAGTTCTTCTCCGCCGCCACCTCCACCACCGTCTGGAGCAGGCGCAGTTGCAGCGCCGCCGGGGTGGCGCTCATGATCGCCGCAGCCTCGGAGAGCCGGGACGAGGCCTGGAACTCGCCGTCCGCCGTGATGATCCGGGCCCGCCGCTCGCGCTCCGCCTCGGCCTGCCGGGACATCGAGCGCTTCATCGACTCGGGCAGCGCCACGTCCTTGATCTCCACCCGGTCGATCTGCACGCCCCAGCCCAGCGCCGGGCTGTCCAGCATCAGTTCGAGCCCCTGGTTGATCGGCTCCCGGTTGGCCAGCAGCTCGTCCAGCTCGCTCTTGCCGATGATCGAGCGCAGCGAGGTCTGGGCCACCTGCGAGATCGCGAAGCCGTAGTCCTGCACGCCGACGATGGCCTTCACCGGGTCCTCGACCTTGAAGTAGACGACGGCGTCGACCCGCACCGTGACGTTGTCCTTGGTGATGCCCTCCTGGGCGGGCACCGGCATGGTCACGATCTGGACGTTGACCTTCTTCAGCCGGTCCGCGACCGGCATGATCATCACCAGTCCCGGCTGCCGCACCCGCTCGACCACCCGGCCGAAGCGGAACACCACCCCGCGCTGGTACTGCTGCACCGTCCGCACACTCAGACCGGCCAGCACGATCAGGGCCAGGATCACCCCGACGAGCACATCCACTACGAGCATCGCGTCACCTCGGGCAGGATTCGGCGGGACCCGCTCCCCACGCTACTCCGTAGGATCCCCACCATGGACAAGTGCCGGCAGCACCCTTCCGACGGCGTCCGCGGGCTGGCCGAGCTGGACTCGCTGGTGACCGGCTGCCGGGCCTGTCCGCGCCTGGTGGAGTGGCGCGAGGAGGCCGCGCGGGTCAAGCGCCGGGCCTACCTGGACCAGGACTACTGGGCCCGCCCGATCCCGGGCTTCGGCCCGCCGGACGCCGCCCTGGTGCTGGTCGGGCTGGCACCGGCCGCGCACGG
The DNA here is from genome assembly GCF_040678895.1 of Kitasatospora sp. NPDC049258. Taxonomy (NCBI): domain Bacteria; kingdom Bacillati; phylum Actinomycetota; class Actinomycetes; order Kitasatosporales; family Streptomycetaceae; genus Kitasatospora; species Kitasatospora sp. NPDC049258. Next base: position 24,776 of record NZ_JBFAQT010000054.1, read on the forward strand.
CGGCAACCGGACCGGGCGGATCTTCACCGGCGACCCCTCCGGCGACCTGCTCTACCGGGCGCTGTACGAGCTGGGGCTGGCCTCCCAGCCGCACTCGGTCGGCCGGGACGACGGGATGGTGCTGCACGGGGTCCGGATCACCGACCCGGTGCGCTGCGCGCCGCCCGAGAACAAGCCGACCACCGCCGAGCGGGACACCTGCCGGCCCTGGATCGCCAAGGAGCTGGAGCTGATGCGGCCGACCGTACGGGCCGTGGTGGCGCTCGGCGGCTTCGCCTGGCAGGCGGTGCTGCCCGCGCTGGCGGCAGCCGGCTGGCCGGCGCCGCGACCGCGACCGGTGTTCGGCCACGGCGCGCGGGTGGTGCTGCCGGCGGCCGACGGCGGGGCGCCGCTGGAGCTGTTCGGCTGCTACCACGCCAGCCCGCGCAACACCTACACCGGCCGGCTCACCCCGCATATGCTCCGCGACCTGCTCGCCACCGCCGCGGCGGCGGCCGGCCTGTCCTGAACCGGGCCGGCGCTGCCGCACGCCCGCGCGGCTCGGCCGTCGGCCGCCCCTGGAGTCGCGCACCTGGAGTCGCGCACCTGGGCGGACGTAAGCGGGCCCCGACGACGCGCTCAGCGCCGCAGCGCCTCGGCCGGCTGGATCCGGGCCGCGCGCCAGGCCGGGTAGAGCCCGGCGACCAGGCCGGTGACCAGGCCGAGGGCCGGGGCGGCGAGCACGGTGGCGGGATCGATCACCGGCGTCCACTCCCGGGCCAGCACCACCGCCAGGACGGTGAGCACCCCGAGCGCGGTCCCGACCAGACCGCCCAGCAGCCCCAGCGTGGCCGACTCGGCGAGGAACTGCCCGGTGATGTGCCGGCCCCGGGCGCCGAGCGCGCGCCGCAGACCGATCTCCCCGGTCCGCTCCAGCACCGCGACCAGGGTGGTGTTGGCGATCCCGACGGAGCCGATCACCAGGCAGATCCCGGCCAGCAGCAGGAAGAGCTGGTCCAGGTCGGAGGTGACGTCCGAGCGCAGGGTGCGCGGATCCGGGGGCGGGACGGGCTTGAAGTTCTCGGGGTGGGCCGGGTCCAGCGCGGTCGCCGCCTCGGCCGCCACCTGCCGGGCGGCGCCGATCCGGGTGGAGATCAGCATGGTGGCGCGGTCCCCGCTCGGGGCGCCCCACAGCCGTACGGCGGTGCTGCTCGGGACGGTGACCGAGAGCAGCAGGTCGGACTTGCGCCGGACGTTGTCCACGATGCCGATCACGGTGAAGGCCTGCTGCCCGATGAAGACGGCGGGCTCGGTGTCCAGCGTGGTGATGCCGAGCCGGGCGGCCAGCGCGGAGCCGATCACCGCCACCCGCTGCCCGGTGGCCTCGTGCCAGCCGTCGAACACCCGGCCCTGCACCAGGTGCGGCTGGGCCGCGGCCAGCACCCCGGCCGAGGCAGCGAGCACCGGCACCTCACCGCCCCCGGCCAGGTCGCCCACCGGGGCGGACCGGACGGTCGGGTCGGCGAGCCGCACCGGCCAGTAGACGCCGGCCGCCTCCACCCCGTGCAGCCGCTCCACCCGGGCGTCGGCATCGGCCGGGAAGGACAGCGGGGTGAGGTCCGGTCGCGGTCCGCCGGTGTCCTCGACCGTGACCTCGGTCGCGCTCAGCAGGCTGAACCTGGAGTCGATCTGCGCCGAGGCGGTGGCCGCCAGGCCGAGGACGGCCACCAGGGTGCCCACGCCGAGGACGGTGCCCAGCGCGGTCAGTGTCGAGCGGGCCGGGCGTTGCAGCACCCCGGCCAGTGCCTCTGCCAGCAGCTCGCGCAGGGGCAGCCGGGACGGCTCGACCGCCCGGCGCCGGGCCCGCCGGCCGGGCCACGCTGTACGCCTCATACCGTGGCCACCTCCCGCAGGACGCCGTCCCGGATCGTGATGGTCCGCCCGGCCCGGGCGGCCACCTGCTGGTCGTGGGTGATCAGGACGATGGTCAGGCCGCCGGCGTGCAGGGTGTCCAGCAGGGCGAGGACCGACTCGGCGGTGGCACTGTCGAGGTTGCCGGTCGGCTCGTCGCACAGCAGCAGGGACGGCCGGTTGACCAGGGCACGGGCGATCGCCACCCGCTGGCGCTCGCCGCCGGACATCCGGCCCGGCAGCGCCCCCGCCCGGTGGGCCAGACCGACCTGGGCCAGCGCGGCCTCGGCCCGGGCCCGGCGGTCGGCGGCGCCGCGCCGGCCCTGGGCCGGCGCGTAGAGCATGGCCAGGGCCACGTTCTCGGTGGCCGAGCGGTGCGGGAGCAGGTGGAAGGACTGGAAGACGAAGCCGATCTTCCGGCCGCGCAGCGCGGTGCGCTCGCCGTCCGGCAGCGCGGCGGTGTCGATGCCGTCCAGGAGGTACCGTCCGCCGGTCGGGGCATCCAGCAGACCGGCGAGGTTGAGGAAGGTGGACTTGCCGGAGCCCGACGGTCCGACCACCGTGACGTACTCGCCCCGCCGGATCGCCAGGTCGCACGGTTTCAGGGCGGCGACCGGCGGCGGGCCGGGGTAGTCGAGCGCGATCCGGCGGAACTCGATGACCGGGGTGGTCATTCGGCACCCGCCCGGGTGCTCCCGGTGCCGACGCCGACGATCACCTGGTCGCCCTCCTGGAGCTGGGCCCCGGCCGCCGGCCGGACCTCGACGCTGCCGCCGCCGACCGTCCCCGGAGTCACCTCGACCCGCCGGCGCCGGCCGTCCTGGTAGACCGTCACCACGGTGTGTCCGTCCGCCGTCGCCGAGACGGCGGAGAGCGGTACCACCAGCACCGGCCCGGCCGAGGAGGCCGACTGCACGCTCAGCCGGACGTCCTGGCCGGCCAGCTTGGGGTCGAGCGGCGCGGTGGGCCGCACCGTCAGCAGGTAGCCGGGCTGGCCGCCGCCGGTGCTCTGCGCCGGGGTGCTGCCCGCCCCGCCGGTGGTGGGCGGCTGCCCGTTCTGGCCCCGGCCGTCGTCCATGCTGTCGGCCACCGCGTCGACGGTGGCGGCCGCGGTGATCCCGCTCAGCTCGGCGAGGATCTGCACCTGCTGCCCTGGGTGCACCAGGCCTTGGTCCGAGGGGCTCAGGGTGCCGTGGACCACCAGCGCCCCGGCGGAGACCGTGAGCACCCGGCCGGTCACCTCGCTGCCGACCCGGGCGGCCACGCCGTCGACCCGGGCGGGGAAGCCGGAGAGGAACAGCAGCTCCGCCGCCGGGACCATCACCCCGTTCGCCGCCGCGACGTCGGCGAGCCGCTTGCGGGCCAGCGCCAGGTCCTGCGCGGTCCGGTCCACCTGCTTGCGGGCGGCGGCGGTGGGCGCCGCGGCGGCGGTGCCCTTGCCGTCCGGCTGTGCGCCCGGCTGTGCGCCCGGCTGGCCGGCCGCGGCCAGCGCGTCCCGGGCGTCCGCGGCGGCCCGCTCCGCCGCGGTGACGGCGTCGTGCGCGGCCGACAGCTGGGCGTCCCCGTCCGGTGCCGCGGGGAGCGGGTCGTAGCCGCGGGCCGCGTAGAAGGCCTTGACCGCCGCCTTGGTGGCCTCGCCGAAGCTGCCCCGGCGATCACCGACGCTGCTGAACCCCAGGGATTCCAGGGCGCGTTGGAGCTGCTCGACATCCTGGCCGGTGGCGCCGGGGCGCAGGTCCCGGTAGACCGGCAGCTCGCCCGGCAGCGCGAAGACCGGCCGGCCGGAGACCTCCAGCACCGACTGTCCGGCGAGGATCCGGTCGCCCGCCTTCAGCGGCAGCTTGGTGACCACCGACCGGCCGCCCGCCGCAGCACCGGCCGCCATCGGCGAGACGTCCACCGACTGCGCGGCGGTGACCTGGCCGCGGACCACGACCGTGGCGGTCAGCACCCGCCGCTCGACCGGCGCGGTCAGCACGTCCGCGACCGGTGGCCCGGCCTCGGCGGCCGCCTGCGCCGGGGATTTGATGACCAGTGAGGAGGCCAGGCCACCGGCGGACAGCACCACGGCGCAGGCCATCGCCACGAGCAGCAGCCGGCGCCTGCGGTGCAGGCCGTGCCGCTCGCCGTCCGCCCCGGCCGCCGGGCCGGCCGCCGCCTCGGAGCCGTCCTCGGCACCCTCGGCGCCGCCCTCGAAGCCTTGCACGAAGTCTTCCTCCACCTGCGCCACGACCTGGCTCCGCTCCTTCCGGGGTGATCGACCGTCAGGAGGCGATCGCCTGCGCGGCCATCCGCATCCGCCGGTCGATGTCCTGCTTCACCGCGGCCAGCGCCTCGGCGTGCTGCTCGATCAGCTTCGACTCGTAGGCCGCCTCGACGGTGAACCAGATGCCCACCACGTTGGCCCGCACCTTGCACTGCGCGTCGGCGGTCGCGGTGGCCCGCTCCTTCGCGGAGGCGACGGCGCCGCCGGTCCACTGCGGGTCGGCGTTGGCGTCGATCGGCGTGCCGTACGCGTACCCCTGCGCCTTCATGCAGTCCGACCAGGAGCGGAAGGCCGCCAGTACCCGGCTGTCGGCCTTCGACGCCGCCCAGGCCTGCGCGTCGAGGTCGCGGGCGAGCCGGTCGTCGCCGCCGTTGCCGTTCTGCTCCGAGGCGCCGGTCCGGTCCAGGGCCTCGCCGACGCAGCCGCCCCGCGGCACGGTCCGGCCGTTGATGTTCTGCCCGCCGGTGGCCGCCTTGGAGCCGGGCTTGACGCTCGGGTCGGCGGTGCCGCCCAGTGCCACGGCCATGGCGCCGGTCGGCGCATCGCCGCTGGGCGGGGCGGGCGGCTGGACCTTGGCGTGGTAGCCGTACTGCGCGGCGAAGGCCGGGTCGCTGACCAGGTAGCGGTTGGCCGTCCGGGTGGCGGGCGCGAACCCCGCATCGGTGCCGCCGGGTACGTGGTAGCCGAAGCCGAAGCCGGCCATGCAGCGTTCGGTCACCATCCGCATCGCGGAGTCGAGTTGACCGCGCTGGTCGCGGTCGAGCAGGTAGGGGTCGATCGGCAGCGCCCGGCTCGCCACGTCCGCGGCGAGGATCGGTACGGTCCCGATCGGTGGCGGCGCCAGGGGCTCGGCCGACGCGGCGGCCGGGCCGTCCGCCCCGGCCTGCTGCGAGCCGCCCGAGCAGGCGGTCAGCGAGCCCACCGCCAGCAGGACGGCGGCGGCCGCCAGCCCACCGCCCCTGGTGAGGTACGGAGTTGCCATGGGAACGTCTCCCTTTGACTGCGGGTTCGATCCGGCGCACGGGAAGGGCCGGGAGCGGCAGGTGACGGCCGCCCCCGGCCCGGTGTGCCGGTGTCAGCAGAAGTAGCCCGCGGCGTTGTTGTTCTTCGTCACGGTGAGGACGCCCTCGCCGTAGACCGGGATGTAGTCCGAACGGCCGCCGTTGCCGGTGCTGAACTCGTACTCGGTGATGCCACAGCCCTGGTTCCAGTTGTCCACGTACGCGGTGTGGTTCTTGACCACGACACCGTTGCCCGCGCCGCCACCGCTGAAGTAGCTGTCCTTGTAGTTGGAGATGTTGCCGTTCTGGGTGAAGTGCGCCCCGTAGCCGTAGGACGGCGAGTTGTAGTAGAGGCAGGCGTTCCCGACACCGCAGGTCACCCGGCCGTCGGCCGAGGCGGTGCCGGCCGTGGCCAGGCCCACGCCGGCCGTGGTGACAAGAAGGGCAACGGTGGCGACAGCACGCTTGAGGTTCACGAGGTATCCTCCGGATTGTCCGTCGACTGGCATCGATGGGATGGCCGCGGCGGGGGTCTCAACTCCCCGTCCTGATAGGCCCGGTGGGCGGGAAGTCACCCACCGGGCCGGGTCGGCCGAGGCCAAATCTAGGCGGCGTCGAGGGTGGGCGACATTGTCCGCGAGGACAGTTCCCGCACCGACGGCGCGCCGGCGGTGACCACCCCCCGGTCCGCCACCGTCCGCTCGGCCACCTTCCGGTCGGCCACCGTCCGCTCGGTCACCCCCCGGGTCGGCCACCAGCCGCTCGACCAGGGCCACTTGGGCGAGCTGGAGCCGGGAGTCGACACCGAGCCGCTCCATCAGCGCCGCGACGTGCGCCTTGGCGGTCCGCTCGGTGATCCCCAGCCGCTTGGCGACCTGACGGTTCGACAGATCGCCGAGCAGCAGCGAGAGCACCTCGCGCTGCCGGTGGCTGAGCGAGCCGATCCGCTCGGCGGCGGTCCGCAGCATGCTCAGCGCGTCCTGAACGGTCCTTTCGTGCACGGTCGTCACTTGAAGTCCCCCGAATTCGCGTAGGAGTCTCGGCACTGGGCGCGACGCTAGGTGCGCAAAGTATCTGCGGCGTAGCGCGGCCGGGGGCTCCGGTGCCCGATCCGCAGGTGGGGCCGGGAAGGTGCTCCTAGACCGCCTTGGCGACCCGCCGCCAGACCTCGGGGAACTCCTCGCGGGCCCGGGCCGCCGCCGCGAACTGCCGTCCGTACAGCACCCCGTAGCCGAAGCCGCCGTCCGACAGCTCACGCAGGGTGCGGCAGGCGACGACCGCGTCCTGGTGGCGGCCGAGCACGTCCTGGACGGACTTCATCCGGGCGGTGAACCGGGCGGCGGGCGCCCCGGCCGTCTCGCCGGTGTAGCGCGCCCGTTTGGCGGCCTTGCGGGCTTCGTGCAGGGCGGTCTCGGTCGCCGGCCCCGGCGTCGCGCGCTCGGCGGCCCGGACCCGGCGGGCGGCGCGGCGGTACTCCCGCCGCAGCGCCCGGTCGAGCTCAGGACCGGCGGGGCGGGCCGCCCGGCCGGGCAGCGGGGCGGCACCCAGGGCGTCGAGCGCGGGCGGCAGGGCTGCGAAGCGCGGGCCGTCCAGGGCCGCGAGCACCTCCGGGCCGGCCAGCAGGCGCTGCTCGCGCTCCCACTCGGCCAGGTCGGCCACCACCTCGCCCCGCCCGGCGTCCGCCGGAAGCTCACGGGCCTGGCCGAGCAGCCGGGCGGCGAGCACCTCGGCGTCCCTGGCCCGGCCGAGCGCGCCGCCCAGCCAGGCCAGCTCGCCGGCCACCCGGGCGGCGTCCTCGGGGAGCGCCGCCCGGAAGACCCGCAGGGTGCTGCGCAGCCGGCGGCAGGTGATCCGCAGCTGGTGCACCGCGTCGGGCTGCTCGGCGCGGGCGGCCGCGGCGAGCACCACCAGCCGGGCGGTCTGCTCGGCGATCCGGGCCGTCAGCACGGCGCCGATGGTCCGGTCCGCCGGTTCTGCGGGGTGCGGCATGGCCTCGGGCTCCCTCCCTCCGGGAGCGTCCAGGGTATGCCCGTCGGGGCGCTCACGGCCGGAGCTGGACGGCCGCCGCGAGGGTGTAACCGACCAGGGCGCCGAAGAAGCACACCGCGGTGACGTGCCGCGCGGTCACCGGCAGGCCGGCCAGGGCCGGGTAGAGCAGCACGGCGATCCCGGCGCAGATGTCCGCGGCGTAGAGGCCCACCGGTGGCAGCACGTGGGTGCTGCGGGCCGCCCAGCCGGTGGCCACCAGGAAGCCGGTGAGCAGCACGAACCCGGACAGCAGGCCGGAGCCGATGGTGGACAGCACGGGATGCGGTTCGGCCGGCGGCTCGCCCTGCGCGGGCACGGGACGCAGCCGGTGGCCGACGGCCAGGGCGACGAGGGCGACGATCATCGCGGCGGCGGAGCCGACGAAGGCGAACAGGTTCATCTGCGGCTCCGGGGGGCGTGCGGGGGGTGGGCGAGAGCGGCGATCGCCGCCGGGATCAGCACGGTGACCAGCAGGACGGCCGCCCAGACCACCGGGTCGATGGCCGGTACCTGGTCCGGGGCGGCGGCCGGCGGCGGTACGGCCACGGCGGTGCCGGCCGGTGCGGCTACGGCGGGTACGGCGGCGGTGGGTGCTGGCGGCGGTCCGGCCTTGGCGGGTGCGGGCGCTGGCGCGGTCTCGGCGGGGCCGGTCCCGGTGCCGGTGTCGGTCAGGTGGACCGCCCGGGCGGTGGGCCGGGCCGGGGGCGCGGGGGCCGGGTGCGCGGACGGGGGTGCCGGGGCGGTCTCGGTCCCGCCGGAGCCGGTACCCGGGCCGTGCGGCGGCGAAGGCGAGGGCGAGGACGGTGACGGCGCGGGGGAAGCCGAGGGCGACCCCGGCTCCGGCGGGCACGGATCGCCCGACGGCGGGCCCGGTGGCCGGCTGTGCGGTGCCCCGGGTAAATGGGGCGGGTGCAACAGATGCAACAGGTGTGACAGGTCTGGCGGATGTGGCAGGCGCAGCCATGGGATGTCCGGCAACTCGTCCATCGCCCGATTGTCCCGAGCCCCGCACACCGCCGGACGGCCTTCCGGCGGCAGCCACCCCCACGGGTGACGGCGGCGGCCACGGCCGGTGAGACTCGACACAGCCGCCGGCGCGTCCTCCCCCCCGGCCCCGGCCCCGCACCGGGCCCCGCGCAGACCGGCCCCGCCCCGGCGCCCGTACGGCTCCGGGCACCCGCTCCGGCCCGGGCACCCGCGGCCCGGCCCGGGCGGCGGAGGCCCGAGGCGCCCTCCCGCCGGGCCCGCCAACCGTGGCATACTCCAAAACCATGACCCAGAACCAGGCGACCAGGGCCCTGCGGGCCGCGGTGTTCACCGCGCTCGCCGTGCCGCTCGCCGCCCTGGGCCAGGTCGTACTGACCGGGCGGGCGCTCCCGCTCACCCTGGTCGCCGCCGCCTCGGCGGCCGTCTTCCTGCTGGCGATCGTCCTGACGGGCTCCCGGCGGGGCTTCCCGCAGATCGCGGCCGTGCTGGTCCCGGTCGAACTGCTGCTGAACACCGCGTTCAACCTCGGCCAGGACACCTGTGCCTCGGCCGCCCCCGGGCACAGCATGGACCTGCTGGTCTGCGGCGGCGGCTCGGTCGGCGGCAGCTCGCTGCTGACCGACTGGTCGGGTCACTCCGGCGGCTGGGTCAAGCTGCTGGTGCTGCTGGTCCACGTCGGCCTCGCGCTGGCCGCCGCCGCCTGGCTGCGGCTCGGCGACCGGGCGATGACCGGCCTCGGCGAGGCGCTGCGCGCCGTCCGGGCGCTGCTCCCCGCGCCCTGGCGGGCCCTGCTGACCGGCAGCCCGCTGCCCGGCTGCCCGCCGGCCCTGGCACCCGCCCCGCAGGCCGAGCGCCCACTGCCGCGCCCGGCCCAACTCGTGCTCACCCCCGCGCCGCGGCGCGGTCCGCCGGCTCTCGCGCTCGCCGGCTGACGACTCCTCCCCCGGAGGCGGTCCGGCCGGCCCCGCAGGCCAACCCACCCCTCCCGCATGCCCGACGCGTAGCCGCGCGGCATGCCGCGTTCCAGGAGTCGACGGACCATCATGAGCAGCAACCAGCAGACCTCCCTCTCCCCCCGTGACCGCATGAAGCAGGCGAAGCTGCAGGAGGCCCGCAGCGCCGCCGTCCGCCGCCGGGTGATCGTCGGCGTCTCGGTCCTCGGCGCCCTCGCCGTGGTCGGCGGCGCCGCGGCCCTCGCCATCGGCACCGGCCAGGGCTCCGGCGACAGCGCCGCACCGGCCGCCGGCAGCGCGCTGGTCGTGCCCGCCAACGCCACCGGCCCGGACGGCACGGTGGTGGTCTACGGCAAGGCCGACGCCCCGCACACCCTGAAGGTGTACGAGGACTTCCGCTGCCCGATCTGCAAGAACTTCGAGACCTCGGCCGGCAGCACCGTGCAGCAGCTGGCCGACGACGGCAACTACAAGATCGAGTACCACCTGGCCGCCTTCCTGGACAACAACCTCGGCGGCAAGGGTTCCAAGACCGCGCTGGCCGCGGCCGGCGCGGCACTCAACGAGGGCGTCGACAAGTTCAAGCAGTTCCACGACGTGCTCTACGCCAACCAGCCGGACGAGCGCGAGGACGGCTTCGGCGACGTCAACCGGATCCTCCAGCTCGCCGAGCAGGTGCCGGGCCTGAAGACCGAGGCCTTCACCAAGGCCGTCACCGAGGGCACCTACCGGCCGTGGGCCGCCAAGGTGGCGAGCGCGTTCAACAGCAGCGGCGTGCAGGGCACCCCGACGATCAAGCTGGACGACAAGCCGCTCACCATCTTCAACCAGAGCGGACCGCTGACCGGCGAGCAGTTCAAGGCGCTGGTCAAGCAGTCGATCGGCGGCTGACCCGATGGCCGCTCCCGCCCCGATCGGCGCGGGTCGCCGGTACGGCTGGCTGCTGCTGGTCGGCGGCCTGCTCGGACTGGCCGCCTCGGCCGTGCTGACCATCGACAAGATCCGTCTGCTGAAGAACCCGGACTACCGGCCCAGCTGCAACATCAACCCGATCATCAGCTGCGGCTCGATCATGCGCACCGGGCAGGCCGAAGCCTTCGGCTTCCCCAACTCGCTGATCGGCCTGGCCGCCTTCGCCGCACTGGCCACGGTCGGCGCGGGCCTGCTGGCGGGGGCGGCCTACCGCCGCTGGTTCTGGCTCGGCCTCCAGGCCGGCACCCTGTTCGGCCTCGGCTTCGTGCTCTGGCTGATCGACCAGGCGCTGTACGAGATCGGCGCGCTCTGCCCGTACTGCATGGTGGTCTGGGCCGTGGCGCTGCCACTGTTCTGGTACACCACCCTGCACAACATGCGCACCGGCGTCCTGCCGGCCCCCCGCTGGTGGCCGGCGGTGGCCCGCTGGCACTGGGTGGTCCCGGCGATCTGGTACCTGGGCATCGCCCTGCTGGTGCTGAACCGCTTCTGGTACTACTGGCGCACCCTGCTCTGATCACCCCGGCCGGCGGCGGGACCACCCCGTCGCCGGCCGGCGCCGGTGCCTGCGGCTTGCCCACGCGGTGCGGGCCGCCGCACAATCGAGTCGGCCCCGGCGTTCGCGCCGATGCCGTGAACTCTCCCTCTCCGGCGGCAGGTTGGAGCACCGTGACGTCGAACCCGCAGCCGGTCCGGCCGGCCACCCCGGCGGACGCCGACGAGTTGCTCCGGCTGCGGGTCGCCGTGCTGGCGGGCGAGGCGGTCACCGACCGGTGGCGGGCCACCTATCGGGAGGACCTGCGCAGCAGGCTGGGTACCGATCCGGACCTGGTCGCCTACGTGGTGCCCGCCGACGCGGGCCTGGCGGCCTGCGCGATCGGCATCGCCTACCGCGGCTACAGCGGCCCCGAGCACCCCGCCGGGCGGTGGGGGCGGATCCACACGGTGGTGACCGACCCGGCCCACCGGCGGCGCGGCCACGGCCGCGCGGTCACCACCGCGGTCATCGAGGCGCTGCGTGCCCGGTCCTGCACCTCGATCGAGCTGATCTCCACCGAGGACGGCCTCGCCCTCTACGAGAGTCTCGGTTTCACCCGCACCCCCACCTACCTGGCGCTGCGCCGGCCGCTGTACTGAGCGGGTGGCGCCGGCGGGGCCGCGGTCCGGATCAACTGCCGTCCTCCTCGCTACGGCTGCCCGCCCGGGCCGCCAGGAGGAAGAGGACGAGAGCGCCGCCGGAGACGCCGAGACCGATGAAAACCCAGAACATGATCCTCCTTCTGCTTCTCCTGGCTTTGTCGGCACACGGACGGTCCGACATGAGCATCGGCCGGGCGCGCGTCGGATCCGACTCCCTGGGTCGCAAGCCGCGTACTGAGCCTCCTGCCCGCCCTGGAGGATGCCGTCCGGCGCGGCGTGCGGGTCACCGTC